>JBLNDI010000141.1:0-11042 GCA_050261495.1 Bacillota bacterium
AAAGGACGCGGACGGTTCCCAATATATAAAATCCGCATCTTTTTACGGAACGTCCGCACAATGGAAATCACCGAAATAAACTCGAGAAATCCCTTTACAAATCTATCCTCATTAAGGTAGCAGTTAACAATATAACTGAATGGAATATGTGCGTTCAAAAAACCCTTGCTTGTAGCAAACAAGCCGCATTGGGTATCCTGAAGACGCACTATGCCCGGAACCGGCTCCACATCCCTTTCGCCCCATAGCAGCACAGGAACCTTCAGTTGTTTTGCAACCCGTATGGCGATTTCCTCCGTGCCAAAATTGCAATGCGGAAGGAAAATACCGTCGACATCATTTGCTTTCATTTTAGCAACGACTTTTTCAATATCATCAATCTCAAATATCAAGCCGTCGGGAGCAAGGTCATTGCAATCGACCAGTTCTACCGGTTCGGGCAAAATCTCCTTAACTTTTTTCTCGATTGCATACTTCTGGTCTATCGGGACCTGCAAGTCAAAAGCCTTTCTTTTGATTGGTATAAAACCCAGCTTAATTTCTTTCTGTCGCATATAAACTATTACCTGTCCTTTCTAAGCAATTCATTAGTTTCTTATGCTTTCTCTACTCCACCAAAAGATAATCAACCAGTTCATCCTGCTTTATATATGGGATTTTCTTAACGCCCAGGCGTTCAACGGTTTCTGTGTACATAATGTACCTTAATATGTTCATCGCGCATTTCTGCACGTCCCCAAGATAAATTGTCTCGTCCTCTTCCGTAAGAGGCCCGCAGTCTTTGTCTTCTTCCGGATCATATTTGGTATGGTCGGTTTTCCGGATGATTTCGCGGTAAGCTTTCAAATAGGAAATCCATTCGTTGCCGGCGTACATCGAAAGATCATGATTTTCACCGGCCAGGCCGTCTGTGCGGATCAGCCCTTTAAATCCCCATTCGCCTCTTATGATGTCCGTACAAAGGTCAAAGCTCTCTGAAGCATGCACGCCGTTAATAAAATTGTATGAAGTCATGATCATTAAAGGACGAGCCGCTCTGATCACCATGCAGAAGCCTTTAAGATAGATTTCCCTGATGGTTCTTTCCGAGGCTACCGAATTGGAGTAATAACGGTCTGTTTCCTGGTTGTTAAGCGCTATATGCTTTATACAGGCGCCGTACCCGGGTTCCGACTGTATTCCCCTTACTATGAAGGCAGCCATCAGTCCTGAAATTACCGGATCTTCGGAAAAGTATTCAAAGCTCCTGCCTAAAAGCGGGTCGCGGTGAATATTCAGCCCGGGAGCCAGCAAAACATTCACGCCGCGCTCACGCAGCTCGAAAAGGATGCCTTCCCCGAATTTTCTGCACAGCCCGAGATCCCAGCTTTGAGCTATCAATATGCTTGCCGGCCAAGCGGAGCAATACAGGTACTGCGGCTGGCCGCTCCTGGCATATTCACTCGGGATTCTCCCTCTCCTGAGCTCGTTTGCCACAAGCTTCGCTTTTCCGTCGCTCGTATATTCCTTAAGTATCCGGATCCCGGCAGGGCCGTCAAACTGCAGCGGCGTCGGGATACCGTATTTCTCCATCACATCATCGGCAAATCTTTCAAAATTGCACAAGAAGGCCAACTCTTCCAAAGACATTTGAGCTACAAACTCTTCAAGCGTCAGTTTCCCGTTCATTACATCGGCCAGCTTCGCTCCGGGCTTCTTATCTACATATTTGATAACCTGTCTGTGCTTGCGGTTCGGCGTAACCTTATCTTCTAAATAAACCCTGTCTGCTGCATTCAACGGTCCTGTTTTTTCGTCGCCCACTATATAAGTGACAACGTCGTCAAAATCATAGGCAAAGCCGTTATGTGCCGTATCAAGCGTTTCAATCCTACCGGCGTCCAGTTCAATAACTTTCGCCGCCTTGATTTCCTGCTGTTCTCCCTCATAGCCGTACCCTGCGGCGCCCTTTTTGGTCAACTCGTTTAATTTTCCGGTATTCAGCTGGTTTGTTAACTGCTCGGCAACAGCTAAACCGTTCAAGCGCAGAACAGCCGCCACATGCGTATTACGTGAGGAATTGCCCACTCTTAAAATATAATCCCCCGCTTCCAGTATGAAAGCCGCTTTTTCCTCGCAGTACGACGCCATCTGTGAAACCGGGAACCTGATTTTAAGTGTTTGCCGCTCACCCGGCTTGAGCTCCCTTGTTTTTGCAAAGGCAACCAGTTCCTGGTACGGGTGCTCCAATACTCCGTCAGGAGCGGAATAATAAACCTGCACCACTTCTTTGCCGGAATATTTGTTCCCCGTATTGGCAACCGCCACTTCCAGGACAACTTCTTTTTCATCGGCAGCCACATTGATAACCGAAATATCGAATTTGGTATATGATTTACCATAGCCAAATTCATAGATGGGCTTTATCCCGAATGTATCAAAATAGCGGTAACCCACGTAAATACCTTCGGTATATTCCTCGTAAAGGGAATTCCCGTCCCCGTTTCTTGCGAAATATTTGGACGCCGGGTAATCCTCATATTTATATGCCCATGTGTCGGTAAGCTTGCCGGAAGGAGTGACCCTGCCCTCTAAAACATCCAACACGGAATTGCCGCATTCCATACCGCCGTAAGAAATTAACAATACGGCGCCCAAGCCTTCTATTTCCTTGAAAAACCCGGCATCAATAACACCGCCGACATTCAGCAGCAATACGGTCTTTTTAAATTTCCTTACCATCCGGCTTATATTGGACTTTTCAATCTCCGTCAGTTCATAAGAGCTATTTACATAGCAGTCGGTCCGCTCCATGAACTCCTGTTCCTCTTTATGATTATCCGTCGCTTTTACCGGTTTCCTCTTCAGAAATATCTCCGTTGCTATGTTCTTAAAGTCCTCATCAACCGTTTTGAGCGGGATGCCTTCCTTCCTTCTGTCCCAGCCTTCGCCTATTGTTCTTGAAATCACATAAATCGCCGTACCGGTCTGGCTTGCGGCAGCATCAAAATCCTCATCGGGGACGTAAAGATCGCCGGGGCGATAATATTCATATGTCAGGACCTGCGGGTATCCAGGAACCTGCATAAACGATTTTACTATCTCTTCCGCTTTTTTATATTCACTATCGTATTCCAGCAGGTTCTTTTCGGAAACAACCTTGTACCCAGCATTTTTAAACGCATCCAGGATGTTGACCACCCTTCTTGGAAGGGCAATTGCCGAGCCGCATCCGCCATACACGGTGCGTATCGCTCCTCCTCCATACAGGGCAATGGTTTTTTCTCCTTCGTTCAGAGGCAATGTATTATTGTTATTCTCCAGCAAAACCATTCCCTGCGCTGCTATATCCCTTATAACAGGTTCATTTTCCTCAAAATAGGGACGTTCCCTTTTCAACAAAATAATCTCCCCTTTAATAATCCCGTCAGATCTCCGGGCTTATATTGCATCTTCGTTATTGTTATACTTGGTTAATTAACTGCAAAAAGCATGATATGTTTCTTTACTACGTCCTTTACAACACCTTTTAAATCCCTTGTATAGTCCAGGTAAGCCTTATAATTGCCAAAATGCCCGGTATTGAACTCTCTGGCCGCAACATCCATTGCCGTGTAAATGTTTATTTTATTGATTCCGCATTTGACAGCCCTGACAAAATCTTCATCAGGGATTCCAGTGCCGCCGTGCAGAACCAGGCCGCATTCAACCCTGGACCGTATATCGCAAAGCCGGTCAAAATCCAACTTCGGTACGCCTTTATATTGTCCGTGCTGATTGCCGATTGCTATTGCAAGGGCGTCAACTCCGGTCCGGGCGACAAATTCTTCGGCTTGTCCGGGTTTTGTAAACCCGTCGGGCGACAATTCATCAACTCCGGAACGCCCCACGTAACCGAGCTCCCCTTCTACGGAAACCCCCATGGCATGCGCAATTTTAACGATTTCCGCCGTCCGTGCAACATTCTCCTCATAAGGAAGAGCCGAACCATCAAACATTACGGACGTAAATCCGGCGCGCAAGGCAGTCATAACCCCCTCGAAATGTTTGCCGTGATCCAGGTGAATCGCCATCGGTACCTTTGCATTTTTAAGCAAGGTTTTGCATGCCTGCGCCATAACGTCAGCCGAATAATACTGCATAAAGCGTTCCGGGATTCCAAATATTGCCGGAATGCCGGTTTCCTGCGCCGCTTCGAAAATTGCACTAGCAAATTCAAGGTTAACTATGTTGAACATTCCTATACCAACTGAATGCTCTTGTGAGTATTTCGTCAATTCTGTCAATGTAGCCAGGGCCATTTGAAAATCTTCCTCCGTCCAATCAGCTATCTATTTCTCCGGCGGTATCACACAGGTCACAAGCGACTTTTCCGGCAGCGCCAGTCTTGCCGTGCAGTCGCCCAGGCGCAGGTACACATTGCTCTGCTCCGTCATGCAATTCAAAACAACCACTACAATTTCTCCGTCCGGGTTTTGGAACGCAGTAGTTTTTATATTCTCGCTGAACGAACTGTTGCCAATGCGCACGGCGCCGCGTTTTACAAACTTGCTGAAATGTGCCATGGAGTAGTATGTAGGCTCTATGATGACAGTGTCAGTCTCCGGATTTACGACAATCATGGCTTTGCAGCCATATTCACGGTCGTGGAAAGGTCCGCCGTTTTCATCCACAACCATGTTCCAGTCCACCGCTGCTGCCATATAGTGATTGAAATTGCCAATTAATTCGGATGCATATATTTCCACGCCGCGCCAGCTGCTGTGCGGGCCTTCCATTGTCTCTCCGCGCGAAGTTCCAAGACAGAACTCCGTCAGTAGCAGCGGCTTATCCGGGAAAGCTTTATGAACCATTTCCAGCGCTTCAAAATGGTCGCCCGAGTACCAGTGGAAGGCGATGCCCCAGACGTCGTCCGCTGCCCCCTCCACCTTGAAGGAATCGCGCACCCGGTCGTAAACACGCTCCTTATTGTGGTCCCAAATCATTATTTTTAAATCTCCGAAGCCGGCTTTGTCCAGTGCAGGCTTCAGATACTTGTGCACAAAAAGCGCCTCTTCCTCGGCCGTGTATTGACAGCTTTCCCAGGTTTGCCATGCCTTCGCCTCATTCTGTACGGTCAAACCAAAGAAAGTTATGCCTTCTTTTTGATATTCGCTTATATATTTAACAAAATACTTTGCCCAAGTATCGTAATATTCGTCCAGGAGCCGTCCTCCATGGCAAATGTCGCCATTGTCCTTCATCCATCCCGGCGGGCTCCATGGAGAGGCGAAAAGGTACAAGCCGCAAGCTTCTTTTTGGGCCGCTTTAATGAATGGTATAATATATCGCCGATCATGGTCGATGGAGAATGTATCAAGGTTCTTGTCATTTTCTTCAACATAGGTATACCGTTCCAGTGAAAAATCGCAGGAATGTATGTGAGTGCGGCAAAAATTATATCCGAGCCCGTTTTCTTTATTAAAATACGCATCTATAATCAATTTCTTTTTTTCGTCGCTCATTTTTGAGTAGTTGTACGCCGTAGTTTCCGTGAATGCGCCGCCGAACCCGATTATTTCCTGGTAGCGCATTTCAGGGTAGATATTTATTACATTATTCTCTGTCTGAGTATCCTTTTCAAAATACACATCATCTTGTTCTTCCAACATCCTTGATGAGCCATCACTGCTCATAATCAACTTCACTTTTTTCATTGCATAAACTCCTTCCAATTTACGCGTATGGCTTTCAGCCACATTTGACTTAGCCTTTCACTGCACCCATGGTCAATCCGCTTACTATATGCTTTTGCAGTACATTTAAAAACAATAGGATAGGAATGATCATCAGGACCGAAGCGGCCATGATTAATCCCCAGTCGGTGTTGTTTTCCTGCATGTAATTGTGCAAGCCTATTGTCATGGTCCGGTAAACATCTTTTTTAATAAGCAGAAGCGCTATCAAAAACTCATTCCAACAGTGGTTGAACGCTAAAATTGCGGCGGAAGCAATACCCGGCCGGGAAATCGGCAATACCAATCGAATAATGACCTGCAGCCGGTTGCATCCGTCTATTCTTCCTGCTTCTTCCATTTCATGCGGTACATTCTCAATGAAGCTTGACATGAGCATTAGGCTCATAGGAAGCGTGAATGCCGGGTAGGCCAAAAATAACGTATACCATTTATTTATTATGCCCATATCGTTAAAAGTAAGGTAAAGCGGTATTATCATCTGCAGAGTAGGGAACATCTGCACCATTAAAATAAAAGTTGTAAAAAGCTTGATACCTCGCATTTTTTTACCATACCGCGCCATCGCATAACCGCCCAGGATTGCTATGACCGTTGTAGATAAAGCGGTAACGGATGCATTGACAAAGCTGTTTTTAAAATAATTCAAAACGCGCGCATCACTCATCACTTTTTTATAAAAGTCCAGGGACCATTTTTCCGGGAAAATTCCTCTCGTGGAATACAAGGTATCATATGAACGGAAGGAAGTACCCAGCATCCCGATCAACGGCAGCATTGAGACAGCTAATATTAATATTAGAAACAGATATGGCATTAATCCGAATATTTTACGCACTGTTCTGTGCGCTTTGCCAACCCCTGCGGCAGTATTCATTATCCCCCTCATTCCTTTGCCGTTTTTCTGTTAATCAGCCTTAAGTAAATGGTCGTAACAATTAGCATGAATACCAGCATTAGTGTTGCCATCGCTGAAGCGTAACCGGTCCTCATCCTTGAGAACGCTGCATAATATGCGTGGACCGACAACACATAAGTAGCTTCGTTTGGCCCTCCCGAAGTAAGCAGGAACACCGAATCAAAGTTATTGAATGTCCAGATAAACATCAAGGTAGTACACATAGCCGTTACACCGCGAAGTTGCGGCCACGTTACATTTCTGAACACCTGCCAGATATTCGCGCCATCAATCCGCGCCGCTTCCTTTATTTCCTCCGAAACAGTTTGCAGGCCGGCAAGAAGCACCAATGCCATAAAAGGATAGTTCCTCCACATATTCACCAGGATAACGGTCATTCTTGCAGCCCAAGGCGTAGAAAGAAATGCTACCGGCTTTGAAGCCAGTCCCAGTGATTGCAGCACAATGTTAATGATGCCAACCTGGTCGTTTAATGCGTAACGCCATATATAAGCCGCCACAACGGATGGAATCACCCACGGAATCATAACAAAAGTCCGAAAAATCCCGCGTCCTTTTATTTGCATATTCATCAGCAGGGCAATCGCCAAGCCAAGCAAGTAACCTAATATGACCGTGCCAAGGGTATATATAATAGTAAAAGAGGCTGAACTCCAATAAGATTTATCATTAAACAAATTTAAATAATTCTCCAAGCCTATAAACCGCGTTGGGACATTTTTTAAAAGCTGCCTGTTGGTGAAGCTAAGGCCAATACCTTGTATCATCGGCCATAACCGTACGGTCAAAAGCACCAGGCTTGCCGGTAAGAGCAACATCCAGGCAAAGAATTGTTCGCTGTGCACAAACCTCTTCAACTTCATAAAAATACTCCTTAATCACGGAAAATATCGGGGCTACGGCTACAGCGTAGCCCCTACTTAAATCACGCTCGATGCAATTAGTTTGCTTCACCAAATTCTTTCAACAGTTTAAGGGCATCATCCTGCCGCTTCTGCAATAACTGCTCCGCAGATTCGTTAGAGGTAAGGATTGCCTGTGAAAGTCCGGACCACCAGCGTTCAGCATCAAAGGAATTCTGGGTCAGCCAGCCTTTAATGTTTGCTGCAGGAAATACCAGCGTATGGACAGTTTCCATAAGGCCCTCTTTAACAAACTGCCGTGTGAACGGATCTGTCCTCACAGACAAATATTCCTCGTCTTCCAGCCAGTCATTGCGTGCAGGAAGACCGCCCATAGCAGCATCGGGATTCTTAAACAGGTCGATCTGGTTCTCGCACCACCATTTCAAAGCCGCCTTGGTTTCCTCCGGATGTTTGGTATCGCTGTAAGCCATGATAGCGTTTATAGCGGTTACATAACCGTTCTTGCCGTTGGCTGACGGACCGGCCGGTGGAGTAGTAAGCAACGCCCATTTTTGATCACCGCCGTTAGCGGCAACCTGGCTGCTAAAATTACCGCCCATTCCAAGAACTATAGCAACTTTATCCTGTTGAGCCAACTGAATGACTTCGGTATTGGTGTAGGCACTCATACCCTCCGGCATTAAGCCTTCATTTTTCATCTTGCGAATGAATTCTATTGCTTCTACGTTTTTGGGGTTTGTCCAATCGACGGTCGTACCGTCCTCGGTCCAAACGCCGCTTCCGTTCATGGCAAACCAAAGCATGAACAAAACATTGCCGTCGGCTCCTTCACAAGGATATGCAATGCCATATATACCTTTTGCAGGGTCAGTAAAGTGTTTGGCAGCCGCATGCAGTTCGTCCCATGTTTTAGGAGGTTCAATACCTGCAGCCTCAAACCAGTCTTTACGATAAAGTATGAAACGCGGGTCTCGGTTGAACGGAATACCCACCTGGGCGTCGCCGACTTTGAAATAGTCAATCAGGCTCATATCATATTTGTCCAGGGTACCGTCAGCTCTCCATTCGTCCACTATTGAGTTTATTTCCATAATTTCGCCCATGGAATAGAACTGAAAACTCTGGTAGCCGCCGCCGGTGCTCATATCCGGACCTTCGTTCGCTGCAACAGCCGTTGAGAAAGTTTCATAGCGATTAGCCCATGGGATGCCTTGGTATTCGATAGTAATATTGGGGAGATCGTTGGTGATTTTTGCCGCATGCTCTGCAGCAATTGTAAAGTAGTTTTCCCCGCCGTTCTGCATATCCCAGAACAGAACTTTGGTTGGTTCTTTGGTTGGCTCTTTGCTTTCCGTGGTGCTTGGAGCGGTGTTTTGCCCTGTAGTTTGCCCTTTATCCGAAGGCTTTTCCGCTGCTTCGTTGCCGCAGGCAACAAACACAACAAGCATCAGAACTGAAAGCAGTACACTGAGAAATACTTTGAATCGCGACATGTTACTCCTCCTTTTTTAATTTTAACCTTACGGTTATATTTCATAATTTTAGAGAACCAATAATAGTCTTATTGATTCGTCAAAAAATGATTCTGGTTTAAGAAATTCTATTGCTTTACACCACCAATACCACAAAGGTACTTGTCGGATTAATTTTAATTATTTAACTCTATTAATTATTATCATGACCGTTAAGTAAAATCTTTAATTAATTTATATTATTTTTTATCAAATTATAGCACACAAAATTTAAAATAGCAATATTATTTTAGTAATATTGCTATATTTAATTAGTAATTTTTTTATATAGCTTAATTATCTCATGCCAATTATTTAAAGTCTTTTATTAATTTGGTTAATTAATTGAAACGACTTTATTAAAAAGGGCCTTAAAACAATCAGAAATTATCTGTATCCTGGACTTGGCGGGGAATGATTTAAACCTTTGCCCGGCTGACTTGAAAAAAGCATCTCACATCAAAAACTGCAAGAGGCACCTTCAACACTAATTTGCATTAGATGTAATCGGTTTATATATGCCTCCATTGCTTAAAAAATCCTTGATAACGATTGACGCGCAGCCCAGGTCATCCAATTGGAGGTTGCGGCTGCTCTTCACAATTTCGGTAGACATTTCTCCATGGTAGAGCTTTTTAATTTTCTCTTTAAGCATCTCCATAAATTTTTCACTTTCAAACGGGTAACCATATAAAGTTACTCTCTGGGGGTCAATCAATCCAATTGCATTGACGAGCATGACGGCAAAACGTTCTAATGCTCCATCTATTACTTCGCATACGACCCGTTCATTTTTATCAAAGCTTTCCATAATTTTTTCCATCGTAATCTTCGTTTTATCTCCGCCGGTAAGCTGATAAAGGATAGGCAACCGGGAGCTTGAGTAGTGCACTCTCAAAGTGTTGGCAATTACATCGAAGCCGATCACTGTTTCAAGGCAGCCTCTTTTCCCGCAACGACAAACAGTACCCAGCGGGTCGACAATAAAATGCCCCACTTCCATCGCACGGAAACTATAGCCTTTAAACAACCCTCCGTCAAGCAAAAATGCCCCGCCTACAAGCGGCCCCAATTTGACAAACAAAATGCTTTTGATGTCCTCGTGAGGGTTAAAAAGCATCTCGGCGCTCGCAACACAGTGAATATCGTTGTTGACCATTACTTTTATTCCCAGTCTTTTTTCCATCATTTCCTTTACAGGGAGATTCTCTTCCCACAGACCAAATGAATTGATGCTAATGCCGAGCCGGTCGTCACATATGCCTTTAATACCCAATCCCGCGCCAATAATCCATCGGCGCTGTTCTTCGCTCAGGCTGTTAATATAATCAAGCATTTCGTCACAAATGGAATCAATAATTTCTTTGCCGCTCAATTTCGCATCAAAAGACAGGTTTTTTGTAAAATAAACATTGCCGGCAAGGTCAATACAGGTAATCCTTACATCGCGCGTTGGAATAAAGGCGCACATAACCCTGAACTTTGTCCGGTCAATTTCCATAATAACCTCGCGCCGGCCTATTCTGCTTTTACCCTCGACCTTTTTTGTTTCAATGAGGATACCTTCGGCAATCAAGTCGCTGGTAATATGTGAAATAGCAGCCGGGGTCAGGTTAAGATTGGCCGCTATCTCTTTACGTGACATGCCGCCCGCGAAATATAACAGGTTCAGCACCGCTACGCGGTTCGACACCCGCAAGTCGAACATGTTCTTCCCAACCATAGTTTGCCTCCAAATCCGTTATACCTATTTCGGAATAAATTCGCCCTAGGATAACCGCTTTTACCGGACACCGGTCAAACCGGTCGGCCGGTTTGCCAGCCGATGCAATAAGTTACAGTCTTTTCTTTAAATCATGTTCTTTATTCTAGCATACGACATTATTTTTTACAACATGTGCCCTGCCGCACGATAGTGTCAACTTGTTGTAGGATTTTTCAAACCAAATCTTCCTCGGTTAAACCCTGAAATTAAACTAATCCAGCATTTTGGATTCCACGAAGAACCCTGAATACCGGTGTTACTTTCCCC
>JBLNDI010000142.1:0-4826 GCA_050261495.1 Bacillota bacterium
GCGCTTGACGGTCTTTCGCAAAAGAAAGTGCTTCACAAAACGGTATGCGAAAAAGAAGAAATGAAGGATATAGTATCAGGGATTCTTAACTTGCCTTATACTTGCTGAATATAAGCACGACAATAAAAAGAAGCGGGATAATAAGGGCGACGGCGATAAGCGCTTTTTTTCCGGATGACGCCCGAAAGGCGAGTCTGTCCGGGAGCAGCGGAAGCTGGCGCCTTTTTTTGTTTTTAACCGGTATGCGGAATGCCTTAATTATAATCATGCAATGTTTTGACCATTTACATTAAAATAATACCTTTTAATATTCTATTCCATTATCTGCATGAATATCTGCATAATGTACTTCGATTCAGCCCGTCCGTGGATTTTAAATTGACACGCCGATATACCTGGGATTGACCCGCCCATATACCCGGATTCGGCCTACGTTTCGGCAATTATTTTACACCGGGTTTTTGGCGCTTCTGATCAGATCATTAAAGGCTTTGGCGTTCCATGCGCTTCTTCCGATGAACAATCCGTCGATCGACGGCTGCTTGATCATTTCCACGGCATTGGAAGGATTGACGCTTCCCCCGTATAATACCGGAATGCGTTCCCCGGCTTCTCCATACAGTTCCAGCAGGCATTCCCTGATTACTTTATGCTTTTCTTCCGCATAGTCAGGCGTTGCAGGTATGCCGCTTGTGCCAATGGCCCATACCGGTTCATATGCAATCCACACTCCCGGCAGCCGGTCTGTGGAAACCTCATGAAGTCCTATTTTCAGCTGTGAACGCAGAACTTCATCGGAGATATTGTAATTCTTTTCTTCCTGGGTCTCGCCTATGCACAGCAAGGCTATGAAACCATGATTCAGCGCAGACTTGACTTTCCAATTGCACATCCTGTCAGTCTCGCCGAAAATATGCCGTCTTTCCGAATGTCCTATCATTACCAGGTCCAGGTTAAGCTCCTTAAGCATTTTAGGGGATATTTCGCCCGTAAACTGCCCTTCCTCCTCCCAGCACATATTTTGAGCCCCAAGCTTTATAAACCTCCTGTCTATACACGAAGATGCACTTTCCAGCGAGGTGTAAGACGGTATTACAAACAATTCGATTTCATCCCTGCTGATATCCTTTGTGCAGTTTTCCAGCTCTTTAAGATAAGAAACTGTTTCATTAATATTTTTATACATCTTCAGGTTTGTACCGAAATACAGCTTCTTCATTTCTCTTCCTCCGACACGGTATTGATTAATAATTATAAATATTAAAACCACTTTTCCGCAGGATTAACCACCCACCTGAAAAGTGGCTTCAAATTGAGATGATAAAGCATTAATTTCAGGCCTGGTCCCCGATACCTTTTACATAGTTGTACATCCCGTCAAAAATTATGGCGACTGAAGTGGCGCCTGCATCCTGGAATCCTATTGCCCTTTGCTGCAAAGTCTTTGCTTTTCCGAATTTTGCGATATAGTTTTTTGTATTTTCCACTCCCTGCCATGCCGCATTCCTTGCATCGGATAACAATTGGACCAAATCCTCCTTGTTTCCGTTCTCCATCGCAATTACGGCAGGTTCAAGGGCATCCACCATGGTCTTGTCACCCGGCTGCGCCTTTCCTCTCTCCTTAATGGATTCCAATGAATTCCTCATCATCCGTGCAATAAGATTTCCGTCCAGTTCGGTTACAGGCTCAAGATTCTTTACGCCTCCCAGGAACAACGTCCCGAATATCACTCCTGAAGCTCCGCCCATTGAATTGAGCATTTCCATTCCCGTTGTCCTGAAGATAGAATTTATGTCAGGAAAAGGCCTTTTATTGGTCAAGGCGGTCTTTGCCCTTTCCATTCCTCCCGCCATGCCGATTCCATGGTCTCCGTCGCCTATTTTGCTGTCTACCTCCGTCAGGTACGGCTTATTTTCGATAATGGCATCACAGGCGCTGATTACCATATCCGTGGCTTGGTCTACAGTTAACGTTCTCATGCCCAAACATTCCCTTCCTTGGCGTAATAAGGTGAGAAGCACGGCGCGTCATAATACTTTTTCAGCTCGTCATCCAGCCTCAGTATGGTGATTGAGAAGCCTCCCATCTCCTGGCATGTGCAATAGCTCTTAATTTCAGCATCATGCACAACCAGCCCGTCTTCTTTCATCAGCTTGTCCAGTTCATAATATACGGTGTTCAATTCAAGCAGGGTCGTGGATCCCAGTCCATTGACCAATACCGCCACTTCATCGTTTTCTTTCAGATTCATTTCGGCTTTTATTTCACTGTACATTCTTTTCACCAGCTCATTTGCCGGCTTCATTACTGTCCTTTCAATACCGGGTTCGCCATGCAGGCCCATGCCGAACTCTATTTCTTTCTCACCTAGCTCAAAAGTCGGTTTGTCAAGTCCCGGGATTGAACCGGGGGAAGTTGCCAGTCCTATGGTATTGATATTGTCCCTTGCCTTCTCCGTTATGCGGACGACTTCTTCAAGCTCGAGGCCCGCGTCGCAGGCGGCGCCGGCTATTTTAATAACGTAAACGTCTCCTGCTATTCCACGGCGGTCCTGGATTCTTTCCTTAGGTGCGGATGCGCAATCGTCCCATACTTTTACATGGGCAGTTATTATATCATTAAACTGGCAAAGCTCTTCCGCCATGTCAAAATTCATATTGTCTCCCGCGTAGTTTCCGTAGATGAACAGAACTCCTTTCCCTTCGTGGACGGCCTGGGCTGTCTCCGCAATCAACTGGGGATTGGGCGCGGCAAAAATATTCCCTGCTGCTGCGGCGTCAGCCAATCCCTTTCCCACAAACCCTATAAACAGTGGTTCATGTCCGCTGCCTCCGCCTATTACCAGGGCTACTTTGTTTTTGCGCCTTCCCTTGTAAACTATCGCATTCTGTCCGGGCACTCTTTCGTAATACCGGCTGTAAGCAGCCAGATATCCCGATAGCATTTCTTCTACCACGTTGGAAGACTTATTGATTATTTTTTTCATAAGCGACCTCCTTAATAGATATCTATACCGCTCCATCGCGTTTGCTTAAAGTTTCCCTTTCCAATTCCTCAATCCGGTTGACTTTCGCAGTAGAACCCCCGCCGGCAAAATCGCATTCCAGCCAAATATCCACCAAATACTTGGCCAGTTCCGCACCTATTACCCGTGCGCCCATGCACATAATCTGCGCGTTGTTGCTTTTCCTTGAACGCTCGGTAGAATAGGGGTCATGGCATACGGCGGCGCGGATGCCGGGTACCTTGTTGGCGGCGATTGCCATACCGATTCCCGTTCCGCACAAAAGAATTCCCCTGTCGAATTCCTTTGCAGCGACTGCAGCAGCCACCTTGTGGGCAACATCCGGGTATAGTGCAATTTCACCTTCCTGTACGCCGAAATCCGTCAGTTCTATGTCCGTTCTTTTCTCAAGATGCTTCTTTATTTCCTTTTTCAAATCATAAGCAGCTTCGTCGCAGCCTATAGCTATTTTCATTTTTCGTACTCCTTTCAGTAGAAAATCTGCTACTTCCGGATTATTCGATGTTCCTGTGCCTGGCTGACATTTTTTCAAAGCTTAAGCCCGGGATTTCTTTCACAATTGTCATAATAATCATGTCAAATGTAATCCATAAGCATTGCTCAAAAAGATTTCCCATAGGCTGTATTGAAGGCACCACATCGCCCTTCCCCCTGTATACTGCAGCGGGGACGAAGAATACTTTATCGGCAAGCGTTTTTGCGGTTTTGCCGCTGGGAGACCCTGTGACCACGTAAAGGAATCCGCCGGCTTCCTTGGCCCTTTCGCACACATAATGGATATGGCCTATCTGCCCGTCACCCAGGGTTGCAATCATAAGATCGCCGGGGCTGATGCCGGGTGTTGTATCGTCCCATATCCAATGGACTTCCTTGCCCATATGCATCAGTCTCATTGCAAATGACCTGGTTGCCAGGCCTTCTCTGCCGACTCCGATGAGGAAAATCCTGTCATGCTTTTTTATTGTTTCAATGAAATCTCTTAACTGGTTTTGGTCAATTCTCTCAAATACTTGTTCATGTTCTTTGAGAATTGTTTTGTACAATGTTTTGAAATCCATATTCTTGGGCCCTCCTTATTAACAAAGTTCTTTGCGAAGGTAATCCATTGTTTTCTTCATACCCTCATATACTTCATCATCCGGAGCTTCAAAAGCGGTAACTACCTCCAGGTACTGTACGATATGGTCAAGGCCTGCTTCACTGGTCGCCTTTTTAATCAGTTCCGGAGTGACAATTCCTTCTTTCGTGAAATCCCAGTGACGGTCAAGCATTCCGTCTGTCTGCTGCAAATGGAGGGAACCTATATAAGGAGCGCATTCCTTGAGCCACAATCCCATGTCCGCTTCTTCCTTCAGAAGGGGCCTGTAAAGGGCGTGGCCCCAGTCAATCAGCAGCTTGATAGGTATTGCCGACCATTCCAGGTCCTTCATCATTTTTACTGAAACCGAAGGGCTGTGGGGGAATTCTGTAATCAGGGGAGTTGCTTCGATATGGATTTCTTTTAATCCCTTTGCTTTCCCGTATGCCGCCAATTTGCGCAGGTAATCCAGCATGATTTCATATAATTCGGCCCTTCTTGCTTCATTTTTTGCATCGTCGTAAGTCATGCCGCCAACCGGAGTCCCCATGACGCCGGCTCCCATGGCGACGGTCAAATCAACCGCCCTTTTGAAAAATGTAAATGCTATTTCTCTCTGGATTTCTGACGGCGCCAGGAAATGTGCATACGTGTATGAGGCTAATCCTCCTATTGTTGCATCAATTTTGAGCCCTTCGGATTCAAAAGCGTCCCTGTACT
>JBLNDI010000143.1:0-22841 GCA_050261495.1 Bacillota bacterium
CCCTGTATTATTTTTCATAGGGCTTTATACCTATTTTTTAAAAAAATTCACTTTTTACTATTGATTATTATAAAAATATGACTTAAAATAGTAACCAAGTGGAGCAAAGTGGTTGAAAGTGGTTTAAAAATACAAAAGCCAGGGGTGAAATGGTTGTTCTATGGTGAATATCAACACACTATAGACCCAAAGGGCAGGATAATAATACCATCAGCCTTCAGAAAAGAACTTGAGGATAAGTTCATGATTACAAAGGGGCTGGAGGAGTGCCTGTTCATTTTTTCAATGCCCGAATGGAACGCCCTGATGGACAAGCTTCAGTCGTTGCCGCTTTCAAACAACCACGCGCGAGGCTTCATGCGGTTCTTTTTCTCAAGCGCGGCGGAATGCCGGCCGGATAAAAACTACCGCATACTTGTCCCGCAGGAGCTCCGGGCACATGCCGGGCTGGAAAAGGACATTTGCATAATCGGAGTTGGGACAAGGGTGGAAGTATGGAGCAAGGATAAGTGGGCAAAATACATCAATGGCGACAACCTTACCCCGGACAGCATAGCCGAGACGTTTTCGATGCTGGGTATATAGGCTTGAATAAATGCCAGCTTCCGGGAGAAATACTATGGATTTTAGTCACAAACCGGTTTTACTGGAGGAAAGCATAAAAAGCCTTGATATAAAAAGCAATGGAATATATGTTGACGGGACGCTGGGCGGAGCCGGTCACGCAGCGGAAATCCTGAAAAGATTGGACAAGGGTACGCTGGTAGGTATTGACCAGGACGAGACCGCAATCAGGGTTTCCGGGGAAAGGCTGAGGCAGGTCCAGGGGAATGCATCGATTATACTGATCAGGGGAAACTTCAGGAACCTGGCGCAGTTGCTGGCTCAGCGCGGAATAAATGAAGTGGATGGCGTATTGCTCGATATAGGGGTATCGTCCCATCAACTGGATGAGGCGGAGAGAGGTTTCAGCTACCGGTATGACGCTCCGCTGGACATGAGGATGGACAGGAGCCTGGCGATTGACGCCGCTTACATAGTAAATACGTATGATGAAAAGGCCATCAGGGATATAATACGTGAATACGGAGAAGAGAATTGGGCCGGAAGGATTGCGTCATTTATAGTGAATGCCCGCAGGGAGCGCAGGATAGAAACAACCGGGCAGCTTGTGGAAATAATAAAAGCTGCAATACCGGCAAGTGCGAGAAGGAAAGGGCCGCACCCGGCAAGAAGGACGTTCCAGGCATTAAGAATAGCGGTGAACGATGAACTGGGGGCGCTCAGGGACGCGATCGACGGCGCCGTGAAAATACTGAGACCGGGAGGAAGGATAAGCGTAATAACATTTCATTCGCTTGAGGACAGGATAGTAAAGGATGAGTTTCATTCCAGGGAGAATCCCTGCACGTGCCCGCCGTCGTTTCCGGTGTGCGTGTGCGGCAGGAAGCCCGAGTTGAAAGTGTTGACCAAAAAGCCAATACTGCCGTCAAAAGAGGAACTGGAATCAAATCCAAGATCACACAGCGCAAAGCTCAGGACGGCTCAAAAAATACAAGTTACAGGTGATACAAAAGATTAAGGGCGTTGAGATACATCGGACAAGCAGTTGAATCCACGGATGATAAAACAGCGGGATACGAAAGACGAAGGAAAAAGAAACTAAAGATAAATTCTTAAAAAACAAAAGAAAAAATGTGAAAGCTGCAAAAGATGAGTTTACAAAAGATAAAACCGGCCGAGGGCTGTCCGTAAAAGCCAGTCCTCGGTATTACTTTCAATTTCCCTGCGTTTTGTTGCTTGCATAAAACATCAGCGAGGTGAATAGAATTGTTACAGGACAATTATGAATATGTGCATGGTTCAGCCGCAAGACAGCTCCAGTACGATGTTTATGAAGCTAATGAAGTTTATGATGTTTATGAAGAAAACAAGGTGCTAAGGGAGAAAAAGCGCTACAGGAGCAACAGGAAAGCCAAGCTCAGGTTCGTGATGTCAATAATGGCCGTTTTTTTTGCAGGCCTTGCCGTAATGTACAGGTATGCGATAATTACAAAAATCAGCTATGACATAGGCCAGAAAGAGAAAGCGTATAACGAGTTGAGAAATGAAAACGCAATGTTGAGAGTGGACATTGAAACCGAAACTTACCTGGCCGAAATAAAGGAAACGGCTGTAACAAGACTCGGCATGCAGATGCCGGACAAAAGCCAGATTGTATACATAAAGGTGCCAAGAAAAGATTATACCGTGGTTATAGACGAAACGAGCGAAGAACGGGAGAACGGCAGTTTTCTCAGCAAGCTTGCCGCCAAGGCGGCAGGATTGGTAAAGCTTTTGGAATAGTCCGAAACGGCGCGGCAGTGATAATATGGCCGTAAAAAACAGTAAAAATATAGACTGTGGATGAGTGTAAAATTATATTTTGCACGGTCTATAGTCTTTTTTTTAAAGTCAAAATTCAAGAAGGGGGAATTTTGTTGGCGGCTCCGGGCTTGTCCGTTAAAAAGCGCCAGGTTATACTGCTTGCAATATTTACCGTAATAGTCGCTGTTCTGATCGGCAGGCTGGCATATATCCAGTTTGTACAAGCGGAAGAACTGCAGAAGAAGGCTTTCGAACAGCAAAACGCGGGGAGGACCATAAGCCCCATAAGAGGCGCCATATACGACAGGAACGGCAAAAAACTCGCTATCAGCGTACAGGCGGCAACGATCGGATGCAGACCGAGCGAAGTAAAAAGCAACGGTAAAAATATATCAGCGGATGAAATCGCGGACGGCCTCGCTTCCATATTGGACATGGAAAGGGATGACATATACCGCCTTATTACGAAAGATGTAAGTTACGTGATAATAAAACGGAAAGTGGACAGGGAAACCGAAAAAAAGGTAAGAACATGGATATCTGTCAACAGGGTGAAAGGCATTACAATAGACGAAGACGCGAAAAGGTACTATCCTAACGGGAACCTAATGTCCCACGTTCTGGGGTTTACCGGCGATGACAACCAGGGGCTCATGGGCGGTATCGAGGAGGTTATGGACAAATACCTGAAAGGCACGCCCGGCAAGATATTGAGCGAGGTAGACGCCCGGCAAAATGCCATACCTTCAAACACCGAAAAGCGCATTGATGCGCAGGACGGCCTGAATGTAGTCCTGACAATTGACGAAACCATCCAATACCTCGTATCCAAATCCCTTGAAAAGGCAATCGACGATTACAAGCTCAAGCAGGGCGCGGCAGCCATAGTTATGGACCCCAATAACGGCGACATCCTTGCCCTTGTATCAAAACCGGATTATGATTTGAATGATCCTTTTGCATTTCCTGAAAACATGAAAAATATGATAATAGGCGGGGTTGACGGAGAAACGCTTGATCCGTCAAACTGGGTGGAAAGAAGCACTGAAACGGTTAACATTCTGAGCAAGACGGTTTGGAGAAACAAGGCCATATCCGACACTTATGAACCGGGATCAACGTTTAAGAGCTTTACAACGGCAGCCGGTATTGAAGAGGGCGTTGTTACGCCGGACACCATTACCAATGACCTCCCGATAAAAGTGACCGGATGGCCGAAACCCATAAATTGCTGGAGAGTGGGCAGGCCGCACGGTACGGAAACTTTCAGGGAAGCCGTGTACAATTCCTGCAACCCGGCATTCGTCAAGGTAGCCCAAGGCCTTGGCATCCAGAGATTTTACAACTACGTGAAGGCGTTCGGTTTTATGGATAAAACCGGTATTGAGCTTTTGGGCGAGGGGAAGAGCATATTCCAGGAAAAGCCGAAGGAAATCGATATGGCGGTTGCTTCTTTTGGACAGAGGTTTACGATAACGCCCTTGCAGCTGATAACAGGCTACACTGCCATCGTGAACGGCGGCAAGCTGATGAAACCGAGGCTTGTCAAGGAACTGACGGATTCGGACGGAAATATTGTAAAAAGGTTCGAGCCGGAAGTCGTAAGGACGGTAATATCAAAGAAGACATCGGACACCGTAAAAGATATTCTGGAGGGTGTCGTGGCGCATCCTATGGGTACGGGCAACAATGCCTATGTCAAAGGTTACAGGATAGGAGGAAAAACCGGGACTTCGCAGACAACCCAGCAAGATGTGCATATCGCTTCCTTCTGCGGTTTTGCTCCCGCGGATAATCCGTCCGTTATCGTGCTGGTCGTGCTGTTCGACCCTAAAGGCGATTCCTACATGGGAGGCGTCATAGCGGCGCCCGTGGCCGGTAAAATCATTGAGGATATTTTAAATTACATGCAGGTGGAAAAGCAATACACCGAGGAAGACCTTCGGACAATGGCCCAGGAAGTATTTGTCCCGGAAGTAAGGGGAAAAACCGTGGAGGACGCAGTGAAAGAACTCAGGGCGGCAGGACTCAAGTACAAGGTCGAAGGCGACGGCGGCAATAATAGCAAGGTTGTTGAACAAATGCCGAAACCGGATGCAGTGGTGCCTGAGAACTCGGTCGTCCTGCTGTACGTATATAAGCCGGAAAAACAGCAAACAGCACAAATGCCGGATCTTACGGGCAAAACCATATCCGAGGCGATAGAGGCAATGAACCGCGCCAACCTTAATATAAAAGTGAATGGTACCGGGCTTGTCTACAGACAGCAGTTCAAGCCGGGCGCCATTCTTGAAGCGGGCCAGGTTGTCACCGTGGAATTCAGGAACTTGGAAAACAAGGAGTAAAGGGGAATTGCCATGTTATTGACTGAACTGGTTGAAGGCCTGGATGTCCTGGAAATAAAGGGGGACATCCATATTGACATAGATGGGGTAGCCTATGACTCGAGGAAAGTAAAAAAAAGGTACGTTTTTGTTTGTATCGACGGCACGGTTGCCGACGGGCATGAATATGCCGCCCAAGCGCTGGATAACGGGGCTGCGGCGCTTATTACCCAGAAGGATTTGACGCTGCCGGCCGGTATACCGGTTGTCAGGACACCGGATACAAGAACAGCATTGGCATACATTTCCGATAAGTTTTACGGTCATTTGACGAGCAGGTTCAGCCTGACGGGGATTACAGGGACAAAAGGGAAAACCACTACCTCGTTCATGGTCAAATCAATTCTTGAAGCTTCCATGCGAAAAGTCGGACTCATTGGGACACTCGGGACAAGGATCGGCGACAGGACGTTGCATACGGGGAGAACCACCCCTGAATCGCTGGATTTGCAGGAATTATTCATCCAGATGGTGGAAGAAGGCGTGGACGATGTGGTTATGGAAGTGTCATCCCAGGGGCTGGCGTTAAAGAGGGTAAGCTTTTGCGAATTTGACGCCGGGGTGTTCACAAACCTTTCGCGCGACCATATCAGCCCGACGGAACACGCTTCCATGGAAGAGTACCTGGCGGCTAAGTGCTTGCTCTTTAAAACCTGCAAAAAAGGATTGGTCAACGCGGACAGCAAATACGCGGAACATGTCATCCGCGAATCAAAATGCAGGGTATTGACATACGGTATTGACAACGACGCGGATATCCGGGCGGTCAATATTAAAAAACACCCGCAAAGCGTCGAGTTTGACATAATATCGCCTTGGTACGGCGGGAGAATGAAGGTTAACATACCCGGGAAATTCAGCATATACAACGCGCTGGCAGCGGCAGGAGTCGGCGGGCTCAGGGGAATTCCGAGGGATGCCGTGAAAGCCGGCCTTGAAAGGGTACAAGTGCCGGGGAGGGTTGAATTGGTCCATACCGGACGCGATTTCAATGTTATTATTGATTACGCCCATACGCCGGATAGCCTCGAGAATATACTGAATACCGTGAAGGACTATGCGACGGGCAGGGTTATATGCGTTTTTGGCTGCGGGGGAGACAGGGACAGGAGCAAGCGTCCCATGATGGGAGCCATATCCGGGAGGATTGCCGACTATACCGTGATCACGTCTGACAACCCAAGGACGGAGGATCCCGAATCAATAATCAAGGAAATAGAGGAAGGAATAAAAACAACCGGCGGAGAATATACCTGCATATGTGACCGCCGCGAAGCCATAAGGCACGCCTTGACAGGCGCAATGCCCGGAGATGTGGTAATATTGGCGGGGAAAGGTCATGAGACGTACCAGCAATTCGGAGACAAAATAATATATTTTGACGAAAGGGAAGTTGTACGTGATATACTTGAAGAGTACAGCATGTAAAACGGCAGGCTAAAATAACTTTTTTACATATAGAGAATGATATATGCGAAGAGCGGATGGAAAAGAGATTGATAAAGGAGCCTGAAAAATGCTTCAGTTAATGCATGATGAAATAATCAAGGCAACAGGCGGCAGGTACGCAGTCAACGCCGGCGATGCCGTCATTACGGGAATATCGACGGATTCCAGGACAATCCGGCGCGGCGACCTTTTTATACCGCTTATCGGGGAGAATTTCGACGGACACGACTTTATCGGCGATGCTTTTGAAAAAGGAGCCGCGGCGTCGCTGACGCAGAGGGAGAATGTTAATTTCCCGGGCAAAACCGTTATTCTTGTGAATAATACGCTGAAGGCGCTGCAGGACCTGGCGGCTTACTACAGGAGCAGGTTTGACATTCCTTTTATAGGCATAACGGGCAGCGTCGGAAAAACAAGCACGAAGGAAATGGTTGCGTGCGCTGTTGGCGCAAGATACAATGTTCTTAAGAACGAGGGGAACCTGAATAACGAAGTAGGCGTTCCGCTGACTATTTTCAGGCTCGATGGCAGCTATGAGGCGGCAGTGGTCGAGATGGGCATGAGCGCGCCGGGGGAAATCAGCGCGCTGGCTGCTATTGTCAGGCCCAAGGTGGGAATAATAACAAATATCGGCATATCCCATATAGAAAAGCTCGGCTCCCGCAGCAATATCCTTAAAGCAAAGCTGGAACTGCTTGACGGACTGCAGCCGGGAGGTCTTTTGGTATTGAACGGCGATGATGTGATGCTCGGCGGAGTGCGTGATTTCTTGGATTGCAGGACAGTGACCTTCGGACTCGGCGAGGGCGTGGATTACATGGCGTACAATATCCGTTCGTACGGTGAAAACGGGACCAGGTTTGACATAATGGACGGAGGGATAGAGTACGACATACATGTGCCGGCGCCGGGAGTCCATAATGTTTATAACGCGCTTGCGGCACTGGCAGCCGGGCGCGAGCTCGGGGTTCCGGTAAAGGAACTGGCCCTGGGCATATCACGGTACAAACCGGGTCAAATGAGGCTAAATATTATTAAAACAGGGCGATTCACGGTAATAAATGATGCGTACAATTCAAGCCCGCAGTCCGTAAAAGCCGCGCTTGACGTGCTGGAAGAGGTGATAGCCGAAAGAAGGATAGCGGTGCTGGGAGACATGCTGGAGCTGGGAGAGTGGTCTTCCTCGGCTCATAGGGAAATGGGAAGCTACGCAGCCGGGAAAAAGCTGGATTATATTATTACGGTCGGCCGGCGTGCCCTGGATATTGCCAGGGGCGCAATTGAATCAGGGCTCGACCCTGAGATAACAGCCTCTTTCATGAGCAATGCGGAAGCCCTGGATTACCTGAGAAAAGTTCTGCGCCCCGGCGACGCGATACTTGTTAAAGGCTCGAGGGGCATGAAGATGGAGGAAGTAGTCAGGTCCCTGGCGGAGGAAGACTGGTGAGCGGAGGTACGGAAGATGAACATGGAGTTTAGCTTGTTAAAATCTGCGGAAGTTGTCGCATTTGCAGCGACTTTTATCATGGCCCTGATAATGGGGCCGATAATAATACCGCTTCTCAGGAGGCTGAAATTCAGGCAGACTGTCAGAAGCGACGGACCCGCCACCCATTTGAAAAAAATGGGCATACCTACTATTGGAGGCCTGATTTTTCTTATTCCAATGTTTATAACGGCGCTGTTCTTTTTGCCAAAGCATCCGGAGATTCTGCCAATGCTGCTCGTAACAGCCGGGTTTGCCGTAATAGGCTTTATTGACGATATGCTGAAGGTGGTAAGAAAGAATAACGACGGCCTGACCCCGAGGCAAAAATCATTTTTCCTGTTTGCGGTATCGGCCTTGTTCGCATTTTATGCCGCGTATGATCCAAAACTGGGAACGGGCATGATTTTGCCGTTTTCAGGAAGCGAAGCCGTGGTTGAACTACCTGTTTGGATGTATATCATCCTGGTTATCGTGGTCATGTACCTGATTACAAACTCGGTGAACATGACAGACGGTGTGGATGGCCTGGCAGCCGGGGTGACGCTGATAGTGACCGTGTTTTTCACCATCGCTGCCATGTTCAGGACGGACCTGAGCCATGTAAAGCTCCTTTGTTCCATTACTGCGGGAGGATGCCTGGGGTTTCTTGTGTTCAACATATACCCGGCGAAAGTCATTATGGGGGATACCGGTTCGCTTGCCCTGGGAGGGATCGTGGGAGCGGCTGCCGTAATAATGAAAATACCGTGGATTTTGCTTGTAGTCGGGGCTATCTACGCGGTTGAAAGCTTGTCGGTATTCATACAGGTGGTCTCTTTCAAGCTCAGGGGCAAAAGGGTATTCAAGATGGCCCCCATACATCATCATTTTGAATTGTCGGGCTGGAAAGAAACAAAGGTGGTTGCCGTGTTCTGGGCGATAACCATTGTATTGTGCTTTATTGGTTTTGCAACGCTTCAGCTTAAATTTTTCTGACCACCGGGGGCTGATTTGTTGACGGAGCGGATGCATCAAGCCTAAAAGCTTTGAAATATTTAAACCCGGGAGATATTGCATGAAGGATAAAAAACCGTTTGATTTCCTGCTGTTTATAACTGTCCTAATGCTTCTTTCATTGGGATTGATCATGGTTTTCAGCGCAAGTGCGCCGATAGCCGAAAAGAAATACAATGACATATACTTTTTTATAAAGAAGCAGTTGAGATTTGCCGTGCTTGGCATGGTACTGATGCTGCTTGCGGCAAATTACGATTATCGCAAGTATGGCAGGAAAACAGCCATTGCCCTGATGGGCGTATCCATTCTGCTGTTGATCCTTGTACTGGTCCCAGGTATTGGAGTGGAGATAAACGGCTCCTGGAGGTGGATATACATAGGCTCTTTCCAGTTTCAGCCGTCAGAGCTTGCCAAGCTGGCTATTATAATGTTTTATTCTTATTTCCTGTCAAAACGCAAGCGGCCTTTGGATTCGTTTTTCGGAGACCTTTTGCCGTACCTTTTTGTCATTGGAGTTATTGCGCTGCTGTTGCTGCAGGAGCCGCACCTTAGCGCAACTATTATAATGCTGTCGCTGACCATGATCATTTTGTTTGCTGCAGGTGCGAAAATAAGGCATTTTGTGGTCCTGGCGGCGCCGGTAGGCGCAGGTCTCGCGGCAGTAATCATGTTTACCGACTATATGACGCTTCGTATCAATTCTTTCCTCGACCCCTGGAGTTATCCCAGGGATGAAGGGTGGCAGACAATCCAATCACTTTACGCGATAGGGTCGGGCGGGCTCTTTGGCCGCGGCCTGGGACAGAGCCTGCAAAAATTTCTTTATGTTTCCGAGCCGCACAACGACTACATATTTGCCATACTTGCCGAAGAGCTTGGATTTGTCGGCGTGGTAGCGGTGCTGCTGCTTTTCCTTGTTTTCATATGGAGAGGTATTAAAATAGCGATCAATGCGCCCGATACGTACGGCAGCCTCATGGCTACGGGCATAACGGCGCTGATCGCGGTTCAGAGCCTTTTCAACGTTGCGGTCGTAACCAATACGGTTCCGCCTACAGGCGTGTCCTTGCCTTTTTTCAGTTCCGGAGGCACTTCCCTTGTCCTTTTCATGGTTGAAGCGGGCATCCTGCTCAATATTTCGCGATATTCCAAGTACGAAAGAATCTGAACACATTGCGATGCGCCTGTTTTCTATAGCATATTCATTATTGGTTAAGTGGTAGAGTCTTTTAATGAAGTTATTGATTTGGAGGAGTTTACACAATCTTGACCTATGTTATATTATGATATAATATTATTACTATAAATGGCAACTTATGTTGCCTACATCATATATAGGCGTATTCTGCAAAGATAACCCAATTCAAATATAATCATTTTTGTTATCAAGGTGGCTCATGGCTGTTGTCCTTTTTATAGCTGAAGCGGGCATCCTGCTGAACATCTCACGGTATTCCGACCATGAAAGAATCTGAACACATTGCAATTTCCCCGCATAAAATAAATTGGTGCGAGGTGTTTTTATGAGCAAATTAGTAGTTGCGGGGGGCGCCAGGCTTAAAGGCGAAATTGCGATAGAGGGCTCCAAGAATGCTGTTTTGCCTATATTGGCCGCATCTTTGCTTAACGGCGGGGAAAGTATCATAAAAAACTGTCCCAAATTGCGCGATGTGGAGGTAATGATAGAGATATTGAAAAGGCTGGGCTGCAGTGCAAAAAGGGAAGGCAACGTCATAATCGTAAACTCGTCCAATATTAATGAAACCTTTATACCAGTGGAGTTAGCGGCCGAGATGCGTTCATCGATAATATTCCTGGGACCGATGCTGGCAAGATGCGGCAAAGTGACTATTAGCCACCCGGGTGGGTGCGTTACCATTCAGGCACTTCAGGTAATCAAGGGGAATTGTTCTGTTGACTGTATGGCGCAAATTATCGCTTGGAGTTTTCATCCGATGATTTGACCTGTACCAGTATGCGATCCACTTGGTTCAAATACTCTTGCATGAGGGCGAGTGTCGTCGCTTTGATTTCCCGGAGCAGACGGCTTGTTTATGCCGGATTAATAATGTATAATCTTAATTGTGTATTTCCAAAACGCTTCGTGGAATAGCAGGGGGTACTGTATTTTGAGCCATGACGAGAAGCTTCTGATCAGCAGGTCAAAGGCCGGCGATATCGAGGCTTTTGAAGAGTTGATAGAGGCATATCAAAAGAAAATATTCAACTTCGCTTACAGGATCATTGGCAATTATGATGATGCCGCAGATTTGGCACAGGAAGCGTTGATAAGGATATTCAAATCGATTGGCGGGTTCAAAGAGCAATCGTCATTTTCCACATGGATTTACAGGATTACCACAAACGTCTGTCTTGATGAAATCAGGAGAAGAAAAAACAAAAAAGAGCATTCCCTTGACGAGGAAGTCCAGGTGGACGACGGGCAGTTAAAACGTCAGATTATGAGTGAAGATCCCGGCCCGGACGAGGTTTATGAAAGGGAAGAATTGCGAGGCATCGTAAAAGAGGCTATAGACAAGCTTCCCGAAGAGCAAAGGATTGTAATTACGTTAAGGGACATCCAGGGACTTAGTTATGATGAAATAGCAGAGGTGCTGGATTGCCCGGGCGGGACCGTAAAATCGAGGATAAGCAGGGCAAGGCAGGCTTTGAAAAAAGTATTATCTTCAAAGTTGGAACTTTTGAACGAGGATTACGTCAATTAACGTGAAAGGAGGGTTGGAGATGGCAAGCTGTTATGATATAAGAGAAAACATATGCGCTTATATAGACGACGAGCTTGATTCGGATGAAAAGCGGTTATTCGAGGAACACATCCGGGATTGCAACGATTGCAGAAGAGAACTTGAAGAAATGAAAAGAATAACTAGGCTCTGCAACGAACTTCCACAGCTCGAGTTGCCGCCGGGATTCAAGGCGGAACTGCATGAAAGGCTTCTTGAAGTTCAGGGCAGCCAGGATAAAATAGTAAAGCCCGGGCGCCGGAACAAAATCTTATTCTGGTCCGGGACATTTGCTTCCATTGCAGCAGGCATTCTCCTGATCTTCCTGACAGGCGGCATTACAAGGTTTGGCTTGCGTTCTTCAAAGATGACGGCGGAAAGCGGCGGACAGAGTACCAACATGGTAATGGCAGCTCCTACACAACGCGCAATGCCCGCAGCCGGCGCTGAAGAGCGTCAATACGAAGTGCAGGAGGACAGTAAGGCTTATTCTTCCAAAAGTGTGGCGAGTTACGAAAGTAACGCCGGTTTGGCTGTCAACCAGGAAACCGACCGTTCGGCAACGGTATCCGATATGAAAGCAGCTCAGTCCATGGTAGCCGGAAAGGTTGTTGAAGAAGAGACTGCCGTCAATAGGATATCAACGATAACGATATTGGTTGAGGATCCCCAGGCAACTGTTGAAATAGTAAGGACACTGGCTTTTGAAAACAGCGGCGAGGAAGCTGCCGCCGACGATGAAACAGTCGGCACCATGAAAATTGGTTTTTCAGATCCGACGGCTGCTTTAAAATCCATGGAAACAGAAGTTGATGTTAATGATGCTGCTGCCGGACAGATGAAGTTTATTTTCCCAAGTATGAATTATGATGCATTTGTCGAGGCTGTCAGCGAATTGTTCGGTGAGGCGAATGTACGTATCAGCGCATTGGTAACGGAGGACATGACAGATACGCTGAATGAATTAATCGCGGAATCTGCGCGGATCGACAACAGGATACGGGAACTGCAAAAGGGAAATAATACCGGAAGCTCGGAAATTGACGAGCTTGAAAAAGAAAAAGAAAACGTGGACGGACAGATAGAAAGAATAAGGCTGGGTTCCGATCTTGTAACCGTGACGGTGAATATTAACAAGAAGTAAGCACACCTCCTGTTTTTAATATTTTTTCATAAGCGTTTCTCCATATATCTCTCTCTACCTTTACGGTGAGAGTTTTTTTGTGTAGAATATACTGGTCGGAGGTGTTATATGAAAACTGGGAAATTAATGATCATTGACGGCAACAGTATACTGAACAGGGCTTTTTATGCGCTCCAGGGAGCGCAGATGCTGTCTACCGGCGACGGTCTTCACACAAACGCTATATATGGGTTTTTAAACATATTGAACAAGTACCTTGAAGAGGAAAAGCCCCAGTATTTGTGCGTCGCATTCGATTTAAGGGCTCCGACGTTCAGGCACAGGGAATTCGAAGAATACAAGGCGACAAGGAAGGAAATGCCCCGGGAACTGGCGGAACAGCTGCCTTACATGAAGGACATCCTTGACGCCATGAATATAAAGCGCCTGGAAATGGAGGGTTTTGAAGCCGATGACATCATAGGTTCCGTTTCAAGGTGCGCGGAAGAAAGAAACATGCAGGTTGTCATAGTGACGGGAGACAGGGATGCCCTGCAGCTTGCATCGGAAAAAACCAGGATTTTGCTGCCAATTACCAGGGCGGGGAGAACGGAGACCGAGGAATACGACGCAAATGCGGTCGTTGCAGCATATGGCATTACACCTCCACAATTTATTGACGTAAAGGGATTGATGGGCGATAAATCCGATAATATCCCCGGGGTTCCGGGCATCGGGAAAGTAACGGCATTTGAGCTTATAAAAAAATACGGGAGCCTCGAGGGAGTTTATGAAAACATAGAGAGCATCGAAAAAAAGAGCCTTCGGGAAAAGCTTGAATCAAGCAGGGAACTGGCATTTCTCAGCAAGCGCATGGCTACGATAGAAAGGAACATGCCCGAACTCTGCCGGCTGGAGGAGCTTGAACGCACCGATTTTGACAGGGAAAGGCTTTATGGCATTTTTAAGAGGCTTGAATTCAAAAGCATGATTGAAAAATTCGGGCTTGGAGAGCTATCCCGCCTGCAGGACGACAACATATCGGAATTGTATTTTGAAATTATTGACGATCCCATTTCTCTTGCCCAAGCGGCGGCATCGGTAAAAAAAGCAGGCGAGGCCGCATTTTACCAGCTGATTGACCGGACCGGCGCCTTTGGGATGAAGCTAGCCGGAATCGCCGTTTCGTGGGAAGACAAGAATATATATATTAGGATCGGCGGAGGCATAAGCGAGGAACAATTTCTGCAACTCTTCAGCCAGGTATTTTCCGACGATAAGTTTACTGTATTGGGGCATGACTTGAAAAGCCTGGTAGTATACCTCAAGTGGAGAAATGTCCCATTTAATGCCACGGTATTCGATACCATGATCGGCGCTTACATATTAAACGCTTCCCGCGGCCAATACGCCGTCGCCGAGCTTTCACGCGAATACCTGGGCTATTCGTTCGTATCGATCGAGGAATTGTGCAAAAAAGGCAAAGCGTTCATATCGTTCTGCGAATTGCCTGCCGACCTGGCGGCTTCGACGGCCGTGCGCCATAGCAGGACGGTTATGGAGCTTGCGGGAAAAATGAAGGAGATAATCGGACAGAACGGCCAGGACATGCTTTGCTATGAAATTGAAATGCCGCTGGTCGAAGTGCTTGCAGATATGGAATACCACGGCTTCAAGGTAAATTGCGATGAACTCGTGCGTTTTTCGTCAAAACTGGATGACAGGATAAATTCTGTTACGGAGGAAATATATGCCCTGGCCGGTGAATGCTTTAATATTAATTCGCCGCGGCAGCTGGGAATGATATTGTATGAAAAACTCGGGCTTCCCGCCCTCAAGAAAACAAAGACCGGGTACTCGACGGATGCGGAAGTGCTTGAGCAGCTTGCGTCCAGGCATGAGATCGTTTCAAAGATACTTGAATACCGGCAGTTAGTCAAGCTGAAATCCACGTATGCCGAGGGACTGCTGAACGTGGTCAATCCAGCCACGGGACGCATTCACTCAACCTTCAACCAGACCATTACGTCTACCGGCAGGATCAGCAGCACCGAGCCAAACCTGCAGAATATACCGGTAAAGCTTGAGATGGGAAGGGAAATAAGAAAAGTCTTTGTGCCCGAAAATGACGAGTACCTGCTGGCAGATGCCGATTACTCGCAGATTGAACTGAGGGTCCTGGCCCACATATCCGGAGATCAGAACATGATTGCCGCTTTCCGCAATAATGAGGATATCCACACGGCTACCGCATCGGGGATATTCAATGTGCCGGCGGACCGGGTGACTCCGCTGATGCGCTCAAGGGCCAAGGCGGTTAATTTCGGCATTGTGTATGGCATCAGCGATTTCGGCCTTGCAAAGGATCTGGGGATTTCAAGAAAGGAAGCGCGTAAGTATATTGATGAGTACCTCGAAAGGTATCCGGGCGTCAGGGCTTATATGAGTGAAACCGTGGAAAGAGGCAGGCAAAACGGGTATGCCGAAACCATTTTTAAAAGAAGAAGGTACCTGCCCGAGCTGAAATCTTCAAATTTCAACACCAGGTCGTTCGGGGAACGGGTCGCGATGAACATGCCGATACAGGGAAGCGCTGCGGATATAATAAAAATTGCCATGGTCAAGGTATATAACGAACTGAAAAAGCATAATATGAAATCCAGGCTGATCCTCCAGGTGCATGACGAATTGATAATAGAGACCCATGTGAGCGAAAAGGAGCAGGTTGCATGCATCCTGCGCGAATGCATGCAGAACGCGGTAAGCCTTGAAGTGCCGCTTGTGGCGGAGGTGAAAACAGGTTCCACGTGGTATGAAACAAAATGAGAGCGCCGGTAAAGCCGGTAAAAATGAATCCATGAGAATCATCGGAATCACGGGGGGAATTGGCAGCGGCAAAAGCACGGTTTCAAGGATACTGAAGGACCTCGGGGCAGTGGTTGTCGATGCCGACGCCGTGGCAAGAAGCGTAACCCAGGCAGGAGGAAAAGCCGTAAAGGAACTGGCGGATTATTTTGGAAACGAAATAATCAGGGAAGACGGGGAACTGGACAGGGCGAAGCTGGCATCGCTGGCATTTGCCGATGATGTAAAACTAAATGCGCTCAACAGTATTACGCATAAATATATATTGGAGAAAATTCATGAGACGGTTGAATCTTTAAAGAAGTCGGGCAAGTTTGTTATAACCGTAATTGACGCTCCCATTCCCGTGAAGGAGGGTTTCCTGGACCTGGTGGACGAGGTGTGGGTGGTTTTGGCCGACAAAGATTCCAGGATAAAACGTGTCATGGAAAGAAGCGGTTTTTCGCATGACGAAGTGTCCGCGAGGATCGACGCGCAGCTTAATGATGAAGAATATATCAGGCTGGCCGACGAGGTGCTGTACAACAACGGCAGCGTGGAAGATCTTGAACAAGCGGTTGTTAGGCTGTTTTTGCAGAAAAAACAGGAATGGCAGCGGTAGGGTGATGAATTGGCTAGGCATTGCAGGAGAAAACGGGCATTTATTATTTTATTGTTGTTGACGATATTGATTGCATCTTCGCTTGCAATACATTATGGGTACAAGTCGATGTACCCGCTGAAGTACCGGGAGATGGTAGAAAAGTATTCCGAAATGTATGGCCTGGATCCGCTCCTGGTGATGTCCGTCATCAGGGTGGAAAGCATGTTCAGGCCTGATGCGGTATCGCCGAAAAATGCGGTGGGACTGATGCAGATAATGCCCGGGACAGGTAAGTGGGCTGCGGATAAGCTCAAATTGGAGGGTTATTCCGACAACAAACTTTTTGACCCCGACACAAACATACATATAGGGTGCTGGTACCTTGCCATGCTGCACAAGGAATTCGGGAACACCGACGTGGCGCTGGCGGCGTATAACGCAGGCAGCGGCAACGTTTCACAGTGGCTTTCGGACGGCAGGTACAGCAAGACGGGCGTGACACTCGACATTATTCCCTTCAGGGAGACGGAAAGTTATGTCAAAAAAGTTAAAGAATCTTTTAAGATTTATAAAAAGCTTTACGAAAAAGAATTTTAATGGTATTTTATTCAGAGAGAAATAAAATAATTAATGTCTGGAGGTCATAAATGAATTTTGAAGTTCTTTATGAAAGAGACATGCTGTATCCAACCGATAACAGTATAGAACCCGGAAGCATCCATATACAGATATGCAGCCCGGATAACAATGCGAAAATCCCCGTCATAATAGAAGGTAAGACCTCTCACTCGCCCCTTGCGCATATCGATTCCATTATTCGCATAATGCAAAGCGATATTTTTGACAGAATATTTATCAATATCAGAAAAAATGTCGACATATATATAAAGGCCAATGAAACCATGGCGAAAGAATCGGGTGGACGTACCCATGTGAAGGTTTGCTTGGCCGGCGACAAGATTGCCTATGAGGGCGTCGACTTATAAAATCTTCTATTCCTGCATGCAGATTGCGGGATAATTTTGACAGGGTGAACATTTTGAATGCAAAACCAATCAACAAGGATAGCCCTAAAGTTTTAAGCGGCGGAGGTATTCGCGGAAGCCGGAGTATTACTTTGGCGCTCGTATACCGTTGGTTGCTGTTTTTGTTTTCTGCCGTGCTGTGTGTTACAAGCGACAGGTTCGGAACCCATGGATACTCAGTGTTGGAATCGCTTGCCGTAGCGGCGGTATACAACGGCGCGGCGACAGGCTGGCTGCTGCACAACGGGAGAAGGCACTCCAGGCTCATCGCTTACGCGGATATATTAGCTTTTATGCTGTTGATCCTGTTTTCAGGCGGTATCAAGTCGGATTTGTTTATTTTCCTGTTTTTTATAATCGGTTTGTACGGCATACGCGGAAATCTTGCCGATACCCTGAATACAGGGATAGCAAGCGCGATAATGTATGCGGCGGCCTGCATCGCTTCGGATAAAGTGTTCAACGACGGCATCCTGTACTCCACGCTCGTTATACGTTGCATGGTGATGCTGTTGGCGGCGTTTGCGCTGTCAAAGATTAGTTTCGAAGTAAAAAGATATGACGAGATGCGCAAGAAAGAATTCAGGCTTGCGCGGACCGACAAGCTCACGGGCCTTGCCAACCGGCATTACCTGGAGCAGAAGGTCAAAGAGGAAGTGGAGTACGTAAAAGAGATGGATTCGGTATTGAATGTCCTGATTTTTGACATCGACGATTTCAAGTCCTTCAACGACACGTACGGCCACCCGTCTGGGGACAAGCTGCTTATGCTGTTTGCAGACATTATCCGGCAATGCATAAGAAAATCGGACGTCCCGGTCCGGTATGGCGGCGAGGAATTCTTGATTCTGATCAGGGATATGGACATCATTATTGCAAAAAGCATCGGGGACAGGATCAGGAGACAGTTGGAAAAACAGCGCATTTATATCGGGCAGCAGGAGAACAAGCAGAGGGTCACGGTAAGCTGCGGCATAGCCCAGTACCCCACGCATTCCGGGAATATCAAGGAAGTTATAGAAAAAGCCGACCAGGCCCTTTACCATGCCAAGGAAATAGGGAAGAACATAGTTGTTACCTTCGACGAGATAACCCTTGAGCGAAAAGACATAGAGAAAGAACGAACCGAGCTGTAACCGCCTGTAATTGCATGTAACCGCCCCGCCGGCTATCTTGCCTTGTCCTCGTTTTTTAACTTTTCCAACTGCAACTTGATAATACCGATTTCCTGCGTAAGGGTCTTGGCCCGCTCCACGCTTCTCGACAATGCGATTGTTAGTGTGAAAAGAATCAGCAAAATGAAGAAAATAACCAAAAGGAAAAGCGTATTTACCGGTTCCACTATATTAAGCAGTTTGGAAACAAACCTGATTATGCCCGGGAAAATTGCCGCCGTCAACAGGCAAATGCCGGCAAATATCCAGGCAAGCATGTATTTCAGTTCGATTTTCTTGTTTCTCAATATTACAACGATGTAGCACAGGAATAGTAATGATGCGGTTATCATGATTGCCTGCAGTTTTGTGTTCATTTCTTTACCTCCTTGCATCCCCGTCTGTACAGGGATGAGATGATTATGGCCATGCTGACTTTAACCATGTAATAAAGTGATTTCATCCCGGTAATTGAAGATTTGCCTTCTTTCCGCTCGTTCATAACGACGGGAACCTCGGTTATCTTAAGCTTTTTCCAAACGGCATTTATGATTGATTCGGGCTCAGGGTAATCAACGGGGTAATCTTCGGCAAAAAGCCTGATAGTTGTGGTATCACATGCCCTGAAACCGGACGTCGGGTCCGTTACCCTGCACCCGGTAAAAAAACGGATCAGCGAGCTGAAATACCGTATTGCGAAACGCCTTAACCTGGTTGATTTGTAGCCTTCACTTAAAAGAAACCTTGAGCCAATGCAGAGGTTTGCCCCGTTTTTCAGCGCTGCCAGCAGTTTATCGATATAATCCGGGTTGTGCTGTCCGTCTCCGTCCAATTGGACCGCCGCGTCATAACCCATGTACAAGGCATACCTGTAGCCGGCCTGGACGGCGCCGCCGATTCCAAGGTTCACCGGAAGATCGATGACGTCAACCCCGTGTTTCCTGCATACTTCCAGGGTATTGTCCTTCGAATTGTCATTTACGACGACAGCATCATATCCCGGACATGTTTTTTTCAGTTTGTCCAGCAATGTAACAAGGTTTTCCGCCTCGTTATAGGCTGGTATGACAATAAGCACTTTCATACAATATATACCCTTTTACTTGGCGGCCCCAACAGTAATGCTCCTGCCGACTGCTTCGGCCACGGGTTTCAGTTCCTCCATCAACTGGGCAAATTTCGCCGGCCTCAAGGATTGCGGACCGTCGCTCAGCGCGTGGGGAGGATCTATATGCACTTCTATTATCAACCCGTCCGTCCCGGTCGCTATTGCTCCCTTTGATAATGCGCCCACGTATTTCCAGTTTCCAGCCGCATGGCTCGGGTCAACGATTATGGGCAGGTGTGATAGCTCTTTTACAACAGGTATCGCACTCATGTCGATTGTATTCCTGGTATAGGTTTCATACGTGCGTATACCCCGTTCACACAGTATTACATTGGGGTTCCCGGCTGCCATGATGTACTCGGCGGCCATAAGCCATTCTTCTATTGTGGCGGCAAGGCCTCTTTTCAGAAGCACGGGCTTTTGGGTCAGGCCTGCTTCGTGCAGCAGCCTGTAGTTTTGCATGTTCCTGGCGCCGATTTGTATTATGTCGGCATATGAAGCGACCATTGGGACATCGCGTGTATCGACTACTTCCGTTACTATCTTCATACCGGTAAGTTCGCGCGCCTTGGCCATGATTTTCAACCCGTCTTCCTCCAATCCCTGGAATGAATACGGAGAAGAACGCGGTTTGAAAGCGCCGCCCCTCAGTATGGAGACTCCTGCCTCTTTTACTTTCAATGCTGTTTCCAGGAATGTTTCTTCGCTTTCTATGGCGCAAGGTCCTGCCATTATTACGATTTCTTTTCCGCCGATTTTTATACCATCTACATCGACAATGGTAGGTTCCTGCTTTAATTCCCTGCCGGCTAGCTTGAACGGCTTCATGATCGGGACAAGGGTTTCCACGCCGGGCATTGAAGTAATGGCGTGAGTGCTTAGCAGACGCTTGTCGCCGATGGCGCCGATGACCGTTTTTATTTCACCGAAAATGGGGTGGGTCTTGAATCCGAGTTCCACCAGTTTGCGTTCTACATCCTGGATTTCCTGCATGGTCGCGTTTTTGCTCATTACAACGATCATATGAAACACCTCCTTATAACAAAAAACTCTTCGCCTGCTATGAGACGAAGAGCAAACCTCCGCGGTACCACTCAAATTGGCTGAAAAGCCCTCTTAATAACGTACTAACATACGTCTATCCTTTTAACGGCGGATTCCCGGCACAGCCTACTCTGATCTTTCAGCCTGCGGCTCAAAGGGGAACTTCGGCCGGTTTGCCTCACCGGGCTCGCACCGTCCCCGGTTCGCTTAATACTGGCAAGTTCCGCGTACTTTCCCTTGTCATTGCCTTTCGCGAATAAATTTTCTTTATAGTAGCATGCATAGTTTTCAATGTCAAGAAGGATTTTTTATAACATTATGTCGAATATATAATGCAAATTATTCTTCTTTACAAGGACCAAGGCAGGATTGTGAAGCGTATGCTCTTCGCTTTCCTAGGGACTTAAGGCAAGGGGGATGTTTAAAATACCGGTGTATAGCAGGGAGGTCATTAAATGAGCGAGCTTCAGGCAGTTTTATTTGATCTTAACGGGCAGCTTTACGGTGCGGAGGCTTCACAGGTTTTCCAGATAATCAGGTACAAGGAACCTGAGAAGGTGCCGAGGATGCCGAAGTTTATTGAGGGCATACTCAACTTCAGGGATTCCATCCTTCCGGTAATAAGCCTCGTAAAAAGGTTCAACCTGGGTGAGAGTGCAATAACAAAAAAGACAAAGATACTGGTTACCAGGCTTGAAGATAGTTATATCGGCTTTATTGTAAATGACGTGACCGAGATTGTCGAGTTTTCCGCAGACGAAGTAGATCCGGTCCCGGCAGTTGAGAAAACCGGGGTGTCCGCTTACCTGAAGAAGGTGGGGAAAAAGAACGACAAGATGATATTTATTGTTGATCTCGAAAATGTTTTAGATGAAAATGAAATTAAAAGGCTTAAACGTTGAAACGGAATAATGCCACATCCCCGTCCTGCATAACGTATTCCCTGCCCTCGGACCTGATGAGCCCTTTTTCCCGTGCCGCGGCATATGAACCGCATTTTACCAGTTCATCATATGACACGATTTCGGCCCTGATAAAGCCTCTTTCGAAATCGCTGTGTATTTTGCCCGCAGCCTGCGGGGCTTTTGTGCCTTTAGCTATGGTCCAGGCCCTTACTTCCTGCGGTCCCGCTGTTAAGAAGCTTATGAGGCCGAGCAGCTTGTAGCTTGCCCTGACCAGCCTGTCCAGCCCTGATTCGCCGAGCCCGAGTTCCTGGAGGAACAGGACCTTTTCATCTTCATCCAATTGTGCGATTTCTTCTTCGATTTTTGCACAGATTACCATTACCTCGGAACCTTCTTTTTCGGCTATCCCGTAAAGAGCGTCCAGGTATGGGTTTGAGCCGGTTGACTGGAGGCCGTCTTCGGAAATGTTGGCTGCATAAAGCACCGGTTTTGACGTAAGGAGGAAAAGCTGTTCCACGAGGATGCTCTCATTCTTGCCGAAATTCATGGCCCTTGCGGGTATACCGCTTTCAAGCCCTGCTTTTATCCTTTCATAGAGCGCAAGTTCATCCTGGAATTTCTTGTCACCGGACTTCATCATTTTGCGAGTCCTGTCAATTTTCTTTTCAAGCACTTCAAGGTCGGCGAATATAAGCTCGAGGTTGATTGTTTCCACGTCCCGCGCGGGGTTGACGGAACCGTCCACGTGCGTTATATTGCTGTCTTCGAAGCAGCGCACCACGTGTATGATCGCATCAACTTCGTGTATGTGGGCAAGGAATTTATTGCCGAGTCCTTCACCTCTGCTGGCTCCTTTCACAAGGCCGGCTATATCGACAAATTCTATAATGGCCGGGGTCACCTTTTCCGGCTTGTACATTTCTGCCAGCCTGTTGAGCCTTTCATCCGGCACCGCGACGATCCCGACGTTGGGTTCAATGGTGCAAAACGGGTAATTGGCAATATCGGCCCCTGCTTTTGTAATAGCGTTGAAAAGCGTGCTTTTTCCCACATTTGGCAGCCCTACGATGCCAAGTTTCATGTCAATCCGACCTTCCTGCAAAAATGATTTGTTTCCGACAAGTGTTAATTATAAATGATTGGCAATGGCAATGCAACTCTGGCGTGAAATCGCCCACGGATAGGCGGCTTGCAGTATGACATCAGGTTTCGTCATAGGCAGGCTGTATTGTCCGGTCTCACTTCAACGCGGGCGCTTGTCATTCGCCATCCTGGCTCAGGACAAGCGACTTCGGCGTCCATGCCGAAGTATTACGGGTATTCCTTACGGGTTCCGCGTTCAAGTTTCGCCAGGACAAACAGCCTGCACTATTCCTCCGCATAATGTCATACTACAAGCCGCCTATCCGCCAATTCATCTGCTCATATGCCCACCCGTCAACTTTTCAGTCCATACTAAATCACGGAGTAAAATAATCGTAGGGAAAAAGTAAAAGAGACCAATCTTCTTTGGTAGAATAAAGTTGACAAAACCAAAAACCAAGGAAGGAGAGGTCTCTTTGAATAACATTATACAGCAAGTTTGCACAAAATTCATCGAAAGGA
>JBLNDI010000144.1:0-8487 GCA_050261495.1 Bacillota bacterium
TCCGGGAAATGTTCGTCAAAACGATCATCAAAACGCTCCTCCGCCGCCCCGGCCGCCGCCTCCGCCGGAACTGCCGCCGCTGAAACCTCCTCCGCGGCCGGAAGAGGAGGAAACCTTTGAATTGGCGACAGCCATAGCACGGCTGATGGAACTGTCGACAGAGTTTATGGTCCTGTCAAACGCATTTGCGAATGAAACGAAATTGTGATAATGATAGCCGTGCATAAAAGTAAGGCGTGTGTTTTGCAAGTCTTCATCGCCGAATACCAGGGGCAGTTGCCTTATAACTTCCTTTGCCACGCCGAGCGAGACGGCGTAAACGAGGTAGTGTTCCCAGATCACGATGGACGGTATTTCAGCCTTCTCCAAGCGGCTGAAGTCCTTCAGAAAATTCCTGAAAGCCTGCCACATGGCGTATTGCTCATTGCCGTACGATGTCCGCCTTTTTAATCTTATCGCGAAAATAAATAGTATGAAAGTCAAGCCCAGCAGCACGTATCCCAAAGCGGTTTCAAACGCGGCCATAAGGTACAGTCCGGACACGAAGTACGCGGCAGCTGCAAGCAACCCAATAACCTGGCCTTTCTTGCTTGATTCGCTAAAGAATTTATTTTTTTCAGCCTCAATTTTGGCGAGTTCGCACCACCTGTTATAATCATGCAAAAACTGGCGCGCGCTCGATGTGGTTTTTGCACATTCGGAGATTTCATCCAGAAATACGCTGTTGCCGTCGCCTATTCTCCCGATGAACCAGTCGATCAGGAAAGTTTCGTGCTTTTTGAGAACCGCGGCCGGCGCATCCGGGTTTATGGACAACAAATAGTCCTCGATTTCCTTGTCTTTAAAAAGTCCTTTTTTTACATACGTTTCCGTTTTGAGAAGAAGTTGTCCCTTCCTGACAAGATCCAGCAGGGTTGCCGTAATGTCGCGCGTCGCTACATGTCCCATGGTCAGAAGAACGCTCATTTCCGCAGGCGTATATTCACCCGGCAGTTCCCTGTAGTACTTGCCCTGAAAGCTGTGTTTCAATTCCTTATCATACTTAATATAAATATATATAATAACGGCTAACCAGGAAAGCGCCAGCACTATCCCGATGGCATCGCCGTAACGCCTTATTGCGGCCCTTCTGGCTTCTTCCTTTCTCCGCTGTCTCTCTCTTTCTTCTTCTATCCTTTTATATTCCTCCACCTGCTTGCGGGCTCTTTCCCTTTCAGCATTGGCGTCTTCCGCCAGGCGCTTTTCGATTTCGAGGATGCCGGGAAGCGCGTCTGCGGCAACGATCCTGGAAGATTGCGGCACAAGCCCGGTTGGGAATAACACCCGTGTTTCGACTGTTTGCCCCGGCGTAAGGTAATCTACGATGAACCTGACGTTCCTTGCGTCGATTATCTTTGATTCACCGGTAAGGGGTCCGTGCCCGAACACACGGATATCTTCTTCTTTTGCGCCTTCGGGAAGCCTTATGTTTATTTCGATGTTGCCGAGCGGAACGTCCCACCCGGAATCGACCAGCTTTCTGTTGAATTCCGCTATATCGTTGTATTTAGTGACGACGTTCAGAAAGGTATATTTGAAAATGAACGTTTTAGTTTCGTTGCTCGATTTTTCATATACCTTGAATTGTGCGATTTCGTTCTCTCTTACAAGGTTGTACGTTCCGGGGTTTCCGTCGGCATCCAGGTCAGTAGTGGAATTCACTTTGAATTCGGCAATGCCGCCGTCCTTTTCAACAAAAACCCGGATATTCTCCATGCCGTCCGTCAGTATATAGTCTGCATTGCGTAAAATGCCGTTAAAACTGCCGTTGAACCTGTAGGTTATTTTTTCTTCCACATTTGCCGAACCGTCCGGGAGTATATCAACGTTGATTAAATAACCATCGATCGAATAACTCCTGTTTGCAGCATATACGGTTTGAAATGCCGCTAATATTGCCAGTAAAACGGCAACCGGCAAGATAACCGCCCATATCTTTTTTTTCATCTGACGGACCTCCTATTGAGCCTGCAATTAATTCTATCACAATATACTTGATATATATTGGTTTTGTTTAAATATTTTTGATTTCCGCAAGGCGCTCCACATTGCTGATAACATATCCCGCCCGGGTGGCAGCAGAAAATTGCCGCCATATTTTTTTATTCCTGTATATTTGCGGATGGTATATGGGCAATAATGATAATATGGACAAAACCTGATCATGCAAAGCCGGTTTGCCCGGAGTGCGGGAAACGGAAAATCAGACGATGAAAAGGAGAAACTGATTATAAAAAGAAGAAAGAAGAAACAGCAAGAAAAGGGAAGAAACCGCGGGAAATTGTATAAATACCTGAAATATGCCGTAATCGGCGTAACAACGGGTATGGCAAACGGGCTTTTCGGCTCCGGGGGAGGTACGATAGCGGTACCTGCCATGGTACACCTGCTCGGCGCGGACGAGCACAAGGCGCATGCGACCGCGATATCGGTGATATTGCCGTTGACGATTGTAAGTTCGGTTTTCTATATATCAAGAGGCTATACGGATTGGGGGCTGACATTAAAAGTGACACTTGGCGGGCTTGCCGGGGGATACCTGGGAGCGAGGCTTCTCAATATCTGCCCGGAAAAGATTCTTAGAAAGATATTTGCCGTATTCATGGCAGCCGCGGGCATCAGGATGATTTTGTGAATAATGGCTGAAAGGTTGGTTTTGCTTGCTTGATGGGAATACCGTATTATTATTTGTCATAGGACTTGCGGCGGGAATTGCCGGCGGCATGGGAATGGGCGGCGGCGCAGTGCTGATACCTGCCCTTGTTCTTGTTGTAAACCCGGAGCAGCATATCGCGCAGAGTGTCAATCTCCTTTTTTTCATTCCCACTGCTGTTATCGCGCTGGTTATTCATACTAAGAACAAGCAAATAGATTTAAAAATGGCCGTTCCGATAATAATAGCCGGCCTGGCAGGAGCTTTTGCGGGTTCTTCGCTTGCCGCCTGGCTCGCAGCCGGTACTCTTAAAAAGTGTTTTGGCTTTTTCCTTATCGCGTTAAGCGTATGCGAGATGTTCAGGAAGGGGAAAGAGAAAGGGACAGGGGCTGGAACAGGACAGGGGCGGGGAAAGAGATAAGGACAGGTGCAGCGACAGTAAAAAAAGGAAGGAGGTAATGACAGGGCTGGGACAGTGAAAAGAACTGGGACAGGCCTTAAGAAAACGGGATGAAAAGTTAACCAAAATTTATCGGCGAGCTATAAAATCAACTAGCACAGCAGGTTGAATTAATGGTATAATTATTAATCAATCCATAACCATAAAGGAGGATATTTTTGGGGATAAGCAAAATCGCGGAAAAGGCGCATGGAATCCTGGAAGGCAAGAAAGCCAAGGATATTGAGATTATTGACATATCGGAGGTTTCCATACTGGCGGATTATTTTATTATTTGCAGCGGCACGTCCAACACCCACATAAGGACTCTTGCGGATGAACTGGAAATTCAAATGGGTGAGGCCGGCTACAACCTGATACACAAGGAAGGCTACGAAAGCGCAAGATGGATATTGCTGGACTTTGGGGAACTGGTCATACACATATTCCACGAAGAGGACAGGCGTTTTTACAACCTGGAGAGATTATGGGCGGACGGGAAGTTCCTGACGCCGAAAGATGTGGAAATGTAGGGCAAGTCAATGCAAGACCGGGGCAAGAAAAGAAAGCGACGAAAGTGAAATAAATAAAGCAAACAAAACAAGTAAAGCAAAGCAAGAAGGGAGCGTTCGTACTTGGCTTATTCAATAGAAGTAGACAGGAAATGGCAGAAAAAATGGGAAGAAACCGGCTTGTACAGGTTTGACCGGGACAATATCGACAAGAAGCTGTACTGCCTGGAGATGTTTTCATACCCGTCCGGCGCAAAGCTTCACGTCGGGCATTGGTACAATTTCGGACTGACAGACAGCTGGGCAAGGCTGAAGAGATTGCAGGGCTATAATGTGTTCCACCCGATGGGTTTTGATGCTTTCGGTCTGCCTGCCGAGAACTATGCGATCGACACTGGTATACATCCGAAGGACTCTACATATAGAAACATCAGGACAATGGAAGAGCAGCTGAAGAGGATGGGCGCGACATATGACTGGGATTACGAGGTGATTACCAGCGACCCCGAGTATTACAAGTGGACGCAATGGATATTTCTCAAGCTTTTTGAGCATGGGCTGGCTTACAGGAAGAAGGCTCCCGTCAACTGGTGCCCCAGCTGCAAGACCGTGCTGGCCAACGAACAGGTCGTGGACGGCGCCTGTGAAAGGTGCAAAAACGAGGTTACAAAGAAAGACCTTACGCAGTGGTTTTTCAAAATAACGGACTATGCGCAGGAACTGCTGGACTGCCTGCCCGGACTTGACTGGCCCGAGAAGACGAAGAAGATACAGCAAAACTGGATAGGAAGGTCCGAGGGAGCGGAGATAGTTTTTGAGGGCGCCGACGGAAGCTTCAGCTTCAAGGTTTTCACCACGCGCGCCGATACGCTTTACGGAGTGACGTATGTTGTCCTGGCGCCGGAAAACGAGTTGGTGGACAGGATAACCACGGCCGAATGCAAGGCTGCCGTGGAGGAATACAAGGAATTTGCCAGGAAGCAGACCGAGATAGAGCGTCTTTCCACTGTCCGTGAAAAAACCGGGGTATTTACCGGGGCTTATGCCATAAACCCCGTTAACGGTGAAAAAGTGCCCATATGGATTGCGGATTATGTGCTGGCCAGTTATGGAACGGGATGCGTCATGGCTGTTCCGGCGCATGATGAAAGGGATTATCAGTTCGCGGAGAAATACGGCCTGCCCATAAGGCGTGTAATAAAAGGTCTTGACGGCGTGGATGACACGCTTCCCTTCGTGGAAGACGGAATCCTCGTGAATAGCGCCGAGTTCTCGGGGACAGGATCCGAGGAAGCAAGGAAGCTGATTGTAGATAAGCTGAAGCAGGAAGGCAAAGGAGAATTCAAGGTAAATTACCGGCTCAGGGACTGGCTGGTATCGAGACAGCGTTACTGGGGAGCCCCTATTCCCATCGTCTATTGTGACAACTGCGGGATTGTGCCGGTACCTGAAAAGGATTTGCCCGTGCAGCTGCCTTATAATGTCGAATTCAAGCCGGACGGCAAGTCCCCGCTTGCGAAGTGCGAAGAGTTTATAAAAACGACATGCCCGAAATGCGGCAAACCGGCAAAAAGGGATCCCGATACGCTGGATACGTTCGTCTGCTCGTCGTGGTATTACCTCAGGTATCCCGACAATAAAAATTCGGAAGAAGCTTTTAACACGGAATGGATCGATAAATTGCTGCCCGTGGACAAGTATGTCGGGGGCGCCGAGCATGCCGCGATGCATCTGCTCTATGCCAGGTTTATCACGAAGGCTTTGCGGGATATGGGCTACCTGCACTTTGACGAGCCGTTCCTTTCGCTTGTCCACCAGGGAACGATTCTCGGGCCCGACGGGTACAGGATGAGCAAGTCCAGGGGCAACACGATTTCACCGGACGACTATATAAATGAAAACGGCTCGGACGTATTCAGGATGTATCTCGCGTTCGGTTTTGCCTACACGGAAGGCGGACCGTGGAGCGATGAAGGATTAAGAGCCATTTCAAGGTTTGTCGGAAGAGTGGAGAGGCTTGTCGAGGGCGCCGCCGAGTTGGCGAAAGCCGCCGGTACCGGAGACGCCGGCCGGGAATCCTCGAAACCGTACGGAAGTGCCGAGAAAGAGCTCAATTATGTAAGAAACATGGCTATCAAATCTGTCGGGGAGGATGCCGACCGTTTCCAGTTCAACACTTCGATAGCCAGGTTGATGGAATTAGTGAATGCGCTTTATAAATACGAAGCCATTGATGAAAAAAATATGGATCTGTACCTGGGCTGCATTAACGATCTGCTGATAATGCTGTCGCCTTTTGCCCCTCACCTGGCGGAAGAGCTCTGGGAGAAAATGGGGAAACCTTATTCCATCTTCAACACCGCATGGCCTGCGTGGGATGAAAAGGCGCTGGTAAGGGAAGAGGTTGAAATTGCGATACAACTGAACGGCAAGATAAAAGAGCGGATCATGGTGCCTTCCGGGCTTGACGCTAAGCAGACTGAAGAAGCGGCAATGAACGATGAGAAAGTGAAAGCCATCCTGGAAGGAATGAACGTGGTAAAGGTCATCGCAATACCGGGAAGGCTGGTCAACATAGTAGTGAAATAAGCTGCCGACACAGCAGGAAACAAGCTATAAGCATAAAGAATTAAGCATTAAGCACAATCCGGTATATCCTTTACTTAATGATAAACCGAAGGCCAACATGGCAATAAATTAAGGCAAGGCGGGAAATCCACCTTGCCTTTTTTGGGTTCGTTTTGCTTAGCCTGTCTTACCCGATTTTTTCAACGTAGCGCTTAATCTTCCTCGTGGAAGTTTTCGCAAATTCCTCTTCGCGGATTGTGAAGCGGCGTATCCGCTTGTACAGTGGAATATTCCGGTTGACGTTTTTCACTTCCGCGTCAATGATACTGAAAACTTCCTCGTGAGTTACGTCTTCTTTGCCGAGCTTTTCCTTGATTACGTCCATTGCGGGTACAATCGTGGCATATACGAATGTTTCCTCCGAAGCTTCGTCATCTTTTCCATATACCAGGGATTCCGCGATATACGGGCTTTTGTCAAGGTATGCTTCGAGTTCTTCGGGATAAATATTCTTCCCGTTCTTGGTAACAATAACATTTTTCTTCCTGCCGGTTATGCTAAAGAAACCGTCCTTGGTCATCTTGCCCAGGTCGCCCGTAAAGAACCAGCCGTCCTTGAACACTTTTTCCGTGGCCAGTTTATCGTTAAAATAGCCAAGCATTACATTGTCGCCTTTAACGATTATCTCGCCGACGCCTTCCTTATCAGGCTTGTATATCATGACTTCGTTGCAGGGAAGGGGAAGGCCGATGGAATCGTCCCTGAATTTTTCCATCTGGTTTACCGTTACTATGGGAGAGCATTCCGTCAAGCCATATCCCTGGCGCAATGTTATCCCGAAAGCCCTGAAACCTTTCGAAACAACCGGGTCTATCGCAGCTGCGCCGGAAATGATAAGCCTTAGTTTTCCGCCGATATTGTCATGTATCTGTTTGAAAATTTTCTTCTTGATATCGATGCCAAATACGTTGTACAAGGCATTGCTGATAAAGATCGCAATCTTTACTTTCAAGGCCTTGCCCTTTTCCTTGTTAATCGCGTCCCATATTTTTTTGTACATTGATTCCATTATGAGAGGAACAGCCATCAACAATGTCGGGCTGGTTTCTTTCAAATTCTTGCCTATATGCTTCAGACCCTCGATAAAAGAAATCCTGCAGCCGTTATACAGCATTACGAGGAAACTGGTCGTGCAGGCGTATGTATGGTGAAGCGGAAGTATACAGAGCGTTGAGTCATTTTCGTCAATATACAGTACGGAGCAGACGGACATGACGTCCGATACGATATTTTTATGCGACAACATGACGCCTTTTGCCTGATCCGTGGTACCTGAGGTGAATATGAGGATTTTGAACGCGGAAGGATCGATCGTTGCGTCAAGGAAAGAACGGTTTCCCTGCTCCAGCAGTTCGGTTCCCTTTTTGACCAGCTTTTTCAGAGAGAGGAACCTGCCGTCGTCTTCTTCGGAATCCATGCTTATAAAATATTTGACTGAAGGAAGTGTTGCAGCCACATGACGCATATCTATCTCATGCTTGCCCGAAAATATAATGGCGCTTGCATCGGAGCGTATGAGCAGGTTTTCAATTTCCGGAAGGGGGAGTTCCCTGTCCAGGGGAACAACGACGCCGGCGCCGTTTACAACCGCGAGGTAGGATAAACACCATTCATACCGGTTCTCGCCTATAACGGCGATAAACTTGTCCTTGAGCCCCAGGTCTATCAAGGCTGTACCAAGGGCGTCAACCTCATTTTTGAATTCTGTATATTTTACTCCTTCGTAATCGCCGTTTTCATTTTTTATCCAGAATGCGTCCCTTTCTCCGAACAGTTTTGCGCTCTGTTCAAGCATATCCTTGAGATCGGCGATTTCCCTGACTTTTCTGATGGGATTTGTAGTCATTTTCACAACACCCCTTAAAGGAATTAATAAAAGACTAAGAAATATATACACTGTGTCTTACATTATATATATATTATGTGAAATAGTAAATACTGCAGTTTATGTCCAATTTTCTTTGGCCTTTTTGCAGGACCCTTTTCTCATACTGAGCAGTTGAATTAGACAATAATGGTAATAAAGCGATGTATAAAATTAGTAGAAATATGTAGTAAAATAAGATATAATATGTAACAGAGCTTGTTTTCTTACGAGAGTGTGAAGAAAAGTCTGTAAAATAAGCTTTCTATGATAAAATAAGAAATCATAGGAGGCATTTATATGGGAAAAAGACGAGAGCCCATGAGTGAGGGCAAAAAGAACATCATAGCAA
>JBLNDI010000145.1:0-30501 GCA_050261495.1 Bacillota bacterium
ACAGCTAAAAGAAGCCCTTTTTACCTCGGTTTGAGGATTAAAAAGGGCTTGCCTTTTTGAAAGAATATTTCCCAGCTAATGTTGCTTAAAATTACAAGACAAAATCACAAACGCTTGACAGTATTTTTTTAAAATTGTGCGCGTTTCAAGGGCACAGCCCAAATCAAGCGTAATTTGGAGTAATAGCTGCAGAGGTTCGCCGGTCTCGCTCCGCTGCAGCTTTCCGCCGTTAATTTCCGGTGATTTTTTTGTATTTCTCGTAGGCCTCATCCCACTGCGGCTGCTCCGCAGGCAAATATTCCCGCGTGGGAAATGACCGCCTCACAATTTCCCTTGCTTCCTCCTGCCCGTTTACCTCTCCCAACGCCACAAGCTGGCATGCCAGGTTTCCTATCGCAGTGGCCTCGGCAGGTCCCGCTGTCACAGGCTTCTTTATCGCGTTGGCCGTAAACCTGTTTAACATCTCATTCCTGGAGCCTCCGCCCACAATATGCAGTACGGGAATTTCATAGCCGATTATATGCTCCAGCCCTTCCAATGCAGAACGGTATTTCATCGCAAGGCTTTCCATTACGCAGCGCACAATCGAAGCTTTATCTCCGGGGACACCCTGTCCTGTAATCCTGCAGAACTCCTTCACCTTTTCCGGCATTTGACCGGGGCTGTAAAACATATCATTATCGGGATCAATGAAAAATTTAAATGGCTCGGATTTTTCCGCGATCTGTTCGAGTTCGTCGTAGCCCATAACCTTGCCTTCCCTGTCCCATGACCTTTTACATTCCTGGAATATCCACAGGCCCATGATGTTTTTCAATAGTACTGTCTTCCTGTTGAATCCGCCTTCGTTGGAATAATTGAGCTTGTAAGTCATATCATTTATCACGGGCTTATCCGCTTCCACGCCAAGAAGCGACCACGTGCCGCTGCTTAAATAAGCGTATCTAGGTCCCGCCGCCGGAATTGACATTACGGCGCTTTCCGTGTCATGCTCGGCCACTGCGACCACGGGGATTTCGCCTACATTCAGTTCACTGCAAACATCGCTTCTAATTCTGCCCACGATTGATCCCGGCATGGTAATATCCCCAAGCATGTTTGCAGGTATGCCGAGCCTTTCAAGCAGGGACCACGCCCAGTTGCCCGTATTTGCGTCCAGCATTTGCGAGGTGCTGGCAATGGTAAATTCGGTTGTTTTTTCCCCAGTAAGGAAATAATTGAGCAAATCAGGCATAAACAGCATGGATGACGCTTTTTCAAGGAAAACTGACTTGCTCTCCTTCATTGAAAAGATCTGATAAAGGGTGTTGAACTTCTCAAATGATATTCCTGTCCTCTCGTAAATCTCCCTTTTTGGGACGATTCCGCTTATCTTCTCTATCATCCCCTCGGTCCGGCTGTCCCTGTAATGGAACGGGTTTCCAAGCAGCTCGCCCGACGGGCCGATCAGACCGAAATCCACGCCCCAGGTATCGGTCCCGATTGACGAAATATCCCCGTCTCCGCTTCTTACACAGCTCAAAATGCCGTTTTTCATTTCCTGGAATAATCTCAGCACATCCCAATAGAGACTTCCGCTCACCATGACGGGATTGTTGGGAAACCTGTGGACCTCGGAAAGTACAAGCCTTTCACCGTCATATTTTCCCAGGATAGCCCTCCCGCTGCTGGCGCCGTAATCAAACGCAAGCAATTTCAACATGTCAGCCGACCACCTTTCCCGATATATTCCTTATAAGCCGTCTACGCGCGAACCGCCGCCGCATTGTTTCATTCGTCCGCGGGCGCTCCGCAGGCGGCATGTTAACGCAAAGTTTGCGCTAAGCTGTACCGGTACTTTTCATGCCCAATTCCTTGTAAACTTTTATCCGTTCATCAAGATTTGGATACTTCTTTATAGTTTCGTCGGAAAACATTGCGTTTTCAATATTCTCGCCGGCAGCCCTCTCATGCCCGATTAAAGCCCAGGTGGAATCAACAAGGTTTGAAAACTCCCTGTTTCTCATCGCAAGGCAGACAAAAGGCTGCCTTGGAGAGTTGATATCCTCTCCGCTTATCTGGAACAATCCGTGCCTTTCGCATAATGCTTTCACTCTTCTCAACTGGGCTATCGTGTTTCTCGAGGGCATATAGGTAACCGCATTAAAGCCCAGATCATCGAGTACGTCAAAGAGCAGCTCCAGGTAATCATCTTCGAATTTTTGGGTCTTTTTATCCCCGGTGACCGAATCGCCCACATCTCCGAGATAAGCATACGCCGATATTGCGCCTATTTCCCTGCAAAATGCGATGGCTTCCCTCACAGCCGGGCACTCGGCATGAGCGTCTATGTAAAACATTTCGACCATATCGCTCTTGAGGGCTCCCAGCAGGTCATACTCATAATAAATATTGCTTTTATCGAGAAGATATTTCTCTATTTTCGGGCTTATATTCAGTTTCAGCGAATTTTTCAGGAACTCAGCCAACCTGCGGCCTTTCCCGAATTTCTCCACCAGCTTTTTGGACAAGCCGAAAAGTATGTGTCTTTCAGTAATGCTTCCTCCTTCGGCATACATGGAAAGGGGTACAATATCCAGGTCGAAATTGAGTGTAATCCCGAAAGGTTTTGTTATATCATTGATCATGTCGACCATCATTATATTCCTTTTAATTCTTTCGCCCCTGTATGGCCTGAAGAATTGCTCCACGTCGCCGATTTTCCCGTGAGGGATACCGTGGAACGCCATGTAGGCGTTGGAAACCTGGTCGGGATTATTTATCCTTTTCCCGCACAAAGGTGTATCAGTAAAATCGACCCTGCATTCAACCCCGATTGTTGTCGCTATTCCCAGTATTTCTCCAGCCTCGATGAATTCCCTCGCCCCGCTTATTGAATCGTGGTCCATTATTCCGGCAGTCCTGAGACCCGCCGTGTAAGCCGTCCAGATAGCCTTCGACGGGGAGTAAGGGGAAAAAGAATATGTTGTATGTATATGATTATTAACATCGTCTCCAGATTCCGGGCGTTCTATTTCCCCGGCGTCAACGGCGGCTTTCAGCATCTTTAAATTGGAAAGCCTCTCCTGGGCGCTGCCGCCGTTCAATCCATCGATATAGCGAAGGTGCTTTTCGTCCATTTGCCGCCTCCTCCCGCCAAGTCTGCCAATGTCTTTCAGCATAATCTTCCTACCGCATTTCCTGCCCGCCGGTGACGTTTATCGCCTGTCCCGTCATGTAGCTTGCCTGGTCGGAGGCCAGGAAAACCATGACATTGGCAACGTCCTCGTATTCGCATCCCCTTCCCAGCGGAACCTGCCCCAGGTATTTCTTTCTTACTTCTTCCACGGTAATCCCCTGGTTCCTGGCGTACTGCTCGTACAGGCTGCCGGTCCATAGCGGCGAATCCATCAGGTTGCCCGGACAAATAGCATTGACTCTTATACCGTATTCGGCAAGTTCCAGGGCAAGGCTCTGGGTGAGACCTATCCCTCCGAATTTAGAAGCGGCGTAGGCGGAATTCTTGTACGATCCTTTTTTCCCCGATTTGCTGTTAATCTGTATGATATTGCCCTTCCTATTTGGAATCATCGCCTTCGCTGCCGCCTTTGCACAGAGAAAATACCCGACCAGGTTTACTTCTATTGTCCTGCGCCACTGGTCGGCCGGAAACTCCGCAACCGGTTTGGCAATAAGTATGCCGGCGTTTGACACGAGCAGATCCAGCCGCCCGTATTTTTCCACGGCAGCCCGCACCATTTCATCCACCTGCTTTTCATCGGTGACATCCACCTTGAACGCGAATGCATTGGAAAGGCTTTTCGCCACTTTTTCGGCGCCTTCGTAGTTAATGTCCGCAACCACCACGTTGCATCCTTCCCTGTCGAGCCTTCTCGCAAGCGCCTCTCCCAATCCCTGGGCTGCTCCCGTGACAATGGCTGTCTGTCCTTTCAGCACTCCGCAGCTATTGCTCATACGACCCCTCCTGTAAACTCTTTGCCGTTTGCGTCTCTTTTGAAGTTATGATTTTAACCCCCTGCTTCCTGGCTTCTTCTTCAATTTCGCGGGGAAGCTCCTTTTCGCACACCCATATGTCTATATCATCAAGACTGCCATAGGTAAAGGGCATGTTTTTGTTAATCTTGCCGGAATCCATCAGCATAATGATCTTCCTGGCTTTTTTCACTATCTTGCGCTTCAATTCACATTCGTATATGTTCGCAACCGTAAATCCGCTCTCCAGTGAAAACCCGGATGCGGCCATAAACGCGACATCAATGTTTACCGTATCAAGAAGCGATAATGCGTTAGGTCCCGATGTAGACAACGTGTTGCGGTTAACAAGGCCTCCCAGGTTTACGACCGAAACTTTCATCTTGTTTATAAGTTCAAGGGCGATATTAATGCCGCTTGTAATTATTGAAAAATTCTCGTCCGGCAACGCTTTTGCAAGACACATGACGGTAGTGCCCGCGTCAAAATAGACGGAACGCCCCTTTTCAACCATCCCGACGGCAATTTCGGCAATTTTCATCTTTGCCGCCTTGTTTTCCGTCTCCCTTGCGGAATACGCATTTTCCTCACCGAGATTGCCGGCAAACTTTTTCACGCTGACCGCCCCGCCGTGAGTACGTATGGCGTGTCCGTCATTTTCCAGGCTTATAAGGTCTCTCCTCAGGGTCATCATGGACACGCCCGGAAATATGTCTTTTAGCTGCTGCAAATGTACTTCTCCTTTTTGTTCGAGAATCTGTAGTATCTGGTTCTGTCTTTCGTTATTCAAGCGATCACGCTCCCTGCTTTCTATTTATTTCACCTTCACACACCCAGCCTGCTTCGCCTCATCTGTTCCAGCGGAGTAAAGTTGTTCCCGGCGACATGCCCTTTTAAAGGCATGATTTTCTCATGTATCGCGTCGATTATCCAGTCGGGTTGCGGAAAGAAATAATTTTCAAGCTCATACGCCGGGGTGATCCAATTCCTCGCGCCTACAACCAACGGCGGCGCATCCAGGTAATCAAACGCAAGCTCGGTTATATTCTGCGCGATGTCCTTCAAATAGGAGCCCCGCTCGCATGCGTCGCCTGCCAGGACTATCCTTCCGGTTTTCCTCACCGACTCGATCACCTTACGGTAATTGAACGGAACCAGCGAACGGGCGTCAATTACCTCGGCCGACATGCCATATTTCTCCTCAAGGATTTCAGCCGCCTCCATTGCGCGGTAGAGGGTCGCGCCCACCGTCAATATGGTAATGTCTTTTCCTTCCCTTTTGATATCCGGTTCTCCTATCGGCACCTCGTAGTATCCTTCCGGGACCCCGCCCAGGTGAAACATCTCGCCGATGTCATAAATGCGCTGGCTCTCGAAAAATATCACGGGGTCGGTCCCCTTGAGCGCGCTGTTCATCAAGCCCTTAGCATCGTATGGCGTGGCGGGGAAAACCACCTTCAGGCCGGGTATATGCGCGCACAGTGATGTCCAGTCCTGCGAGTGCTGCGCTCCGTACTTTGAACCGACGGAAACCCTCAAAATCACGGGCATCTTCAGAATCCCCGCGCTCATCGCCTGCCACTTTGAAAGCTGGTTGAACACTTCATCCCCGGCTCTTCCGAGAAAGTCACAGTACATGAGCTCGGCGACAACCCTGCCGCCGCACAGCGCGTACCCGACTGCCGATGCGACGATGGCGGCCTCGGAAATCGGCGCGTTGAAAAACCTATGGTACGGCAGCGCTTCAGTCAAGCCCCTGTAAACCGCAAAAGCTCCTCCCCAGTCCCTGTTATCCTCGCCGTAGGCTATCAATGTCGGGTCGGTATAAAATTTATCCAGCATGGCTTCAAAAATACCGTCCCTCAACTGGTAAACCCTGTTTTTTGGAACAGGCTTCCCGTCTTCAAAAGCCGACCTGGCTTTCTTTTTGATTTGCTGTGCCCTTGGGTTGTCATCCCTGGGCATGAGGGTTTCGCACTGCCTGTCCTCCATCTTTTCAACTTCCAGGTTGGAAAACATATACCTGCCTATTGCGTCAGGATCTTTTCCGATGTTCATCCTGGGCGAAATATTATCGTCCGCAGCCATCCTGCAGATTTTGACAACCAGATCCCGCGTTTCCGCAAGGATGCTTTCAAACTCTTCATCCCCGGCGATGCCCGCCTTTACCAGTTCGTCCCTGTAGCAGACGAGGGGATCTTTTTCCATCCATGCCTCAACCTCTTCTTTTGTGCGGTAGCTCGAAGAGTCGGAAGGTGAATGGCCTGTAAACCTGTATGTTACCGTATCAAGGAGAACAGGGCCTTTTCCTTCCTCAAGCAGCTTTTTCTTCCGCCTCATGGCGTCGATTACTGCCAGCGGGTTGTAGCCGTCTACCCTTTCCGCGTGCATCTGCTCGGGGTTTATTCCCGCGCCCAGCCTCGCAAGCACTCCGAATCCCATTGTCTCGCCGGAAGTCTGACCCCCCATCCCGTAATGGTTGTTGAAGAAATTAAATATTATGGGGAGTCCGCCCCTGTACTCTTCTTCCCAGAGAACCTTAAACTGGTCCATCGCCGCAAAATTCATGGCTTCCCATACGGGACCGCATCCCATCGCGCCGTCCCCGACATTTGAAACAACAATGCCTTTCTTCTTATTCACCTTCTTGAAAAGGGCAGCCCCGGCCGCAATGCCTGCTGCGCCGCCGACAATGGCATTATTGGGGAAAATGCCGAACGGAGGGAAAAATACATGCATCGATCCCCCAAGCCCCTTCTGGAACCCCGTTTCACGGGCGAATATTTCGGCAAGCACGCCGTATATAAGAAAATCAACGGCCAGTTCCTTCACATTTCCCTTGTTTTTCTGCCTGCCTTTAACCACTTTCAAAACCGCGCCGTCCAGGTAATTTTCCATTATTTCGACAAGCCTGGCGCCGTCCAGCTTTCGGATGGCGGAAAGCCCTTTCGCCAGGACTTCGCCGTGGCTCCTGTGCGAACCGAATATGTAATCGTCGCAATCGAGCAGGTATGCCTGCCCAACCGCGGCCGCTTCCTGTCCCGTCGACAAATGGGCAGGCCCGGGATAATTGTAGCGTACGCCGCCATATTCTCCCGTTGTCTTGATCGCGTAAAGCATCGATTCAAATTCCCTGATTATCGCCATATCCCTGTATATTTCAAGGAAATCTCCATCCGTGAAGTTATTCTTTTCCTCTTCTATGGTTTTATTATACTGGTTTAGCGGGATGTCCATAAAGGAAATTTTACCGCTTTTTCTCACTTCATCAGGATTGACAAACAATTGTTTGGGCATTTTTCGTATCACCCCCTGGTTATTTTCAAAAAAGTGTTGCATTCGTGCAACATAGCCTTGCATACGCCTATATCCCGCAGGCAAACGCCCCTTCCCGCAGGATTTCGGATACCGTGGGATGCGGAAACACCAGCTTGCGGATGTCATCCACCTTCATCTCGGTCTCCATCATAAGCGATGCGCCGTAAATGATTTCGGACGAATAATTGCCCGCCATGTGCACCCCTAACAGGTTCCTTCTCCTCCGGTCAACTATAATTTTGCATATGCCTCCGCTTTCCTCATTTTCTGCAACATATCTTCCGCTGTACCTCATGGAAAGGCTGACGGTCTCACAATCTATTCCTTTTTGTCTTGCAGTTTCTTCGGTTTCGCCTACGCAGGCCGCTTCCGGGTTCGTGTATATAACTGACGGAATGACGTTATACCTGACTATGTCCTTTTTTCCAAGCATGTTGTTCACACATGCTTCCGCCTCGCGGTACGCGGTATGGGCGAGCATCGAGCGCCCGTTCACATCCCCGGCCGCGTATACCCCCGGGACATTCGTCCTGCCCGTTTCATCCACGTTAATTCTTCCCGACTCCGTCTCGACGCCAATCCGCTCAAGGCCTATCCCCTCAATTGCAGGTCTCCGCCCGATGCATAAAAGCACCTTGTCCGCCGCAATTTCCTCAATGCCATTTTTGTACTCGCAAAGCACGCTTCCTTCCCTGATCCCGGAAACCCTAGCATTTAACCTGAACTCAACGCCCTTTTTCTCGTAGCTTTTTTTCAATATATCCGAAATGTCCCGGTCTATATTCCCCGCCACATGGTCCAGCATTTCCACAACTACAACCTTGCTGCCCGCCGAATTGAAATACGACGCCATTTCAAGGCCAATCACGCCGCCTCCGACAATAACCAGCGACCGGGGCACGGTATCGATATCCAGGATCTCTCTGCTTGTAAGCACAAACCCCTGCTCCATTCCTTGCTTCAGACCCGGAATCGGGGGCACAACAGGCACCGAGCCGGTCGCAACCAGGAGCCTTTTTGCCGTGAACAGGCTGTCGCCCGCCTTAACCAGGTAGCCGCCGTCGCCTCTTCCTGCAATTTCGCCGAAACCTTCCACAATATCGGCATTATTCTTTTTCAGCGTTGCCCTGATTCCTGCGGCGAGTGTCTTAACAACCTTGTTTTTCCTGGCTATTACCGCATTATGATCAAGCTTTATATCCCCGGTATAAACGCCGTACTTGGCGCCGTTTTTTGCATTGTCGAAAATCTTCGCGGAATGCAGCAGCGTCTTGGTAGGTATGCATCCTTCGTTCAGGCACACCCCGCCTAAAAACATCTTTTCTATAAGGAGCACATTCATTCCCGCGCCGCCTGCCCTCTCCGCGGCAACATATCCCGCGGGGCCGCCTCCTATTATTGCCAGGTCGTAGATCATCCGCATACAACTCCTTTTTTTGCGTAAGTATATTAAAAGTTTGCACCGCAACGCTCGGTAAACATGCGGGCAAGTGTTATTTTGCAAGCAGGATGCAGAAATTCTCCAGGTTCGTCTTCAGCTCCTGCAGGAACCTTGCCGCCGGCGCCCCGTCCACAGCCCTGTGGTCAAACGTGAGGGAGAGCGTCATTGCGGGATAATAAACGTATTCCCCGTTGAATTCCTTCACCCTCTGCACAATGGTGTTTACCCCGAGAATGCCTGTCTGCGGGGGATTCAACACGGGCGTGAACGACTCGATTCCAAGAACACCGAGGTTGGTGACGGTAAAGCTTGCTCCCCTCAAAAGGTCCGGGTTTATCGTGCCTTTCCTGCAATCTTCCGCCAGTTTCCCCGCCTCACAGGATATCTGCTCCAAAGACTTGCGATGCGCATTGAAAATGGTCGGAACCATCAAGCCCCTTTCGGTATCTACGGCTACTCCAAGGTGCACGCCGTTGAAAACAAGCATCCTGTCATCAAGAAAATGCGCGTTCAACGCTCCGTGATTCAGGATTGTCCTTGAAACCGCGTAGAGGATAATATCATTCAGCGTAATATTTTCAATTCCCAGCCTGCTCCCCTCGGCTTTAAGCTTTTTGCGGAAGGAGAGAATTTCGGTGGCGTCAAATGACGTGTTTATGGTCAATTGCGCAGCCTGCGAAAGTGAACGGTGCATGGCGTCGGCTATTGTTTTCCTGATATTCGTAAGCCGGACCTCGACGTGATCTTTCCCGGGTTCATTCCCGGAGTCCCCCGCAGGTCTGCCGGCATCCGTTTCACCTGCTGCCGTTCCGGGACCGGCCGCCGTTATCCCTTTCCCGGGGCTTATAGCTGCAGCCGCAGCCGCAACCGCGGTTTCCGGTTTAATTTTCTCTATATATTCGTCCTCTGCCGCGCGTGCAATAATCGGACCGCTTAAGCGCAAGGCTTCAATGTCCCGTTCAATAAGCCTTCCTTCGGGTCCGGACCCTTGCATGTTTTTATATGCGTTCACGTAATCCATGCCGATTTTCTCCGCGAGGTTCCTTGCGCGCGGCGATATTTTTATTCTCTCGTCTTCATCATTGGATGATGCGCCGGAATCCGGCTTCCCGTCTTCAAATACACCGGGCGTTTCCTTAAACCTGCCGCTTCCGGCAATTGCTTCAGCCCCGCCTGATACCGGCTTCCCCCTGGGATCGAACTCCCGTATATCTTCTCCTTCGTTTCCGATTACACAGACGTTTGTCAGGACCGGTACATCGTCACCCTCTTCAAAGAATATCTCCAGCAGGATGCCCTCCGCTTTCGCTTCTTCATCAAAAGCAGCCTTGTCGGTCTCATAAGAAAAAAGCAAATCACCGGCTTTTACCTTGTCGCCCCTGTTTTTATGCCACTTGGAAATAATGCAGCTTTCTACGGACTGGCCCTGCCTTGGCATAATTACCGGTACAGCCATTTAATATCCCCCCGGTCGGTCTGGTTGTATTGTAACATAAAATGTTACAATCTAACATTATTTAGTTATATTTTATCATCAATAATAATGCCGGTCAAATACTTTTTTCATGCCTATGACAGGTCTCGTTAGATTTACTTTCCGACATGCTCCTCATGATCTTGATGAACGCATTATACAAGGCCTATATCGGTTCGGCGTTGTCAAGCAGGAATCTTTCGGCCTCCGCCGACCATAGCCCGTTATTCTTTTCCACTATATCTGCAAGGGAAGAAAAGAACGGATTTCCTTTTCCTTTTTCTCTAAGTTCGCTCAACGCGGTAAGCTCCATCCTGATATTGGTGTAGATAAGCTTTTTTCCTCCGCCGATATAAGGCAGGTTTAAAGTTGTCGGTATAACGCTGTCCAGTCCTCCCACATGGGTTATCATCCCGGCAGGGTTTATAAGCCCTTTCTCCATCAATTGCAGCGATTCTACCATGTCGTCGGTATTTCCGCCGCTGGAGCCGATAACATGTGTCGAATTGTAATGAACATTATATAGGTTCAATTCGGCTGAAAACGCCGGATCCGTAGGCCCTGCGAAAAAAATCAGGCAACCGTCCCTGCCAAGCAGCCTGTCGCCCTGTTCAACCAGCTGCCTGACGGGGGCAAAGACAAACACATCGTCATATCCCTGACCATCCGCATAGGAAAGCAAAAATTCCGGAACGTCTTTGATGCCGGCTGTATTCACATATACAAGCCTTACCCCGTTCCTGGCAGCATCCTCAACGGTATATATCGAAGCCGCCCTTTTCAGCCTGGATTCATCAATATCAGTTACGACAAGAAGTTTAGGCTTCCTGGAACAATGGACGGCATAATCAACAGCACCCATCCCCATGGGTCCCGCTCCCGCAAGTACAGCCATGTTTCCGCCTTCCCTGATCCCCATCATGTGGACATAACTGCCGCCGGTTGTGTGATAACTGGCATGAAAGGCCCCGATTATGCATGACATGGGCTCTGCCAGGGATCCGTAGAAATACGCTTCTCCGCTGTAATTGAGAAGACAGCCGTGCTCCATGACAACAGGCGGTATTATCACGTATGTGGCACTGCCGCCAATGTAAGGGAATGAATACCCGGGCGCCGCGTAGGGGTTGTCCGCGTCGTTTATTGCCGGCTGGATGGAGAACTTATCTCCTTCCTTGAACTTATGCCTCCATTTTTTCCCTACTTCCACTATTTTTCCGCAAAATTCATGACCTATGATGACCGGGTTTTCGCCGATATTTTTCGGTACTCTTTTGTGATCGCTTCCCTGTATTACCGCTTTGTATGAAGACATGCAGATGCTGTCGGATATGATATGGGCGAGAATTTCATCGTCTTTAACCGGGGGAAGTTCAAATTCTTCAAGCCTTAAATCATTTTTTCCGTATAACCGGACCGCTTTTGTTTTCATCGCATACTCCTTCTTTTCCGGATTAAATTAAAAATTTCAATGCGTGACATATTATGTTTAATTATAACATAAGCATGATAGATATTGTCATGCCTTTTTAGTTAATTCTATTTTGGCATATTTGCAACGATGGAATTCAGTTTTGAAGACCTGCGCCAGGAATTCAGCTATAAGGCTCGACAGGGTATCCCTCCCTGTATTTCCCTCTTGTCTGTATGCCCCCGATGCCATTTTTCCCGGTAATGGTATTATCAATGACATCTTCGGCGTCGAGAACCACGTCGATGCTTGTAAATGCAATTTTCTGGCATACCCTGACAGGATCGAGCGCATGTATCAGGTCTCTGAAGGGAGCGCTGGCAAAATTGGCTCCCGCTTTTATTATTTCTTTATAGAACGACTGGCATGCGCCGGCGAAAATTACCAGCGAATCCATATCGCTGTTATATTGCCGCGCTGCTTTTACAGCCTCGATAAAATATCCCGAATTTCTATAGGATGAAACGCTGGAGTAATTTTCTTTCCCCTTGATAAAGCCGTCATGGCCTGTTAAAACAAGAATGTCCGGCCTGTGCTTCTTGAGCAGGGCAACTACACTTCCGGGCTGGTCTTTTTCGGGCACATATTCCCCTGAAACATCCAGGCCTAACTTCCTGTACTCCGTAAGGCAGTTTTCCAGGTACTCCTTATCTCCATCCAAATGAAGTATTTTGCCCGGCCTTTTTATCCTGGCCGCCTCATCTTCTGAGGTATTTCTATAAAACGCTTTTTTTTGAAAACCCCTGCGGCGGGGCAAGTAAAAATTTCCGACATACCCTGTTTCCATTTTTCTTTCCGCTGCGCATTTTTCTGCCGCGCGGCAGCATTTTTCCCTGTATTCCCTTACTCTGTTTTCCGGTTGAATCTCAAGATCCGATTCGGGCGCGTCGGCCTCTATCCTGTAGCTTATGCCTTTTAGCGTAATAATTCTTTCTCCTTTTTTGTCTTCCGAAATGTCCACCACTTTGAAAAAAATATCGTACCCGTAAGATTTTCTGGCAACTATGTCTCCGATCTTCAGTTCACTCATATATACACCACCATTGCCATGCCTGGCGATTTTATTCCAGCCGTCGGTACTATTTTTCCTGGTATATAATATGTAAACTGTTGGAAGTGTGTTAATTTAAAATGATATGGCAACCGTCATTTTCAGCAGTATAGTTTCCGATACTGGTTGATAAATTCATTTAAAGGCTCTATCTCATCCACGATTTCCTGAAGCCTTGAAATATAGTTTCTTTCCGACCAGCTTCGCCTGCTGTTGTAATACCGGTTGGCTACGCGCCAGAATTTCTGCGGAAACTGAAGTATCGCTTTCATTACGGAAAGCTCCTCGTTATCAAGCTTATCCACCGAATTGTAAGAATTCAGTATTATCGCGGCTTTCGCCATGTTCCAGCCGCATTTGCGCATCTTTCGCCTTATGAAATTGGCTATGTCATATACCCTGATCTCGTGGCAGCAGTATTCGAAATTAATCACGGTTGTCCTGTCCCCGTCTATTATTATGTTATTATGCGTATAATCATGGTGGCAGAAGGATTGTTCCATCCTGGTTTTTTCCACGACGCTGCCGTATCCCGACAATACGAGTTCCTCCTTCGTTCTTTCTCCAAGCTCGATGAAGTAATCCGCATACCGGACAAGCAGCTGATCAAAGCGCCCTTTACCCTTCTGCGCCTGCCTTTTCATTTTTCTCATATCATCAAGCCGCTTTGAGAAGAACGTGGGAAGTTTGTCAAGATCATCCTGGACCATGCATCCCTGCGGCGCTTTATAACCCCTGGACGCCTTATGCAGATTTGCCAGCGCCACCGCGGCCTTCCTGACGTCATTATCATTGTCGAAGTTGCTTTCCCGCCCTGCAGGGCAATCCACGACAACATGGCAGCTGTTGTTGTATATGAAATACGGATCACCCGATAAGGTGCAGAGGTACCTGTCGACACAGGCGAACCCATTTGAAACAAGGTGTTCCTTTGCGCTGTGCACGAATTTTAGCCTTTCGGCTGAGAAAGGCAGTCTCTTAAGCGCTTTTTTCCCATTCTGCGTTACCAGTATTACAGCGTCTTTATATGGATACAGGTTATTTACCTCAAGACCATAATGACTTTCAATTTCCTTTTCGATCCCCTGCATGTCATACCTCCGGTTGTTCAGGCTGCTTCCCGATCCGGTGATGCCGGATATTTGCCAGGCATATAAATTATATGCCGGATACCCGGCATGTAGAATATCAAGAAACGCGTTGCAGGCAGGGATACCGTCTGCGGAAAAAGAAACTGCCGGTTTTCATTTCCGGCAGTCACTGGTTAAGTTTATAATTATTTGCGCCGAGTTATGCTTCTTCCCCGGCCTTCTTGAGCAATTCCGCCCATCTCTTGTCAACTTCCGCCTGTATTTCTTCAAGCAAGGCCTCATTGCCGGGATTGAACAGGTGCCTGAACCTTCCCTGCGTTTTAAGGAATTCGCTAACCGGTATCTTGTTCTTTGGCTTGTAGTTAACCACATATTTGCCGTCTATCACTTCATAAAGCGGCCAGTAGCAGGAATCCACCGCCAGTTTTGCGATCTGCATCAAATCGGGAGTATTGTATCTCCATCCCCTGGGGCACGGAGCCAATACGTTAAGGAAGCACGGACCCTTTGTATAAATCGCTTTTTCGGCCTTTTCATAAAGGTCTCTCATGTTTCCGAACGGAGCGGACTGGGCTACGTACGGAAGATGGTGGTTCGCCATGATATCGGTCAGCTCTTTGCGCCACTGCATTTTGCCCGGGATTGCCTTCCCTGCCGGCGATGTTGTGCAATCGGCGTACTTGGGCGTAGCTGAAGACCTTTGGATGCCTGTATTCATGTAAGCGCCGTTGTCGTAACAGACATAAACCATGTCATGTCCTCTCTCCATCGCGCCTGAAAGTGCCTGGATACCGATATCATACGTTCCTCCGTCACCGCCGAACGCAATGAACTTGGTTTCACCCTCAAGCTTCCCTTTCCTTTTCAAAGCATTGTAAGCCGCTTCAACACCTGACGCTGTTGCTGCGGCGTTCTCAAACGCACTGTGTATAAATGAATCCTTCCATGATGTAAAAGGATAAAGGAACGTCGAAACCTCCAGGCAGCCCGTAGCTACCGAAATAACCGCGTGATCTTCCGGTTTGAGCGCCCTCAGGACTTGCCTGACAACGATTGGAGCTCCGCAGCCCGCGCACATTCTATGTCCACCGGTAAACCTCTCCGGCTTTTTTGCCACTTCTTTCAAATTATAAGCCACTTCCCGCACCTCCTATTCTCTTACGCCAAGGTAATTGTATACCTGCTCTACCTTGCCGGTTTCCGCTATTTTCAACAGGTTTTCGAATACCGATTCAAGATCGTCGGCTTTTACGTCCCTGCCGCCCAATCCGTAAATATAGTTGATTGCCTTTGGCGACAGAACGCCGTTTGCGTACATTGCACTGGTCACCTCGTTGAAAAGAGGTCCTCCCGCGGCATTAAAACTGTCTGCCTTGTCCATTACGGCAATCGCCTTGAACTTCGAAAGCGCCCGGGACAGCTCCGCAGACGGGAAAGGTCTGAATACCCTGGGCTTTATCAAGCCGACTTTCTTTCCTTTCTCTCTCAGGCGGTCCACCACAAATTTCCCTGTACCTGCGCTGGAATTGAGAATCACCATGCAGACTTCGGCGTTTTCCGTTTTATATTCATCGAAAAGCCCGTATTTTCTGCCGGATATTTTCGCAAATTCATCAGAGACCTTGAGTATTACCTCCTTGGCGTTTCTCATCGCTTCGGCCTGCTGTCTCTTGTGTTCGAAATAGTGCGTAAAATTATCCAGCGGACCCATTGAAACCGGGTTGTCCCTGTTCAGAAGGTAATTCTTCGGTTTGTATTCCCCGACAAAAGCTTTGACGACGTCATCTTCCAGCAACTCAATATTCTCGATTGCATGCGAGGTAATGAAGCCGTCCTGGCAAATCATAACCGGAAGCAGGACTTTCACGTCCTCTGCTATCCTGTTTGCCATGAGCATGTTGTCATAGGCTTCCTGGTTGTTTTCGCAATAAATCTGGATCCAGCCCGAATCGCGGGCGCCCATTGAATCGCTGTGGTCATTGTGAATATTAATGGGCCCGGACAACGCCCTGTTTATGCAAGCCAGGACTACCGGAAGCCTTGCTCCCGCTGCGATATAAAGCATTTCCCACATGAGTGCGAGACCATTTGCGGATGTGGCGGTCATCGCCCTGGCGCCTGCCGCTGATGCGCCTATACAAGCCGACATTGCGCTGTGCTCCGATTCTACCGCGACAAACTCGGTATCCACAATACCGTTGGCCACGTAGGACGAAAAATACTGCGGAACTTCTGTTGACGGAGTAATTGGAAACGCAGCGACTACGTCGGGATTTATTTGTTTCATGGCAATAGCAATTGCCTCGTTGCCGCTTAATCTCTCTTTTATAGCCATTCTTTTCGCCTCCCTACTTGCTTTCTTCCACAAAGTCAATGGCTTTGAAAGGACAGACCTTTACGCATATGCCGCAGCCTTTGCAGTGGTCATAATCAAAATCCGTTCTTTTTCCGTTTTCGTCAATCAATATGGAAGTATCGGGACACACGGGATAGCAAAGCAGGCATTGCTTGCATTTGTCCTCAAGCCAGATCGGTTTCATGGAACGCCAGTCTCCCGTTTTAAAAAGGTGCGCATTCCCTGCCGAATCAATGGTGCCGCCTATGGTGATCTCCCTCCAGTTTACATCGGCCGGAGGCGCTTTTAGTTCTTTTTTGCTCATAACCCTTTTACCTCCTGCATAGATCTTTCCAGAGCCTTCATGTTGCCTTCAATTACTTCAGGCTTGTTGGCAAACTTGTGCTTGAACGAATCGGCCATATCCTTCAGAAATACTTTCTCATCCATTATCCCGCTGACCTTTACCACTGCGGCAAGCATCGGGGTATTGGGAAAATATTTACCGAGCGTCTCTATTGAAATTGTCTTTGCATCAATAGTGCAAACCTTGCCTTTGTAGCCTTTCAATAGCGGCCTAACTTCCTCTGGTGTTTTTGTAGTGTTAATGATAATTGCCCCGGATTCTTTCAGACCCGCCGTTACATCGACGGAAGACAGCAGGGTATCGTCTACAACCACAACATAATCGGGCTCATAAATATTGCTGTGAATTGTAAGCCTGTCATCGCTGATCCTGTTGTATGCAGTGATTGGCGCGCCCATCCTTTCAGGACCGTATTCAGGAAAACCCTGGATGTACTTGCCAGTGTTGAACGCTGCATCCGCAAGCAGCAAAGACGCCGTTTTGGCTCCCTGGCCTCCACGCCCGTGCCATCTGATTTCAACGACCTTGCCCATTTTTTAACCCCCTTTTGGTTATAAAAGCTGCAAATAATTTGCTAGTTATTTGTACTTCATAAAACAGATTACTGCATATGAATTTTTGATTTGTTCAATCAATCGATAGACAGTAACATAATATTTACAATCAAGTTCAAGTATAAATCTTCGTCAATTTCTTGTCAAGCCAGCTTTTTTAAAAACCTTGTATTGACATGATTTCACAGATGTGTTGCTGTTTTTTGTATACAAAAAAGCGTAAAACGAAGGTGATCCGGCTATTGATTTCCGAAGATAATTTTCAAAACCACAAGCAGTATGAATCCTGGTATGCCAAGGGTACCTACAATAAATGAAGTGTATATGTTAAAAGCCATATGGAAACCAAAAAGCCCTCCGATTAAGTTAACCAGGAAAATGGCAACGGCTCCGAGAAGCGCGTTGTAAACCAGCTTCATTACCACCTTCAGCGGCACAAAAAGAAGCCTGCCCATTATTAAAAGCAGTATGACGCCGATAATATATGCCAGAATAACGCCATAATCAATCGCCATTTCCCCGCACCAAGCATAACATCATGCTTATCCAAAAATAACCTACATGATATTTATACTTGTACAATAAACCAATTATGACTTGAATCTGACGTTATTGCAGGAAATTGCTAAATATAATGGGAAAGGCCTCTTTCCTTCGCCAGTTTAACAAAATAAGCATACCTTGATTCGCAGGCTTTCAGCTTGTATATATAATAGTCTATCAGCATATCTTCGTGCGCATATTCAAAGTTGTTGCCGGCTTCTATCCATTCATCCCGCGCTTCAAATACGGCTTTCAGAATTTCCCTGTCTTCATCAGACAGCCTGGCGCGTATACGCGCGCCCGGCAGCACAGGTTTTCCGGTGCTTTTTTGTTTAACCCGCCTGTTGTCCTTTTGCCGGTCAATTTTTACAAGTTCGGTATCCATGAATTGCACCTTCTTATAGCAATATTACTATTTACTATAAGTATAGGCGCTAATTTACATTTGTATACATTTATTCCTGAGATAATTAAGAACCGCCTTGGATGTGGTATGCCTGAACCTGGCCCAGTCCTCCCACTTGCCCTTTACTCCGCCGAGGGAGCGGACTATCCGATCAAGCCCGTCAAGGTCAACTTCCATGACCTCGCTTATCTCGTCGTCGCTGGCATCCTTCAGGAGTTCTCCGCCAATTTCTTTTAATATGAAAATATATGAATAAAACATGATTTTCTCATTTTTATATTCAAAGCGAATTCTGATCACACCGGCAAAAGCCGAAATTTCCACGTCAAGGCCAAGCTCTTCTTTTACTTCACGGTATATGGCCTCTATTACATCCTCGTCTTTCCCGATCCCGCCCGTTGGTATCCTGTAGACGTTTTGGGGATAATCCTCGCATGTAATGGCAATTATCTTCCCGTTCGGCCTGATGACGCAAAATACGACTTCTCCCCTTCTATCCTTTTGCACAACGCTTTTAATACGGTTAAAATAGCTTTGCGATTCATAACGGATTGTTACATCCGTTATTGCCGCGTCAGCATTCAGTCTCCTGCATATACCGTGAAATTCCGCCTCGTCAAATACATTCATATATGGACCCTCTCAAAACACGTCGTCTGTCCGGCGCATCATCTTTTAACAAAATCGCTTTATATTCTAATCGTAATACATTTTTTATAATTTTTCCACAGCCGGACTATCTTTTGAAATTCCGGTAATGAAAAATTAATATAAATTTAATATAACGTGCGCCGAAAAGAAACAATTGCAGTTTTGTTCCCGTCTATTTATAATGTATTTATGCTGGTTTGCGAATCCAGTAAATTAATAAAATAATAGTTTAGCAAATATAAGGACGGTTATATATAATATATGTTTTTTGAATTATATGCGATCATTTGGGGAGTAGGTCAACATGGAACCTGAGGTTCAAATCAGACGGCCAAGGAACAAAAAAAGAAACGTAGCTGTAATCATATTGCTTTTTTTTATCGCATTAATGGTTTTTTCGGGGGCCGTTTTTGCATATATGACCCTTCAATACGACAAGGTCTACAAGGGGGTATACATTGACGGTTATGAAGTTTCCGGAATGAGCCTGGAGGAAGTAAGGGAGCTCCTGGACGCCAGGTACCAGATACCTTCCGAAAGCCAAGAAATAATCCTGAAGGCTGCAAATGCAGAACTCAGGGCTACATTTCCGGAACTGGGCGTACGATATGACACCGCGGCCGCTGCTGAAGAGGCATATTCCATAGGGCGCAGCGGAAACGTGTTGAAGCGTTTTTACGACATTGCTTTGGCCAGCATTAAAGGTATAAGGCTCAGTATAATTCCTGCTTTTGATGAAGGCAAGATTGAAGACCTGGCAGAAAGGTTTTTTGATAAAACATACGAAAGCGTTAAAGAAGGATCGCTGCTTGTAACGGACAGCCAGGTGGTTATACGCTCGGGAAAACGCGGGATGCACATAGATAAGGCAAAGACGGCCGAACTTGTCAGGGATATGGTATTGAGCCACAAAGGCGGTGTTATTGAGCCCGAAGTCTTCATTACCTATCCGACAAAATTTAACGTGGATGATGTATATGCCCAAATCATCAGTGAACCGGTCGATGCCGGGTTTAAGGTTGAAAACTCCGAATTGGTGGCAATTCCCCATTCCGTCGGACGCAAAATTGATAAGACCGACCTCAGGGAGATAATTGACAGACTTGAACAGGAAGAAGACACCGAACGTGTGCTCCCGGTGACGTTCATAATGCCGGAAATTACTTCCGATATCGCATCATCCATGCTTTTCAGGGATGAAATAGGCTCCGCGACCACTTATTTCTCAACTGGGACTCAAAACGGTAAAAACAGAAAGCACAACATGGAGCTTGCGGTACAAAAAATAAACAACCTGGTGCTGCTGCCTGGACAGGAATTCTCCTTCAACGAAGTTGTCGGACCGAGGGATGCGGAGCACGGTTATTTGATTGCCCATGTCTACAGCGGCGGCAAAGTAGTTGACGGTATAGGAGGCGGCATATGCCAGGTTTCCACTACCATATATAACGCGGTGCTAAAGGCCGACCTTGAAGTTACGGAAAGGCGCAACCATTCCTTTACCGTGGCATATGTGCCTTTGGGGCAGGATGCTACCGCATTTTACGGCGGCACGGATTTTAGGTTCGTCAACTCTACAAGATGGCCGATAAAAATGCTTGCGAAAGTTGAAGCCAATAAAATATCCATTACTCTCCTGGGTACAAACGAGACCCCGGGGAAATCCGTAATTATCAGCAATAAAATTTTAAAGGAAACGCCTTACCAGGTAGTAAGAATCGAGGACCCCAATTTGCCGGAAGGAACAGTTGAGATTAAGCAGGAAGGATCTAACGGCTACGTAGTTGAAACTTATAAAATTATAAAGATAGACGGCAAGGTGGTCTCACAGAATAAATTGCATACAAGCAGGTATGTTCCGTGCACCGAAGAAGTGTTGGTCGGCACAAAACCGGTCGGAACGGGAAAAAATCCGCCTCCCGGCCCTGCTGCAGATAAGCCCGGGACGGATAGTCCGGACAAATTGCCCGATGCAGGTATTCCCGATGAATCGCCTGGCGGGAATGCTACCGACGCGTCGCCCGGCGTATCACCCGGCGCAGGGGCTGAAGAAGAGCCAGATGGGGAACCAACGGGAGAGACAATCAGGGAAACAACCGGAGAAGTGCATTGAACCGGGCGCGCAAACAATCTGAAAAAACAGGATGAAAGAAAAGTAAGCATTAAAAGAAGGTGACCGGAAGGAATTCTCCCGGTCACCTTTGGTTTTAGTACGTGTCAACCCTTGATGCCCCGTTTCTTCTTAAAATGGATGCAACCTGATCAACCTTATCCTCATCGGTTTTCATGCTGAACAGTATCTTGCCCTGTCTGACATCGTTCTCGTACACCCTGCTTCTGCTTTCGGGAATACCCAAGTCAATCAGGCCTCCGACTATTCCTCCCGTTACCGCTCCGGAAAGCAGCCCGGTTATCGGACCTGCCGCCGCAATTATTCCAAGGCCGGGTATGAAAAGACTTCCCGTTCCGATAAGCAATCCGGCAAGGCCTCCCAGCACGCCGCCCGATATAACCCCGTCGGATATGTTGTCATTCACGCCCGCCTGCCTGTTCATCATGGTCGCATTAATGCCATCCCTGCCTTCAGCATTTTCATCCGACTGCTTTGCAACTATCGAAATATCATCCGTACGCAACCCATGGTCCCGTACCTGCCGCGCGGCCATTTCCGCCTGATCCCTGCTATCAAAAATTCCTACGACTGTTCTTGACATATGTTATCCTCCCTAACATCCCTTGATAATAATTGCAATAATAATTGCATCATCGTTAGCATTGCTAATTTTTATGCATATTATTCAAGGATGCGGGCGTTCTTTGTTTTATTTATACGGAATGCACGTGGGTGCGCCTGTACTATCTCAAATAAATGTTACCGCGGTCAATATACACATCAATCGAAGCGCCCCCATTGCCAACATCCCCGTAAATTTCTCCGGAAGGCGCTCTTTCCAGCGTTTCCGGCGCCGGATCCATTTTGTTGTACGCACGCCCCCTGGTTGACCTGGCAATCAACGAATAGCCGGTTTCTTGCGGCATCTTCAGGCTTATATTTCCAGATGCGGCTTTTATCGAGTATTTCCCTTCAACATCAATCTTTTCAAGCTCCACGCTGATATTGCCATTTGACGCATATAACGCGGAGCCGTTTTTAAGTTCGGTGTCCCTGACGGTTATGCTTCCCGAGGATATGTCGCAGTTAAGCTTACCGGTGCAATTCTCGATAATGGTATCACCTGATACCGATACAATTTCAATTGTTCCGTTTACTTCACGCAGCCGGATATCTCCCCTGCCGCAATTGAAAGTACCATTACCGATTATACCTTCCGCCGAGATCCTTCCCTCCGCGACGGAAGCCTTGATCCTTATGGAATTGCATTTTTCCACGTGAATGCGCCCTTTTTTTACGGATAATTCCATATTGGACATGCCGTCCAAATCCGACACCATGATTGACCCGTTATCTATGGTTATATTAATTGCCGCCAGGGAAGCCGGCAATATTAGCTCAATATCGTTTTCATAACCGAAAAAGGGCTTAATGCCGTCTACTTGCCTGCCGTCAATGTTTATGTCGAAGTAAGTGCTATCCACCCTGCTCTTGTTCGATTTAAGATACTCCCCTAATTGCCCGCGGGACGCAGGACCCCTGATCCTCCTGTTTTCTATGATCTGCACATGATCCCGGCCGCCTCGCGTAATCTTTACATCACCATTATTTAAAACCAGGTTAAGCCTGGTCTGCGAACCGGCATCCACGCTGGTTATTGATTTTTCTTCCGCCGTTATGCCAATTGCGGGCCAATCCCCGATTTTTGTCCGATTTTCGGGACGGAAGACAAAAAAAACGAAAACGGCTATGAAAGCCGCAATGAAAGAAACTGCCGGAACAAGCCTTGTCTTCACCGTAATTTTCGTCTACCATCCTTTCTCCAGGTGCTTTTTCGCCATATAGTCCGTTAGGTTGAAAGATTGCCAGCCTCTCTCCTCCGAAAGCTGTTTTTTTCTTTGTTCCAGGATATCACGGGCTGCCGATGATACCAAGGGGTCCTTATCTTTCGCTAATATCGCCAAATCCGCGACAACGCCGTTGGATAACATCCTGAAATACTCCACGTCAATATTATTTGTTTCATAATACCTTTTAATATTATTTCCGGTAATAATCGCGTCCACGTTTATATAATTAATTACCGTAAAGGCAATGACTGCAACAACGATATACGGCTTGAGCAATGGCAGGCGTGTGAACCAGACTCTTGCCAGCGTAATTATAAATAGAACCAGCAGAAAAACCATGAAAGCACGGGTCATAACGCGGAGGAACGTAAACCCGTATGCATTTTCGTAAAGGGACATTCTATAATGGGCCGAGTAAAGCATAACAAACGTGCAGCATATCATTATAGTGTTCAATATCTTCAGTATTATATCTTTTGTTTGTTCGCATCTCTTCGCATAAGTAAGGGTGCATGCCAAGATGCCTATATTCATTATTGATACTGCTATCAGCTCAAAAAAGCCCCTGCGCGCATATTCGGAATATGTGAAGCCCTCGGGAAGGCCGGATCTTCCAAACAGGTATAAAAACTGCACTGCGACAAAGGCAATATAAAGCACATCAACCATGACCGTTACGGTAATAACCGTTACCTGGTCCCACCGCCGCCTTTCGTCCGGCTGCTTCAATTCCGTGTCGACCGGCAGGATGTCGGACAGCTTTTCGCCATGGCCCAGGCTCCAGGCATAGCTGAATGAAAGCATAAATATGATAAGCGCCGCAACGGACCTGCCGAAAAATTCTCCCAGGTTGATTTCGCTGAAAATAACGGTCAGTTTTTTTAAAAATTCGCCGAAAACAATATCCGCAGAAGAAAGCAGCAGACCCAGCACTAAAATCAAAGGCAAGGAAATAAGCAGCCCGATGAGTACTTTCACACCTGTCTTGCCGTTGCGTACTTTTTTCGTTCGCAGCGCCGAAGATACGAATCTAAATGGCTTGGCTGCGTGATACAGGCTTCTTCCGAATACACCGTACAGCAAATCGGCAATTATACCCGGACTATCCCATTTGTAACTGTTAGCCCCGGTAATCAGCAGAGTTTGCAGCAATATCAGCGGAAGAAGGGCAAACAGGTTTAGTATGTGCAATACTTTATTTCCATGCAGGAAAAACGTCAGCGAAATCATTAGAACAGGTATGCTTAAAAACCAGCCGAATTTTGCTTCTTTCGCTAATAATGGCCGCGTGTAAAAGAGAAGAAGCGCGTAAAACGCAATTATAAAAATTGGAACGGATATTCCCGGGTAATTCCCGTAAAAGAGCCAGGAAAACAGGACGCCAAGCGCAAATGCGCCCAATAAAAGCAGTTTGTCCGCGCTTTTGTAATCAAGAATTTCTTCCGGCTTTAATTCATGTTTTTCACTTGTGCCGGATATTTCATTTGCATTATCTGTTTCATTCCCTTCAAACATTTTCCCACCCCATTCTTCCTTTTTCATTTATCAAACCCGTCTTTCCCGCCATCTTCGTGTATTCCGACGTTCCCTGAGCTTTTTTCGTTCCGCCTTATACGCCGCCGGTATCATCGGTATCCTCTACATACTCCAGGATGTCTCCGGGCTGGCATTCAAGAACCCTGCACAATGCTTCAAGCGTGGAAAACCTTATTGCCCTGGCCTTGTTATTTTTCAGGATCGACAGGTTCGCCATTGTTATATCCACCTTGGAGGCCAACTCTGTAAGGCCGATTTTACGTTTTGCCATCATAACATCCAAATTTATTCTGATACCCATATGCCCTCCTGTTTGCTGCAATTCCCGCCTTGCTGCAGACCATTCCCATGGTAATTCATCCTCTGCTGCCGCTCCCTTCAAACCAAGCCCGTCATAGCGTCCGTATCCCTAGGTTGTATGCTCCCTGTCACACTCTTTATATGGTGAGGTCATTCTCCTCTTTTACAATAGCAGCCTGCCGGAATATTTCCGCAAGAATTAACAGGAAAAAACCTCCGATGATGAATACCATGAACAGTATAATAGTGAGAAAAGAATTATAAACAAATATCTTGACAGCATATAAGACCGCAATTGCAAAGCAGCATACCGACATGATTTTAAAGCTCCGTACATTGTCCATCCGGAAAGGATCCATCCGGTTCAGCGTTTTGAATACCTTGCGAAGTTCATTGACCAGCGCCAATGCAAGGATGCCGGTCAAATAAAGGAACGGCAGGAAAAACGCGTAATGTCCGCTTGTGCTTCCTTTCAGCCAATCCAGGTACCACTTCAATATAAATGGCAGTCCCAGAATGATCAATATGCCGCCTGCAAATATAATATCCAGGAAATATTTAATGGCAACCGACAAGCTTTTCTCACCAAGTATTCTCATGGTTATACCGCCCTTCTTGCAAATACTTCCAAGTGCGCCTTCAGCAAAATACGCTTTCAACGGCGCTGTTTCATAATATGGCGTGCAAAACATATTCTGGCAAAGCGCCAATTCTTATTATACACCATGATTTATTTATTATCAATATAAAATTATTGATTATCGATAAAATTTTATTGATAACCAATTATTACAGTACAGAGTTCTTCGCCAAATAAAGAAATAAATGGCGCACGCCATTTTATTTTAAAAGATTTTGGTTCCTCCGTTTTATCATCCTACACCAATACTGCTGCCTGTTACTCCATGGTGAAATGATTTTATCAAAGTTATCTCAAATAGAAAAGAGGACCTATTTTCGTCCTCCCTCTATTACCTGGATCTTTATATCATGCCGGTCAACCTTCTCTGACAGATTATCGACCTTTTCCTCGATAACCTCCAGCTTTTCGCAAGTTTGCTTATAACCATCGTATAGAGCGGATATATCCTTCTTCAGTTCAAACTCCATTGCTGTTAACTTGTTCTCCAACCTACCGACATGGTTTTTTACCCCTTGCATGTCGGCTTCAACCTTGTCAAACCTGACGGAAAACTCTGAATACATCTTTGTTAAAAGCTCAAAAGTCTTATCCTCCACCAATGCTGCCCCCTGTTATTTCGTGATGAAATGATTATATCACATTATAAAGAGCGTTTAAAGGATATTTTAAACAAATACAGCATATTCATTCCTAATATAACAAAAGCCGCCCCCGGTTACTCCCTGAAAGCGGCTTGTTTGGCGGAGAAGCGGGGATTCGAACCCCGGCTGGAGTTACCCCCACTAACGGTTTAGCAAACCGTCCCCTTCGACCTGCTTGGGTACTTCTCCAAGATCGAATTACCGATCGAATTGCCGGTATATGGATGCCTAAGGCATCTGGCGGAGAGAGTGAGATTCGAACTCACGGTAGCCTCACGACTACGCCGGTTTTCAAGACCGGTGCCTTAAACCAGCTCGACCATCTCTCCGTACTATAGTCAAACGACAAATCATATTCTACAATGAAACCACTGTCTTGTCAATCCTCTAAAATTCTGCGCGTGTTTATTCTGCGGGGCTTGCCGCATACCGGGCTGTACGAACTATAAGCGGCAGCCTGGCAATTCTATTTCAAATATACGTGCGGTGCAGGGTTCAAGCGACACGGTCAGGATCCCTTTTTTGTCATCCCATTCAAAGTCTCAATCCACGTTTTCAGGATAAGCGCATCTAACCGCCGCGTTTTTCCCGGAAGCCTGTATAATGGGCAATGAGACGGAGCGGACATTCCCTTTTATTCTCCATACCGCGACATAGAGCTTCTTCCCGCAATCTTTGTTCCCAGGATGCCCTTAAAATTTATGCTTTTATAACCTCAAGCCCGCCCATGTATTTTCTCAGCACTTCCGGAACAACCACCGAACCGTCGGCCTGCTGGTATGTCTCGAGAATGCACGCCGTTGTCCTTCCGATTGCCACGCCGGAGCCGTTTAAGGTATGGACAAATTCCGGCCTCTCTTTAGGACCTCTCCTGAATTTTATATCAGCCCTTCTGGCCTGGAATGATTCAAAATTACTGCATGAAGATATTTCCACGTACCTTCCGTAACTGGGCATCCAGACTTCGAGATCATACGTCATTGCAGACGAGAAACCCAGGTCCCCGACACAAAGCTTCATTACCCTGTAAGGGAGCCCGAGAAGCTGCAATACTTCTTCCGCATCATTAGTCAGTTTTTCAAGCTCCTCATATGATGTCTCCGGGAGGGTGAATTTCACCAGTTCCACTTTATTAAACTGGTGCTGCCTTATGAGTCCCCTGGTATCACGTCCGGCGGAGCCTGCCTCCGCCCTGAAGCATGCGGAATAAGCCGTATGCTTGATAGGCAGATCATTTGCGTCAAGTATCTGTTCCCTGTACATGTTCGTAACAGGAACCTCGGCAGTGGGTATCAGGAAGAACTCCGTTCCGAAAACTTTAAAAGCGTCCTCTTCAAACTTGGGAAGCTGCCCGGTCCCCACCATGCTGTTCCTGTGAACCATGAACGGCGGAAAAACCTCTGAATAACCATGTTTTTCCGTGTGGAGGTCCAGCATGAAGTTCATAAGCGCGCGTTCCAGACGCGCCCCGGCGCCTTTATAAAAAATAAACCGGGCGCCGGTAACTTTGGCAGCAGTTGCAAAGTCAAGTATGCCCAAAGATTCCCCGATTTCCCAGTGCGGTTTGACTTCAAAATCGAACTTGCGCGGCTCGCCCCATCTCCTTATCTCCTTGTTATCCATGTCGCTATCGCCTTCAGGCACGCTTTCATGCGGTGCGTTTGGAATTGTTAAAAGCAACTCGTCTATCTGGTCGTCCACTTCCTTGATCTGGGCATCAAGTTCCTTTATTTTGCTGGAAAGCTCTTTCAGCTCTTCCATAAGGGAAGAAGTATCTTTACCTTCCTTTTTATACTGCGGAATGATTTTCGAAGTGGAATTCTGCTTGTTTTTCATTTGTTCGACCTGGTATATCAAGAGACGTCTCTTGGCATCAAGAGATAAAAAACCATCTATGTCAAACTTGTCCTTGCTTTTTTTCAAAGCCCTGTTAAGAATATCAGGATTGCTGCGCAATAGTTTAATATCCAGCATACTAACTTATCACTCCCTGTTTATTTTTTGGTCTGATTCCAAACACCATTTGCAATATACAAACATTATATGTACCACGAATTTATGTTACTACTTTGCTTTATGGAATAAAGCTTTTACAAGCATGAGCTCATTTATTCAGTATAGCTTTTTGTAACGTGTGATTTCCGCGCAATATCAATCGCCTTGATTTCCTCAGCTGAAAGAGGGTACTTCGACTTCCCTCCTTTAATCGGTTTTGCATAGGTGGAAGAAGCCTCCCTGGAATAAAGACTGCTTATCACAACACCATCATCATTATTATCCAGCAATGCTATGGAAAAGCTTAAATCGCTGCCCACATTATCAAAAGCATTGTACCTGATGACACCCACCTTTTGAATACAGTAAAGCATATTTCTTTTAACCGCGTTAAGCTCGTACTCAATTTCCTTGTTTTTATTAATTACATCATTCACCTTGTTAATACAGTCAATTAGCAAATCCTCCATACTGGCCCCGCTTAGGCCGTTCATAAACTTGTTGTACTTTGAAGTTAGTTTTCTTATTTTCTTCCTGTTTGACAAGTTCATGATAAGCAGTATTAGTATAATTAAAAAATTAATAATAAGAATAACATCAAGCAAATTGTATATTATATCTTCCATGCTCTCTTATCCCTTCTTCTCATGCTGTTATGTTTCACGTGAAACATTTATTTTTTCTACAATATTTATAATCCTGTCAAGATCATCGGGGGAATAATATTCAATAAGAATTTTCCCGCTGTTTTTCCTGTTTATAATTTTTACCTTGGTACCGAATATTTCTCTGAACCTGTCTTCAATAGCTTTATACTCTGCATCGCCGGTTGTTTTTCTTCTATTTTTCTTTTCGTCCTTGTTCCCTGCAATGCGCTTTACAAGAAGCTCCGTATCACGAACGTTCAACCCTTTCTCTATTATAATTTTTGCGGCTTTCAACTGTAATTCGGGATCTTCTATAGATATAAGTGCACGTGCATGACCGCTGCTAATATCACCCGATACAATCATATTTTTTATTCCTTTGCCAAGTGAAAGCAGCCTCAGGGAATTTGCGACGGCAGGCCTGCTTTTTCCTACCGTTGCCGAAATCTCTTCCTGCGTCATCCCGTAATCGTCAATAAGTTTTTTATAAGCTTCCGCTTCTTCTATCGGGTTGAGATCTTCGCGTTGAATATTTTCAATCAAGGCAACTTCCATGACCTCCCTGCCCGATAGTTCCCTGATGATTACGGGAACCGTCTGGAATCCAGCCATTCTCGCAGCTCTCCATCTTCTTTCTCCCGTAACTATCTTATATGTATCGCCTTCACGCTGTACTATCAGGGGCTGGATTATGCCGTGTTTTTTAATAGATTCGGCAAGCTGCTTTAATTTATCGTCATCAAAACTTTTCCTTGGTTGATCGACATTTGGTTCAATATCATTTATTTTTACCTCTATTACACCGGTATCTTCCGCTTCCGCGGAAGCAATCAATGCCCCCAGGCCTTTTCCTAGTCCTTTTTTCATTCCTCCTCTAGACCTCCTCAGAGTAGTCAATAACCTCCTGCGCCAACTCAAGATAGCATTCCGCGCCTTTAGATTTAGGATCGTAAAGTATTATCGGTAGTCCAAAACTTGGGGCTTCGCTAAGCCTCACATTTCTTGGAATGACTGTACGGTATACTTTATTTTTAAAATATTTCTTTACGTCTTCCACTACTTGAATGGATAGATTGGTACGTGCATCAAACATTGTAAGCACAACTCCCTCAACATCCAGCGAAGGATTCAGGTGCTTTTGTACAAGCTTAACTGTATTCATCAGCTGGCTCAATCCCTCAAGGGCGTAATACTCGCATTGAATGGGAACCAATATCGTGTCTGCAGCTGTTAAAGCATTTAGTGTCAAGAGTCCAAGCGACGGCGGGCAATCTATAAGTATAAATTCATACTTGTCTTTTATATCGTGAATAGCCGCCTTTAACCTGGTTTCCCTGGATATGACAGAAACAAGCTCAACCTCGGCTCCTACCAAGTTTATATTTGAAGGACATATTAAAAGGTTATCAATACATGTTTTAATTAATGCTTTCTCTATGTCTTCTTCATTAATTATGATTTCATATATTGATTTTTCTATGACATTTTTATCTATTCCCAGGCCGCTCGTTGTATTTCCCTGCGGGTCAATATCTATAATTACAACCTTTTTCCCTTTATAAGCAAGACACGAACTCAGGTTGACAGCTGTGGTAGTTTTTCCGACTCCGCCCTTCTGGTTCGCTATTGCGATAACCTTGGCCAACATTTTCACTCCTGACATTTATTTATAAGAAGCTTAAGATATTATAACATAAAATGATAAATTATAACAATTATTATTCAGCCGGCGTCAATGAACATATCGCCGCTTCACAAGCTTCCGGCATATATATAACATATATATAAAAAATCGGGTAGGAGGCTACCCATTAGTTGAGTAGCCGACCTCCCACACCACCGTACGTACCGTTCGGTATACGGCGGTTCCAAAGTTTACACTAAACATGCAGAATAGCATTCAACAAAACTGAGATATCCAGCACGCTTAAAGCGTGCTATGGATAGGACTAAAGACAGAATTGGGCTATGGGCAGTTCGCCTGCATATTTCGGCCGCATCCGGACACTGATTCCGGCAACATCCGGACAGCGTTTCGGAATTATCCGGACAGCATAACGGCATATCCGGACACCTTGTCGAATGATTAAAAAATCAGGTAC
>JBLNDI010000146.1:0-91086 GCA_050261495.1 Bacillota bacterium
TTGGTGTTTAGAAAAGTAGCAAATATTACGTTATGTTAACAGGGTCGAACAGTGGCAAAAGTCACTGATGAAATAACTATATTAATTGTACAAGGAGGTGAAATGTATGGCGGTAAGAATAAGGCTGAAAAGAATCGGAGCGAAGAAAAATCCGTATTACAGGATTGTTGTAGCAGATTCAAGGTATCCGCGCGACGGAAGGTTTATAGAAGAACTCGGCACTTACAACCCGTCGACCAATCCCAGCGAATTTAAGATTGACAATGAAAAAGCATTGAAGTGGATAAAAAACGGCGCACAGCCTACTGACACGGTAAGATCGCTGATGAAGAAAGCGGGTATTATCCAGTAATTGCAGGGCGTCTTGTTTTCTCCGGCTTTATCACGGGAGGTGGCCAAACAATGAAAGAACTTCTCGAAGCTATCGCGAAATCTCTTGTTGATTACCCTGATGAAGTGGTTGTCAACGAGATTAATGAAGGCAGCACCGTTATTCTCGAGCTGAAGGTAGCCAAGGAAGATATGGGAAAGGTGATTGGAAAGCAGGGAAGGATAGCCAAGGCTATAAGGACTGTTGTAAAGGCTGCGGCTATCAAGGAAAATGTCAGGGTTGCGGTGGAAATCATCCAGTAAAAGGTTGTTTTTCAAACGCCTTTTACTGGGGATTACCGGTCCGGCATGGTTCCTGGTGATGTGTGATGTATAAGTACTTGCAGGTTGGAAAGATTGTAAATACGCACGGCATTAGAGGCGAAATGAAATTGATTCCCCTGACGGATGATCCCGGCCGTTTTGACGATCTTAAATGGGCATATATTGAAAAGGACGGCATTTATACAAGGCATGACGTACAGGGGGTCAAGCATGCAAAGGACCATATTATCATTAAGTTTTCCGATATCAACTCAATGGACGAGGCGTCGGTATACAGGAACTGCTACGTTGCCGTGGACAGGGAAAATGCAGTGAAGCTTCCGGAGGATACGTATTTTATCTGTGATATCATCGGATGCGACGTAATGGATGAGAACGGTAATATTTTAGGCCGCATCACTGATGTCCTGAAGACGGGAAGCAACGACGTTTATGTCGTGAAAAACTATGAGGGAAAGGAAATGTTGCTTCCGGCTTTAAAGAGCGTTGTGCGAAAGGTTTTGCTTGACGAATGCAGGATAGAAGTAACGGTCCCGAAAGGATTGTTGGATGATGAGGTTTGACATACTGACAATTTTCCCCGAGATGTTCGATGCCGTGCTTGGCGCCAGTATAATCGGACGCGCACGGGAAAGCGGAATAATAACGGTGAATACTCATAATATCCGCGACTATTCCAAGGATAAGCACAAAAAAACCGACGACTACCCATATGGCGGCGGCAATGGCCTTGTAATGCTGGCCCAGCCCATTTACGACACATACATGTCCATAGCGGGAAGCCTTGATTACAAGCCGTATTTCATTTACATGAGCCCGCAGGGCAAGCTCCTGACCCAGGAACTGGCCGAGAAGTTGTCATCGCTAAAGCATATTGTCATTTTATGCGGCCATTATGAAGGTGTTGACGAGAGAGTGCTGGAAGAGCTTGTGGATGAGGAGATATCCATAGGGGACTATGTGCTGACAGGCGGGGAACTTCCGGCAATGGTGCTTGTTGACGCGGTTAGCAGAACGATTCCTGGTGTTTTGTCAAATAGCGGGTCTTATAAGGAAGAATCCCATACAAACGGTCTCCTTGAATACCCGCAATACACCAGGCCGTATGAATTTTTAGGGAAAAAAGTTCCTGATATATTATTGTCAGGACATCATGCCAACATTGAAAAATGGAGAAGAAAGCAGTCGCTTAAGCGTACAAAGGCCAGACGCCCGGACCTCTTTGAAAAGCTGGAATTATCTGAAGAAGATAAAAAACTGCTCGAGGAAGAGCCCTGATGTTTTGCATGTTTTCGTTTGATGGCAAGCAACGCAGCAGGGCGGCGAACAGTTAAAAACCGGTAAACCGGTGATAAAATCAAGTATTGCTAAAACAGCAGTATAACAGCAATGAGCACCAATTGCTCATCACCGTTATTCTCTATGGAATGAGAACCTCCGTTTCCTGTGATGGAGGCATCTCCCGGTGATAATTCCGTTATATTTCCGTTATCGTTAATGATGCCTTTTCCGCTTATTACATAGTAGATTTCCTCTTCCTTGTCATGCTGATGCATCCCTATCGAGCATCCGGGATTCAGCGTGATCTTGGCAAACAGCCTTGCTTTCCCGGTCATTTCATCCTGTCCGAAAATATGCATCAATTCCACGCTGCCCTTGCCGCCGCGCATCTCATGCCTTAAATCCCTGATCATCTCATTAGCTCTTTTTATCATGCAAACATCACCCAATGGATATTATAACTAATATGCCATATTCATACAAGACAAGAAAAGCTTTTAAAAATTCTCGAAAAGAGAAGTGCTTGTCATGAATTTAGTACTATGCTATAATTAATTCAAAAGTAATGAATACGTATTCATTAATCGTGATTAGGATGGTAAGTTAAAGTGAGCAAAAACAATAATTTTAACAACAAGGTTACTTCAAAAGATGTGGCATTGTTGGCCGGAGTATCGCAATCGACAGTGTCGAAGGTCTTTTCGAAGAATGCAAAACTTTCCAAGGAGACAAAAAGAAAAGTTTTAGAAGCGGCAAAAGTGCTCAACTATCTTCCGAATGCGTTTGCCCGGAATCTAGTATTATCAAAGAGCAATATTATAGGAATTGTAAAAGGATATACCAAAAATATTGCGTTTACGGAAATGCTATCCGAACTTGTCTATTTAATACAGAAATCTAATAAGCATATCATCTATTTTGAAACGGAAAAAGGCCAGTCTATTGACGATATGATGCCGCTTATTCTGCAATACCAGATTGAAGGCCTAATACTTTTGTATGCAAACCTATCTTCAGAGTTGACATCGGCCTGCCAGCGAAAAGGTATTCCTGTAATGCAGGTGCTCAGGTATTCAACTTCAGCAAAAACAAACGTGGTTTTACCCGACAACTACAAAGCCGCTGAGGATGCAGCGACATTGTTTGTACAAAAAGGATTTCGAAATTTTATATACCTGGCGGGTGAAGTGAATTCTTCATCTAATATGGAGCGGCAATTAGGTTTTATAAAGAAATTACACGAGTATGGTTTTTCAAATCCTATTATATGCCAAGGGGATTATACATATGAGTCCGGCGTGAAGGCTATTCGTTCCGTGGCGAAAGGAATACCATTGCCATGTGCCATCCTGTCAGGAAATGATTTAATGGCTTTTGGCGCCATTGATACATTGAAATATGAATTCGGATTAACTATCGGTAAAGATGTTGCACTGATTGGGTTTGATAATTTATTTATGGGGGAATGGCCGTCTTATTCTTTGTCAAGCTATTGCCAACCTATTTCCCAAATGGCAAAAGACGCGGTTGAATTGTTATTCAAAAATATCCAGGATAAAGACATGGTACCGGTTGAGAAACGGTATCCGCTGCAACTTATTGAAAGAAACTCAACAAAAACGGACTAAGGAGGTTAATCGCTATGAAATTCATTCGGGAATCGGAAGCGCCCAAGGAACATTTTGAAGCACCTTATAAGCGTACAATTGCTCATATTGTAGCACCATGGACAGTGGGGTCCAGGCATGTATGGTTAGGTACGTGTACATATCCCCCGGGATTTACCAGCAATCCGCATTCACACGATGATATGGAAGAAACTTTCTATTGTATTGGTGGAAAAGGCCAAATTAAGGTAAATGATACAGTTTTTAATGTAGAGATAGGCGATGCGGTTTATTGTGCTCCGGGCGAAGTCCATCAGGTCATTAATCTGAACGGAACCGAAGATTTCAAGGTAGTGGCTGTCGTTACGCCGCCATTTACACCGGATTCATTTAAAAAAGATCACAGTGTTAAATAAGCATAAAAAGGTAAAGTTTAATTGAAACCGCCTGTCTTGCGGGCAGTATAAAAGCTGTGTTAAGATGAGGACTTCTGGTTCGGCTCACCATGGAATACGAAATAATGTGCAAAAATATAAAAGAGATATTTCCCTGAGGGAGGAAATCGGAAGAACCCCCTTAGGCAGTATTCTTCAGCAGCAGTTGTTTACATGATAAAAAATCTTTCAGAAATACTTGCTATTAATATAGCTCTGTGCTATAATAAAATCCATAGTAAGGAATACGTATTCCATACATGATTCTTGATAAAGCAATATTCCCGATGCGCCTTAATACAAACGTTAGCACTAAAGCAATATAAATACAGCATGAGGTTCTTATGGCTCTAAATTATAGAAATTTTTATAGCAAGGAATACGTATTCTTTAAATAATAATTAGACTATAAATAAAGATCGGATAAAAAAACAATTCTAATAGTAAGTTTACATCATAAGCCGTGGCTCTACTGGCCATTGAGATATATATTGAAAGTATTCTATATTCCGGAGGTTCATATGATAGGGTCTGAAAAAGTATCTTCAACAAATTTCCTAAAAAATGTGCAGTTTAAGAAAATACTAACTAAGTCGGGCTTATGGATAATTTTTATTATACTAGTGATTATTGCTTCGATATTATCACCCAGGTTTTTAACTTATAATAATATATTTAATGTGCTTCGTCAGATTTCCATACTTGGCATATTGGCTGTGGGAATGACATTTGTCATAATTTCCGGAGGAATTGATTTGTCTGTCGGTGGAGTCATGGCCTTCTCATGTGTTTTAGTTCCACTTGTATCGCCATATGTGGGAAATAACATAACGCTGATATGTTTGGTCAATATTTTCGTGGGAATGATACTTGGCATTGTTACGGGGTCGCTTGTTTCTTTTGGAAAGATGCAGCCTTTCATGGCAACGTTCGGTATGGCGACCATTGCTGAAGGATTGGGCTTTTTCTTCAGCGACGGAAGGCCTATCATTTTGGATGATAAGCGATGGACCGCCTTCGGCAGCGGTGCTACTCTCAGCATACCAAATATGGCCATAATTTTTATAATCGCAGTTATTATTGGACAGTTTGTAATTTCAAAGACGTGTTATGGACTGAATACCTATGCAATTGGCAACAACGAGGTCGCGACTTCATTATGCGGCGTCAATACAAGAATTACTAAAATGGTAGCCTATATTATCAGTGGTACATTGGCTGCAGTCGGCGGCCTGATGATGACTGCCCGAATAGGCGTCGGTGACCCTGGAGTGGGTGTTGGATATTCATTGGACACGATTGCCGCTGTCATTGTCGGTGGAACCAGGATGGGAGGAGGCTATGGAAGTATCCTTAATACGTTCCTGGGTACTTGTATTATTGGACTATTAAACAATGTATTTAATTTGGCGGGAATTTCTCCGTATCCTCAAATGATATTCAAGGGCATGATTATTATATTTGCTGTTCTGATGGGACAGATTCGCAAGAAGTGATGAGCAAGTGTTGTACTTATTAGAACTGGTAAAAAATGCTGCTATAAAAAAACTAGTATAAATAAAGGAGGAGAAAATCATGAAAAGGTCACAAATTATCTCAATTGCACTGGTCATAGTACTGATAGCATTTGCTATCGCCGGATGCGCCGCAAAAGAGCCAGCAGCGCCTGAGGCAACCAATGAACCGGCGCAGGAAACGAAGACGCAGGAAGCTACGAATGAAAAACCGGCTCAGGAAGAGACAAAAGAAGTCGACTTGAGCAAATTCAAGGTCGGATTTGCCCAGGACACATTGAATCAGCCTTGGCGCAACTATCAAGCAGAATGTGTCAAGAAAGTTTTTGCGGAGTATGGGATTAACTGTGAAGTAACTGATGGCCAAGGGAAAGCCGAGAAGCAGATTTCCAACATTGAAGACATGGTTGCCAACGGATTGGATTTGCTAGTTGTCAGCCCGGCACAGGAAGCTGCTCTGACACCGGTTGTCGAGCAGGTATACCAAAAAGGAATTCCTGTCGTGTGCATAGACCGTGGTATTAAAAGTGATGCGTATACAACCTTTGTTCACGCTGACAATATTTTAATCGGCGCAATGGCCGCAGACTTTATCGCGGAGAAGATGACCGAGAAGTATGGCGAACCCAAGGGCAATGTAGTTGTTATCGAAGGCGTTCCGGGTTCAACGACAGCCGTACAACGTGACGAAGGATTCAGAAAGCGGATACAGGAAAAATATCCAAATCTTAAAATTTTAGCTAGCCAACCTGCAGACTATCGTCGTGATTTAGCTATGGCCGTAATGGAGGATTATCTGCAAGCCTACGACAACATAGATGCAGTTTTCACTCATGCCGATGAAATGACGATGGGAGCTATTGCAGCTATCGAGAATGCAGGACGGCGCAATGAAATGATAATTGCGAGCGTCAACGGCACCATGGAAGCTATTAAAGCAATCATGGACGGCCGTATGGACTGTTCGGTTCTGTATTCCAACTGCTCAGGTCCTGGCGTTGAATATGCCGTTAAGCTTCTTAAAGGCGAAGAAGTTCCTAAAAACGTTGTTATTGAAGCACTGGTAATCGATACGGAAAATGCCGCGGAGTATTATAAAGAAGGCGCTTATTCTCCAGACCCGATGCCACTTGAGGAGGGCAAATATACGATCATCAAATAAATTTCTGTGCGGTTAAAATGACGGTATCGCCGGCCGTTCCTGCTGGAATGGCCGGCAGATACAAAGGTTGGAGTGAATTATGTCATTATTGTTAGAAACAAACAATATTTGCAAATCGTTTCCGGGCGTGAAAGCTTTGAAGGATGTGAGCCTGGCTTTTAAAAAGGGAGAAGTTCACGCTTTGGTTGGTGAAAACGGCGCCGGAAAAACAACACTGATGCGGGTTATTTGCGGCATATACCAACCGGATAGCGGAGAGATTCTTCTTGAAGGCAAAAGGGTGAAATTCCAGAATCCACGCCAATCACAGGAACAAGGTATAGCAATTATACACCAGGAATTGAACATGCCTGTCAATCTGACTATAGCCGAGTACATTTTTCTGGGACGCACTCCTAAAAATAAGCTTGGTATGGTCCGGAAGAAGGAAGCAATTTTGCAATCACAGAAATTGCTTGATTTGGTAGAGGTGAAACGGCACGCGTCCACCAAAATATACGAACTGAATGTAGCGGAACAGCAGTTGGTGGAGATTGCCAGAGCGCTTTCTCTAAACAGCAAGCTTTTAATTATGGATGAACCTACTTCTGCCCTGAACCAACAGGAAACGAATAATCTGTTTAGAATTATTCGGAGCCTCAAAAAGCAGGATGTAACGGTTATATATATTTCGCACAAGCTTAACGAGATATTTGAAATTGCTGACGACATTACAGTGATGCGAGACGGATGTGTTATAGGAACCCACCCCGTTAAGGACTGCACGCATGAAATGATCGTAAAAATGATGACGGGTAAATCGTTTGAAGGCGACTACTATGCTAAAAACATAGAGAAGGAACAGAAGATCAACGAGAACAAGCCGGTCATGGTCGTCAAGAACTTGTCATCAAATTCGAAAAAGCTGAAAGTTGTCAGCTTTGAGGTTTATCAAGGCGAGGTTCTGGGTATCGCAGGCCTTTTGGGTTCAGGACGGACTGAGCTTTTCAGGGCTATTTTCGGTGCGGATCCAAAGACTCAGGGCGAGGTTATTATTAATGGGGAACCGGTTCGGATAAGTAGTACGACCGATGCGGTACGTGCTGGAGTAATGCTGTTACCTGAGGATCGAAAAGTAGAGGGCTTGGTTTTGCAGATGGACATTAAGAGCAATATTGCCTTACCGTCTTTGCGGTTCCTGTCATCCTGGGGTGTAATCAATAAAAGCAAAAGAAAACTCATGGCTTCACAATTTATAAAACAACTGCAGATCAAATGTACAGGAATGGACCAGGATGTAAACAATTTAAGCGGAGGAAACCAACAAAAGGTTGTTTTTGCAAAGTGGCTTGCGGCAAGCCCAAAAGTGCTTCTGCTGGACGATCCTACCCGGGGCGTGGATGTTGGGGCAAAGCATGAGATATATGGACTTATCCGCGAACTTGCCAGTAAGGGTATCGGCGTTGTGTTCGTATCTTCGGAGATGCCGGAACTTGTCGGTGTATGCGACAGGATTATTGTAATGCGTGATGGAGAAATTGTAGGTGAAGCAAAAGGTAATGCCATAAACGAAAATAATCTTATGATGATAGCGACAGGAGATAGTGCCAGTGTCTGATCCAAACAGCGTATAAATGCCATGCTCCGGACAAGGCCTGGCGTCATCTGTCGATGCTGCTGACAACATTTAGAAAAGGAGATGAATTATCGTGAGAGCAATTGATTTAACACAAGAAATCTATACCGGTATGCCCGTGTTCCCGGGACATGCAAAAACTGTTATTTTTGACACTACGACGCATGAAGAAATGAGGAGACGTTTGACAGACGGCTACAGCTACAGGACGAACGGACTTCTTTTATGTGACCACGGACCAACACACGTTGATGCTGTCAGCCATATAGATCCTAGTCCAGATGCACCGACTATTGATGAAATGTCGCTGGAAAACTTCTATGGACCCGGCATATGCCTGGATATATCTTGTTTTCCTGAGCATACCCTGATTGAACCGAAAGATATTATTGAGGCCGAAAAAAAGGCGGTACGAAAAATCCGAAAGGGTGATATTGTCCTGTTCTATACCGGCCACTACGAACGTCATTATCCCAATCCTGAGTATTTGGAGAACTACACGGGTTTCTCATACGACGCAGCTGCATACCTGATTGAAGAAAGAGGCATAAAGAACTGGGGTACAGACACACCCAGCCCTGATCGGCCTCCTACGACGAATTATCCCGTTCACCAGCATTATAAGAAAACCCGGGTACCGCACATGGAAAACCTGTGCAACCTTGATAAACTACTGGGTAAGGAGTTCTTTTTCTACGGCTTTCCTCTTAAAATCAGAAAAGGATCAGGGTCACCGATCCGAGCAGTTGCGATAATTGATGATTAATCTTACTTTTCGCCTGAAAAGAGGAGAGACATATTTACGCATGTGGTATTAAGCAGCCTAAGCGTTGTGTTTTCGGCATGGCAGGTGTTAGCACATGGATGCCTTGCCATGCCGAAAAACGAAAAAATTTTACTTTTTAATTGAGTACCAAAAAAGCAAATGAAATACCAGATATTTAACATCACTAAAAATAAAAATCAATCTAGGAGAATAAAGATGAGAAGCAAAGAACTAGGCATTGGAAAATGGAAAGCAACAGCATTATATTGTGGCTATCATATTGCTCCCAAATCATTTCACACAGTCGGTTATGACGCGGATTTGGTTTTAAAGATGCCGTATTTGGCTTTTTTGCTGCAGGATGGCGAGCAGAACATATTGATCGATAACGGCATCAATGCCAGCTTCATAATCGATGGGAAAGCTTGGGCCGGATGCCCGGCAGATGCAGGCGAGAAAGATTTGATTGGATCTTTGGCAAAGGTTGGCCTCAAGCCGGAGGATATAGATCTTGTACTCTATACCCACCTGCATAATGACCATGCGGGTAACGCACATCTGTTCCCGAATACAAAGTCCATTGCCCAAAAGGACGAATGGTACAACCTCAACCACCAGGTATTTGCCGAAAAACTAAGACGCGACTATGACTCGTCGGTTATACCTGTTTTGGCTGCGAATAAAAATTTCTTTACCGTTGAAGGCGATATACAGCTTATGGAAGGTATAAAGCTGATCAAGACCCCCGGGCATACCAGGGGAAGCCAATCCATAGTAGCTAATACGGTTAATGGCATAAGGGTATTTGTCGGCGATCAGTTCCATCAGCTTTGCAGTTGCTTCCCGTGGATGGAGGAAATTATGGATTGCGACGGCAAAAAGTTTAAAATCACACCTGCGCCGGCGGACTGGCCTACAATACCTTCCAGCCTGGTTTACAACTATTATGCCTATTATGACAGTGCGGAAAAGATAAAGGTGCATGTTCCTGAACTGAAGCCCGAATGCATCATTTGCGGACATGATGCTTCGCTTCTTTTCAGAGAAATATAAATCTCAAAATAAATGGGGTATGTAAAGATGAGTAACTATCATTGCAGCACTCTGTTTGATATTAGAGGGAAAAAAGCGGTAGTCACCGGAGGCACAAAGGGTCTCGGACGTGAAATGGCCATATGTCTTCTTCAAAACGGATGCGATGTACTTGCCGTAAGCAGGAATATAAGCGGGAATGAAGACATGCTTGATATTGCGGAAAAGAGTGGGACAAAGCTTTACTTTTATTCATGCGATGTGTGCGATACGGAAGCCGTTAAACAAATGGTCAAATATGCCGAGGAGACCCTGGGACGCATTGATATATTGATAAATTCCGCCGGAAAAAACATTACCAAAATGGTCGAGGAGATGGACGACGAATCGTGGGATTCCGTACTTGATTTGAACCTCAAGGCAACCTTTGTTGTAATGCGTGAAGTGATAAAAGTGATGAGAAAGCAGAAGTATGGCAAGATAATCAACATGTCGTCCATGAAAAGCGTATTTGGCGTTTCAGACGCCGGTTATACAGCCTACTGCGCTTCCAAAGGCGCAGTTAACATGCTTTCCAAGCAAGTTGCATGTGAAGTGGCAAAAGACAATATTACCGTAAATGTACTGGCGCCGACATTTATCGAAACCGCAATCAATCGGCATCAATTGGCGGACCCGGTGTTCAAAAGCGCGTTGGAGGCGAGGATACCTATCGGACGCATAGGCCAGTTCAGTGATCTTATGGGTCCCTTGCTGCTTTTCGCATCCGATGCCTCACAGTTCCTGACCGGGCAGGTAATGTTGATCGACGGCGGCATAGCAGCGCGTCAATGACAAACATTACGTGATATCCACGCGTTGGTGTGAAAGGAGTGAATATAAAAATGGAAAAAAAGGGTTTGCAGTTATTCGACCTGACGGGTAAAAATGCTATTGTGACCGGAGCATCGAAAACAACCGGTTTGTGCTATGGTATGGCAAAGGCGCTTAATGATGCCGGTGCTACAGTAGTACTGATGGATGTTTCGGAAGAGGTATTTAATCTCGCGAAGAACCTGGGCGGCGAAGAAATGGGGTTTTATGCCGTGCAGGCCGATTTGACCGACGAAGCGACAATAGAGGCTAAATTCAACGAAGCTGTTGGGTTATTAGGCGGCAGGCTTGACATACTTGTCAACGGCGCCGGTATTCAGTACCGTTGCGATGCCATAGACTTTCCCTTCGATAAATGGATGAAAGTTATTGACATAAACCTAAATTCCGTGTTCAGGGTGAGCCAGTTGGCTGGCAAGATAATGCTGGCCCAAGGGTATGGAAGGATTATCAATATCGCATCCATGACTTCCTTTTTCGGCAGCAAGCGAATTCCGGCATATGCAGCCAGCAAGGGCGGAATTATGCAGCTTACAAAAGCGCTTTCCAACGAATGGTGCGGGAAAGGCGTGAATGTCAATGCTATTGCACCCGGCTACATGCTTACCGAATTCTGGATAGGAAAAACGGATACTGAGCAGGGAAGGGCAAATTCAGCGAGAATACCTGCCGGAAGGTGGGGCGTTGCGGAGGATCTTGCAGGTGTAACGATTTTCTTGGCGTCCGATGCGTCCAGCTATGTCAGCGGCGCAATTATACCCGTTGACGGCGGATATTTAGGTGCATAACAAAATGTTGCGTTTGGTGGTGATTAAATGAATAAACAGGAACTAATAAAAAAAATGAGACGTTTTAGTGCCGATATCCGTATAGAAACTGTCAAGGAAATCGGTGAGGCCGGGTTTGGCCATATCGGCGGTTCGGCTTCAATTGCCGACGTGTTGGCTGTATTGTACGGAGGAGTTATGCGGATTGATCCGAGCAACCCGAACTGGGAAGACCGGGACTGGTTTGTGCTTTCAAAGGGTCACAGCGCGCCGGCGCTCTATGCTGCTCTGGCTCTTAAGGGGTATTTTCCCATTGAAGAGCTTAAGACCCTTAATAAGAACGGTACAAATCTTCCCAGCCATGCTGATCGCTTAAAGGTGAGGGGAGTAGATATGTCTACCGGTTCTTTGGGTCAGGGTATATCGGCAGCAGTAGGCATAGCGCTTGCCAATCGCATGCAAGGCAGGGACAGCTACACTTACTGTATCGTAGGTGATGGAGAACTCAACGAGGGTCAGGTATGGGAAGCCTGTTCACTAGCCAGTCATCAAAAACTGGACCATTTCTTCTGTTTTGTGGACTGGAATAAAAAGCAGATTGACGGCAGAGTGGAACAGGTAAATGATCCTATTGACATAGAATCCAAGTTCCATGCCTTTGGATTTGATGCGGTCACCGTGAAGGGCTATGACGTCGAAGAGATTTATGACGCAATTCAAAGGGGAAAGACTGTAAAAGGAAAGCCGCACTGTATTGTACTGGATACTATTAAAGGACTGGGAATATTCTTTGCCGAAGAGCAGGAATTCAACCATTACTTAAACTACGGTCCCGAGCAGGCGCAAAAGGCAGTGGAGGAGATTGAAAGGCGCTATTCGGCAGGGACGTATCCTGGAGGTGATTTTAAGTGGTAAAACTGGCAGAAAAGAACGACATGGACACCAAAGAAATGAGGCAGGCATATTGTGAGGAACTAATCGAGTTGGCCAAGACGAACGACAAGGTCGTGGTCATCAATTGCGATCTTTGCAGTTCCATGGGGCTGAAACCGTTTGAAAAGCAGTTTCCTCACCGGGCGATTAACGTTGGAGTCCAGGAAGCGAACGGCTGCAGTGTTGCAGGCGGCATGTCCGTAGCCGGGATGATACCGTTTTTTAATACGTTTGCAATATTCGCCACCCGCAGGGTTTATGACCAAATTTTTATGTGTTGTGCTTATCCGGACCTTAACGTCAAGATTGTAGGGGGAGACGCGGGTGTAAGCGCTACTTATAATGGCGGAACTCATATGGCTTTTGAGGATGTCGGAATCATGCGCGTTATGCCCAACGTAACAATCATGGAGCCTTCCGACGCCGTAATGCTGAGAAGCTTGGTGTGGAAAATGGCAGATACTTATGGTGTGCAGTATATGCGTACACCGCGCAAGAATATGCCAAGAATATACGAACCGGGTTCTGAATTTGAAATCGGCAAGGCAGTTGTTCTGCGGGAGGGTACTGACGTAACTCTTATTGCCTACGGAATGACAGTCATTGAATCTCTTAAAGCCGCCGATATACTGGCTGCGGAGGGTATAAGCGCTCGCGTGGTGGATATGTTCACAATAAAACCTATCGATAAGGAATGCGTGATTGAAAGCGCCCGTAAAACGGGCTGTATCGTTACCGCTGAAAATCACCAAATCATAGGCGGATTGGGGAGCGCCGTAGCCGAAACGCTGGCGGAGAATTACCCGGTTCCCATGGAACGCGTGGGAGTGCAAGGCATCTTTGGCGAAGTGGGCACGCAAGACTATTTAATGGAACGGTTTGAATTGACTGCACCCCATATAGTGAAAAAAGCAAAAATAGCAATTGCAAGAAAATAAAATGCCATATTTTGGTGACAGGAAAAAATAAGGAGATGAGAGTATGGTAGAACGTAAAAAGTATTGCGCAAACGGAATATGGAAGGAATCAAAGACAGATAAATGGATGCCTGTGACAGATTCCAGCACGGGAGAAGTTATTGCGGAAGTACCCTGCTGCACCGCCGACGAGGTGGAGGAAGCCATAGCGGCTGCTGATGCGGCGTTCCCGGAATGGAGTCAGACGTCTCTCAGCAAGCGTACGCAAATGATGTTCCATTGGCGTAATGTATTGGTTAAGCATCTTGATGAATTGACACTGCTTTGCTCCAAAGAGCTGGGCAAAACCTTGGATGAAGCCAGGGGTGATGTCATCAAGGCTATAGAACCTACGGAATTAGCGTGCAGCCTGCCTTATATCATACAGGGCAGCGCTTCCTTGCAGGTAACGACCGGATACGACACGGCATCGTACCGGGTACCGCTTGGTGTTGTGGCAGGTATCGCGCCTTTCAACTTCCCGGCTATGATTCCATGGGGGTGGATGGTACCGCTGGCAATAGCAACTGGCAACACAGTAGTTCTAAAGGCTTCAAGCTTTACACCGCTGACATCGATGAGAATCATGGAATTGTTCTATACCGAAGGCGGTTTTCCCGCGGGAATCGTGAATCTTGTGACCTGCTCCAGGAAGGAGTCCGAAATGTTTCTCACGGATCCCCGCATCAAGGCAGTCACATTTGTAGGCTCCACCGATGTGGGCAAGCATATTTACTCGATAGCTGCGGCGCATGGTAAGAGGGTACAGGCACAGTGCGAGGCTAAAAACCATGCGTTGGTACTCGAGGACTGCGACCTTGAAAGTACGGTGAACGCAGTAATCAACTCAACTTATGGCTGCGCCGGCATGCGCTGCATGGCTTTGCCTGTTATTGTCGTTCAGGAAAGCATCGCGGATAAATTTGTGTATCTTTTGAAAGAAAAGGCCATGCAAATAAAGATAGGTTGTGCTTATGACCCCGAAACCAAGCTTGGGCCCGTAGTTAACGAAGGCCATAAGAAATTTGTTTGCGATTGGATACAAAAGGGCGTCGAAGAGGGCGCGGAATTGATACTGGATGGACGCAACTGCGTCGTACCGGGGTTTGAGAAAGGTTACTTTATAGGCCCAACAATTTTCGATCATGTCAAGCCGGGTATGTCCATAGGCGATAAGGAAATCTTCGGCCCTGTAACTGTTATAAAACGTGTAAAGGATTTTGATGAAGGCATAAAAATTATGAATGCCAACCAATTCGCCAACGGTTCGGTAATATTCACACAGAATGGCTATTATGCCAGGCAGTTTGAATTGCTTACCGACGGCGGCATGGTCGGCATCAACGTCGGCATTCCCGTTCCAACGGCTTACTTCCCGTTCTCGGGCAACAAGGACAGCTTCTTTGGCGACCAGCATGTTTTAGGGTTGGACGGTGTTCGCTTCTATACACGGGCAAAGACTGTTACCAAGCACTGGTTTGATGAACACTCCAGGAAGCGTGCCGTAGATACCTGGGAAGGTACGGTAGAACGCATCTGATTACAGAAGAACATTGTTAATTTGCTGAATTTGGAGGGTATCCTCCGGACTGTGTAAAAGGTGCAATGCAGCAATAATATATGTTGAACAATAATGCTTTTATACAGTCGGACATACCGTTTTAATCTTGTTGAACTTGCACAGCATCCGATGGAAACCCTCCATTTTAATTTTAATGTTTATTATTGCTTGCACCTCTCTTGGGATATTAATGCAAGGCAATCTAAAAGTTAAAAAGATGGGCGTTTACAAAAGGCAATTTTATATGTTATAATATCTCGCGTGTGTATTACGGGCGGTCCGCTGATGCAATTGATATTATTCAAGCATTTATGAACGTCTTGGCAAGAGAGGAGGAAGTGCGAATGGATATTATCAGGTCGTTGGAACAAGAGCAGTTAAGAACGGATCTTCCGGTTCTCAGTATAGGCGACTATGTTAAAGTCCACCTGAAAGTCAAGGAAGGCAACAGGGAAAGGATCCAGGTATTCGAAGGAACTGTTATTGCCAAGAAGGGCTCCGGCCTGAAAGAGACTTTTACCGTAAGGCGGGTATCCTACGGCGTAGGAGTGGAAAGGATTCTTCCGGTTCACTCTCCGAAGATAAGCAAGATAGAAGTGGTAAGAAAAGGTAAAGTCAGGAGAGCCAAGCTGTATTTCCTGCGCCAGAGAGTTGGCAAGGCTTCCAGGATAAAAGAAAAGCTGGTTGGGAAAAATTCACAAGTATAAAGGGGACTGCAAGTCCCTTTTGTATTTTATGCATTTGTTTGAGGGTAGTGATTATGAATATTCAATGGTTCCCTGGACATATGGCGAAAACCAGGCGTATTTTATCGGAAAACCTGAAGCTTGTGGATGTTGTGGTTGAACTGCTGGACGCAAGAATACCGGCCAGCAGCAAGAATCCCGAAATAGACGGCATTATAAGGAATAAACCCCGGGTGCTCGTACTAAACAAATCAGACCTGGCGGACGACACCATAACGAAAGAATGGCAAAACTGGTATGGAACCAAGGGAACCGTTGCGGTTCCAGTTAACTCGATCGCCGGCAAAGGATTGAAAAACCTGGTAGATAGTATAAAATATTCAGTGGCGGACAAGTTTGAAAGAGACAGGCAAAAAGGCAGGATCTTCAGACCTGTGCGTATTATGGTTGTAGGCATACCGAACGTGGGAAAATCCACGCTGGTGAATAAAATCGCCGGGAAGGCTGTTGCCATAACGGGGGACAGGCCCGGAGTAACGCGGGGAAAGCAATGGATCCGCCTGAATCCGGGCATTGAAATGCTTGATACGCCGGGTATACTGAGCCCGAAGCTCAATAATGCGGAAACAGCCCTGAACCTGGCTTTTACCGGGGCTATCAGGGACGAGGTTATTGACGTGGAAAACGTGGCGGCTTCGCTGGCGGAAAGACTTTCGTCATCCTACCGGGAAATGTTTAAAAACCGCTATAAGCTGCAGTGTACCGATGGGTTGGACGGCCTGAAACTGCTTGAACTCGCCGGGAAAAACAGGGGATGCATATTGCCGGGCGGAAATATTGATATCAGAAGAATCGCTGTCATCCTCCTCGATGAGTTCCGTGGAGGGAAAATCGGCAGGATATCCCTGGAGAAACCTGCCTGGAACGAAGAAAAAAAGATAGATGAGGAATAGGGGACATTATGGAACGTAATATGAAACCCCGGGAAAAGATATCTGCCCGTGAAAAAAAGCGCCTGGAAGAGATGAGCAAGTACGAGAAAGAAGCCTACCTGAAAGGATTCCGTTATGTTGCCGGAATTGACGAGGCAGGGAGGGGGCCGTTGGCAGGGCCGGTAGTTGCCGCATGCGTTATGCTTCCCGAGGGATGCCTTATTGAAGGTCTGAATGATTCAAAAAAGCTGAGCCCGTCAAAAAGGAAGAGCCTGTACGATATTATCATGGAAAGGGCCGTTTCAGTCGGTATAGGCATCGTGGACGAGAAGTACATAGATAACATGAATATATTGAATGCTACAAAACTAGCCATGAAAAAAGCAATTGACCAGGTCGATCCGAAACCTGACCTGCTTTTAATCGATGCGGTCAAGCTGCCGGATATGGATATTTTACAAGTACCGATTATTAAGGGGGACTCATTGAGCATTTCTATCGCTGCTGCTTCAATTATTGCAAAAGTGACAAGGGACCGGTTGATTGAAGAAGCCGACAGCCTTTACCCGGTATATGGATTCAAGAAGCACAAGGGATACGGTACGGCAGAGCATATAAATGCTATAAGAAAATATGGAATTTGTCCGATACATAGAATAAGCTTTACAAAAAATTTCATGGAGTAAAGCCGGCGCATTTGTCTTAAAGGAGCCTTAAATGAAAATCGAAGCCCATTTAAACGCTTCAGGGCAGCAAATTATAAATACGGGCGGCCTTGTCCAAAAGCTGGGTACCGGTGACGTAATAAGAGCAATGGTTCTTGAAATCACACCGGATGAAGCCTTGTTGAGGCTTTCCAACGGCGCCGTCCTTAAAGCCAAAACAATGGAAACGGTAAGCCTGAAGGCGGGTCAATTTGTCGAGCTGGTTGTGGTTTCAAAAGAAGGAAGCACAATCCTGCTTGAAACCGCGCATGCCCGTCATATTGCGCAAAACCTCGACTCCGGAACAATATCAGATATACTTGCCTCTCTTGATATCAAGCCCAATAATTTAAACATACAGCTTGCGGCGGAATTCATAAAAAACGGGATTCCTGTTACACGTGACAGGATGGATGAAGCTCAACGGCTTTTGAAGCATTTCACCGGCCTGGATGCTGAAAAAGCTGCATTTTTGTTATCTGTTGATCATAAAGGAATAGAATTGGCAAAGCAGGTTGTATCAAGGCTTCTTGCAGGGGGAAACGGCTCTGAATTGCTTGCAAAGCTGCTTGACGGCGAACTCAGGCTGGGGCAGTTGCTTGGTGAAATGCAGGAAATGATAAGCAGCATAAGCGGCAATGAAGAAAACAACGGCAGCGGGGCGGAGGAAAACGGAGTAATTGCGCCTGTGCCCGGCGGCGAAGGCAAGGAACAGGCGGAGACCCACGGTAAAACAGCAGCAGAGACCAAAGGCAAAACAACAGCGGAGACTTCCATTGGCAAAACAGGAGCGGAGATTTCCACCGGCAAAACAGCAGCGGAGAATTCTACTGCTAAAACAGGAGCAGCCGCTGCCAGGGAAACAGCAAAAAGCAGTCAAAGTAAAACCGGCGCATCGATTCCCTTGAAAACAGGTAATGGCACGGAAACGCCGGGCGGCAGGGAAGCGCCTGGCGGTCCGGGGGGAGCAGCATCCGGCGCCGCCGTGGAAATTCCCGGCAAATCAGCGGAAAAAGCTCCCGGTACGGAAGGGTTCGTTGAGGGGTCCGGCATTAAAACTGCGGATATGTATGACAGGGCAGCAGCCGGCAACACTGGCGGCGCACGTGCAGACAGTATATTTAGCGCACCTTCCGGAACCACCACCGGCGTAAATGAGAGACCGGAGAACCTTGCCGAATTCATCGAGCATTTCTTTTTAAAGATAGAAAAAGATAACCTAGAGGCAAGTCCTTCCTCTATATCCAAAACACTGGGCCCGGAGACAGAAACCCGCAACGGTGACGCTTTGAAAACCTTTGCGGCAGGGGAAACTTTTGCGGCAGGGGAGGGTACTTCAGGCGCTGACAATGATTTGGCCGAGGCGATCGACGCCATGAAGCCTTTATTCCGCCGGGACGGGCAATATGCACCGGCGGGCGCCGAAACCGTATCCGGGACTATTGCTTTAATCAGCGGTACGATAAAGCTTATTAACGAAATTAATTGCATAGGTATTCCTTACCTCCAGCTGCCAGTAAATATCGACGGGTATAAGACAACGGCCGAGCTTTTTATAGTGAAACGGCACAAAGGCGGAAAGCGATTGGATCCAAACAACCTTGTCACGTATATTTCACTGGATACAAGAAACATGGGAAGAGTGGAAACTATCCTTGATGTGAAAGGAAAAAACATTGATATAAGGCTGAGGACGGAAAAACAAAAAATCAGCGATTATTTAAAGGAAAATATCGAACAGCTTTATGCAGGTTTTTCCGAATGCGGCTACAGGCTGTCCGATGTCAGGTACGACGTTATTGACTCGGCTACGCCCCCGTCAAGGCTGAAAAAACTTGTGCTTGGAATGTCGCAAACCGGCTTGGGGCACGGCAGGGTAGATGTGCGGGTATAGGAAAAGCATTCTATTATATAAAATGCAGGGAGGTCATCCGGCTGAAAAAGAAGAAGATAAAAGAAGCAGCGGCGCTAAAATATTCGCCTGGAGAAAACGCGGCCCCTGAGATCGTTGCGCTTGGCAGGGGAGAGATAGCGGAGAAAATAATTGAAAAAGCCAGGGACAGCAATGTACCTCTGTATGAAGATGCCGCGCTGGCCCACACGCTTAATTTTTTTAAAACAGGCAGTGAAATACCGCCGGAATTGTACGGGGTGGTGGCGCAAATACTGGTATTTGTCGGCAGGCTGGACGGCAAATTTAACGAGTCAAGGCTTTCCGGAGGCCGGTATGAATAAAAGGAATTACGGAACTGCCGGCGAAAATATTGCGGTCGATTATCTTGTTAAAAACGGCTTCACTATTCTTGAAAGAAACTACAGGCCGGGTAAACTGGGCGAAATAGACATTGTAGCCCAGGAAAACGAGTACATATGCTTCATCGAGGTAAAAACCAGGACAAGCCGGCTTTTTGGAACCCCAGCCGAAGCAGTAGGTCACGCAAAAAGGGAAAAACTCAGAAGGCTGGCCTGGACTTACATTAAACACAGGAACCTTGGGGAAAGGAACATGAGGTTTGATGTCATAGAAGTCACCGGGAGTATTTCAGGCGGAATTTTCATACCAAGCCAAATAAACCTTATAAGGAGTGCATTTTAGTGATAATTGTAGACGCCCATTGTGATACGGCGTCAGTGGCGCTTGATCAAGGCGCGGACTTGTATGAAAACTCTTTGCATCTTGATTTAAAAAGGCTTCTCGCGACCGGCAAACGCGTACAGTTCTTTGCGGCGTTCGCAAACCCCGTAAAATACATGAACAGCGCACTTTCGCGCGTTTTATCCGTTATTGATGCCGTATATGAAGCCGAGGATAAGTATAAGGATAAATTCATGGTCTGCCGCAATGCAAGGGATGTCGACCTGGCGCTTGACAGCGGGAAAGTTGCCGCATTGTTCTCTGTTGAGGGAGGCGAATGCCTGAACGGAGATCCGGCAATTCTGAGGCAGCTTTACAGGCTCGGCGTAAGGAGCATGCTTCTTACTTGGAACAATCGCAACCTGCTGGCCGATGGGGCGGAAGAACCTATTGGGTCAGGCCTTTCGGCGTTCGGCAGAAAGGTGGTTGCCGAGATGGAAAGACTGGGTATGATCGTGGATGTTTCACACCTTTGCGAAGCCAGTTTCAATGATGTCCTGGAAATATCCAGGAAACCTGTTATCGCTTCGCATTCTAATTCAAAAGCTATATGCAACAACGTGCGGAACCTTTCAGACCGCCAGCTTGCCGATATTAAAGCCAACGGGGGAGTGGTGGGAATCAATTTTTACCCCTGTTTTCTGAACAACACGGATAATGCCACGATTGACGATATCATCAGGCATATAGAACATATATGTTCCGTTGCCGGGGAGGACCACATAGGCATCGGTTCAGATTTCGACGGAATAGAACCGACACCTCTGTCAATGGAAGGAACACAGTGCATTCCTGCCCTTTTTGAAAGGCTTGCCCAGTTAAATTACAGCAGTAATTTCATTGAGAAATTTGCCGGTTTGAATTTTTTAAGGGTTATAAGGCAAGTATTGAATTAGAGGTATCTGCTTTTCCATATCTACATGAGCATGGTCGGTGGATACGGACAACTTATGAAATATTTTAAGCTGAAAGTTGCAATTTTATAATAAATATAATAAAATATCAGAAATACATTCAAACATGGAGGTCACTTAAATGACTGAGTTTTCTAAGCTAAGCAGCAATGAGCTGAAAAATATGCTGGACTCTTTAAATATAACTTATGAAGGATTCGTCGCTCAAAACTTAAAATTGGACATGTCAAGAGGAAGACCCTGCGCCGAACAGCTTGATTTATCGATGGAAATGCTAAGTTTCCCGAGGACGCCGGAGGAATGCAAAACAGCCGCCGGAACGGACGTAAGGAATTATGGCCTGGTAGACGGCATTCCCGAGGCAAAGAAGCTTTTTGCCGAAATGCTGGAAGTCAGCCCGGAGGAAATTATAATAGGGGGAAATTCCAGCCTGAGCATGATGTATGATACCATAAGCCGTTGCATGACGTTCGGCGTTTATGGGGGCGACAGCCCGTGGAGCAGGCTGCCGAAGGTAAAATTTATATGCCCCAGCCCGGGGTATGACAGGCATTTTGCCATTACGGAGCTTTTCAATATCGAGATGATCACCGTGGATATGAAAGATGACGGCCCCGATATGGATGCCGTTGAGGATATTGTCGCATCAGACGAGCTTGTAAAAGGCATATGGTGTACTCCAAAGTACAGCAACCCTACAGGCATAACTTTTTCCGACGAGGTGGTCGACAGGTTGGCCTCTATGAAAACTGCAGCGCCTGATTTCAGGATTTTCTGGGATAATGCTTACGCCGTGCACCACCTGACAGACCGCCCCGACCGGCTGAAAAACATCATGGAAGCCTGCAAGCATGCAGGGAACCCAGACAGGGTGTATATTTTCTCTTCAACGTCAAAAATTACTTTTTCCGGAGCCGGCGTTGCCGTGATGGCGGCAAGCAAAAATAACATATCCCAGGTTAAAAAGCTGTTGTCCATCAGGACTATCGGTCCTGATAAAATAAACCAGCTGAGGCATGTATGGTTCCTGAAGAATATGGACGGAATAAATGAGCATATGAAAAAGCATGCGGAAATATTAAGACCGAAATTCAATATGGTGCTTGATACGTTGGAGCGGATGCTCGGCGGGAAGAACATAGCATGGTGGAACAGGCCGAACGGGGGTTATTTCATCAGCCTGAACACTTTGCCCGGTTGCGCGTCGGCCAGCGTAAAAATGGCGCTCGACGCGGGCGTGGTGTTTACTCCTGCGGGTGCGACATACCCTTACGGCAAGGATCCGCAAGACAGGAACATAAGGATTGCGCCTACATTGCCGCCGATAAATGAATTAAAGACTGCCATGGAACTTCTTTGCACCTGTGTGCAGATTGTTTCAATAAGAAAAATGCTTGGAATTATATAAACCAGGCAATTTCAATATGCGACGGGCCCATGGGGCCCGTTTTTTATTTATAGGCTTTAGCCTGTTGAGCATGAAGCGAATTTCTCAAAAGAGAAATGAGCCATGCGAAACAATAAACCACCCGCTATGCGGGTGCGCGACAGACGTTATACAAAAAAGTCACATTTCCGTTAAAATAGAGTTGTTCAAGCTACTAAATTAACAAAAGGAAAGGTGACTTTAATGGCAAACAAAGAAAACAGCTTAGCCCACACAAAATGGATGTGTAAATATCACATCGTATTCACTCCAAAGTATAGACGAAAAGTAATCTACAATCAATACAAGGAGAGTATACGAGAAATTATTAAGCAACTATGCAGTTATAAGGGTGTGGAAATATTAGAAGGGCATCTGATGCCAGACCATATCCACATGTTAGTAAGCATACCACCGAAACAAAGTGTATCAAGTTTCATGGGATATCTTAAAGGGAAGAGTGCATTAATGATATTCGACAAGCATGCAAACTTAAAGTACAAGTTTGGGAACCGACACTTTTGGGCGGAAGGGTATTATGTAAGTACGGTAGGACTTAATGAAGCAACCATTAGGAAATACATACAGGACCAGGAGAAACACGATCAAATGGTTGATAAGTTAAGTGTAAAAGAATACGAGGACCCCTTTAAGGGGTAGCTGGTATTACGTTCGTCTCTTTAGAGGCGGCAAAAGTGGCAACGGCATAGTGGCTTGAACGATGTGAAAGCCAGCGTCTTTAGGCGCTGGCCGGTAACATCCCCTTATAGGGGTAGAGCAAACCACCCGTTTGACGGGTGGTTATGATTTATCAGCTTTATGCCGGCTGTATTTTTCATATGTGAAAAATGTCGAAAATTTTTATGAATAATTAGGTATTTTTATATTGATTCGGATAGATAAATCTTATAAAATTAGTAATGATGTAATTATGTGCTGCTATGCTTACGAAAATGAGGAGAGACAGGAATGATAAACAAATACAGCAACGTGCCTTTGTATTCCCAGTTGAAACAGATAATCCTGGATAAAATCGCATCCGGAGAGTACCAGCAGGATTCCAAGATCCCGTCCGAGCAGGAACTTTGTGAACAGTATGACATCAGCAGGCCTACCGTAAGGCAGGCTATAAACGAGTTGACCAACAATGGACATTTATACAAGGAAAAAGGCAAGGGCACTTTTGTAGCCAGGATAAAAACAAAAATAGATATCAGGAATTTTACCGGCTTTACAGATTCCATCCTGGACAACCAGGATCCCGGGCAGCACAATATTATATCAATAAAATCCGTCAGCCAGGATGAACATGCACTCCTGGGCAGATATTTCGAAACTTACAGCCATTCCAGGAGAAATGAATACGCGGAAATCAAGTACCTTGTTTCGGAAAAGGATAGCGTTTTATCCTACAACGTTTCATATATTCCTCTTTTCTTATTTCCTGAAATAATCGATGATATTAAAGCAAAGAAACCGTCCTATGATATCCTGAGAGGGAAGTACCCGCTTTTGCCCGTAAGGTCCAAGAGTACGCTGGAGGTAGTATATACGGAGCAGGCGGAAGCCCAGTATCTCAAGGTACAGTCCGGGCATCCGCTGATAAAGGTGGAGAATACGCTTTATTCGAAAAACGGGCAGGCTGTCGAGCTTATCATAGCAAAGTACCGTGCCGACAAATGCAGGCTGGTGTTCGAAAATAGCAAATGAGGACATAATACCGGTATCAAGCGGTATCCGGAATACCCATATATAATTATGCCCGGTCGGTAAAACTTGGCGGCCAGTATAATGGAGACCGGTTATGATTTTCTGCAATAATCAAGAATAAACAGCAATAAATTGTCTAGGATATCCGGCTTTTCAATAATTGGCTTAATTTCGTCATATCAGAAGTTTTATATTATCATCGCTATTCACTATAATTAATCAAGTATATTTAAAATTTATACTTAGTGCATGAAAGAAGATGGAATTATATGGAAAACGACAACAAACCTCCTCAATTGACCGTAGGTATTGCATATAATGTAAAAAAGGGAGTCGTTTCGGAGATAGAAGACATAGAAGCGGAATATGACTCGTATGAAACGATTGAATCCATAAAAGAAGCACTTGAAGCTGCCGGCGCCAGGGTAGAACTCCTGGAAGCAAATGCCGGCTTTATTGATAGAGTAAAAGAAACCAAGGTTGACATAGTCTTCAATATTGCCGAAGGAACCGGAGGGAGAAGCAGGGAAGCACAAGTACCGGCGGTATTGGATTTTCTCGGGATACCTTGTTCCGGTTCGGATGCGGCTACCTTGTGCATTGCGCTTGACAAGGCGCTGACAAAAAGATATCTTTCCACATTCGGCATAACAACTCCTTCATACCAGCTTGTTAAATCACCGGACTTTCTGCCTGACACTACACTTAAATATCCGCTTATCGTCAAGCCGAATTACGAGGGTTCAAGCAAAGGCATATCGGATCTTGCCATAGTTAACAATGAAAAAGAATTGCTAAGACTGGTTGAAAAGAATTTCAAGCTTTATAAACAGCCGATGCTGATTGAGGAATATATCAGCGGGCGCGAGTTTACGGTTGGTTTGCTGGGGAACGGCGAAGATATGATAGTTTTTGAGCCGATGGAAATTTGTTATTTGAACAATGAACCGGAAAACAGGATATATAGCTATAATGTAAAAAGAAATTTCATGAAATATATCAGGTATAGTTGTCCGCCTCTGCTGGATGCAGATACTGTCTGCAGCATGAAAGAAATAGCTGCCAAGATCTACAAGTCATTGGATTGCAAAGATTTCGCAAGAATTGATTTCAGGCTTTCCGATGACGGAACGATTTATTTCATTGAAATAAATCCATTACCTGGGCTTGCACCAGGTTACAGCGATTATCCCATGCTTGCGGAATTCTGCGGAATGAGTTATGGAACTCTTATAGCCAGCGTGTTAAAAAGCGCACTTAAAAGGTATGGAATGTACAAAGTGTAATTTGAAATGAGGCGGAATCAGGTGAATAATTATAAATATATTAAATTGTGGGAGAATATTGGTCCCGAGCAGTGGAATGATTGGAGATGGCAGGTAAAGAACAGGATAACATCTGCTGAGCAGCTTGGTGAAATAATAGACATTAAGAATTCCGAAATCAAAGAAATAAAAAAATGCCTCGAACATTTCAGAATGGCAATAACTCCATATTATGCAATGCTCATTGATCCGTCCGATCCGTGCTGCCCGGTCAGGAAACAGGCAATTCCTTCAATCGAAGAACTAACCGTAAATGAATGTGATATGGATGATCCCTTATCCGAGGAGCGGGATTCCCCGGTAAAAGGGATTGTGCACAGGTACCCGGACAGGGTGCTGTTCTTAGTAACACGGAAATGCTCCATGTACTGCAGGCATTGCACCAGAAGAAGGGTCGTAGGGTGTGAGGATTATTCAATCAGCAGCAGGGAAATTGATGTGGCCATAGAATATATAAGGCAAAATAAAAAAATACGCGACGTGCTGATATCCGGCGGAGATCCCTTTGTGATGTCCGATAATTGGCTTGAAAATATAATTCGGAAACTTCGGGAAATACCGCACGTAGAGGTTGTCAGGATTGGTACGCGTACACCTGTGGTCCTGCCGATGCGCATTACCGACGAGCTTTTGAAAATGCTTCGCAAATATCAACCGATATGGATAAATACCCATTTTAACCATCCAAGAGAAATTACTGCCGAATCATCACAAGCGTGTGAAAAAATAATCGACGCTGGTATCCCGCTAGGCAATCAAAGCGTATTGCTTCGCGGTGTAAATGATAATGCGGAAATATTGAAGGAGCTTTTTACAAAACTCGTCAAGATAAGGGTCAGGCCTTATTATCTTTATCAGTGCGACATAGTGAAAGGAATAGGACATTTCAGGACTACTGTTTCTCAAGGCATTGAAATTATGAGTAGAGTAAGAGGCTATATCTCCGGTTATGCCGTGCCCACATTTGTAATAGATGCTCCTGGCGGAGGAGGGAAGGTTCCGGTAAACCCGGAATATGTCGTAAGCATGGATGACAGGCAGGTGATTCTCAGGAATTACCTGGGCAATATATATAAGTATCCTAACCATGTAGATTATTAATGGTTTTAATATAATAGCATTAAAGGATTTGTGATTTGAGGATTATAGATTTAGATTATAGATTACGTCACGGCTGTCTTATAAGAATATGGGTTTGTTATATTATTGTTTTATATATGAAATTATTTAAAGAGGGGATTTGGCATTTTTTAAATCCCAATTACGCGAAATATAAATTTCGCGTAATTGGGAGGAGGTTCAGGATTGAAAAAATGCGCTGATTAGTATATTATTTTAAATAGAAATTGTGATGATAATGATTAATTATACAAATGATATAAAACGCGAGGAATTTACAAATGAAAACAATTACGGATTTTGATATGCCACCCGTATTAAGCGATTATTTAAATTATATGCAAACTATTAAAGGAAAATCTCAAAACACCGTTAAGGTTTATTTTTATGATCTCAGGCTCTTCTTACGTTTTATGAAGGTTTATAGAAAAATTGCAGATAAAAATATTGATTTTGATAATATTGATATTACAGATATCGATATATCCTTCATAAAATCAATTACATTAAGCGATCTGTACGCATTTATGTCATTTGTAAGCAACAGCCGCGATAATTCTTCATTTGCCCGCGCCAGAAAAGTTGCTTCATTAAAATCCTTTTTCAAATACCTTACGCTTAAGGCAAAACTGCTTGATGCAAACCCGGCCCAGGAGCTTGAATCTCCAAAAATACTCAAGAGATTGCCTAGATACCTAAATATCGACGAAAGCAAGCAGCTTTTGAATTCCGTTGATGGAACGTTTTCAGAACGGGATTATGCAATAATTACCATTTTTTTGAATTGTGGACTTCGATTATCGGAATTGGTCGGTATAAACCTTAATAATATAAAAGGAAACGTAATGACGGTTATCGGGAAAGGCGGAAAAGAGCGCAGCATCCCCCTCAACAGCGCCTGTATGAAGGCATTGGAGTCATATATGAAAGTCCGTCCAGTGGATGGGGTTAGAGACCGGAACGCGCTTTTCCTAAGCAAGCGCAAGCAGCGTATCAGCAAGGAATTGGTCCAAAAAATTGTTAAAAAATATATCAAATCCGCGGGTCTTGATCCCGAACGGTATTCCACGCACAAGCTGCGCCATACTGCCGCCACGCTGATGTATAAATACGGCAACGTGGATATAAGGTCCTTGCAGGAACTGCTTGGGCTTGTTAGTATTTCGACTACGCAGATTTACACGCACCTGGACGCAATACAGCTCAGGAATGCAGTCGAAAGCAACCCGCTTGCCGACTTCAGCAAAAAAGACAGCCAAGCGGAAAGGAACAATACCGGCGCATTATAGGTCTAAAAAAGGTACTGCAAAGATGCTATAATTGTAATATTATAAATTGTAATACTAATGTATTTATGAGGTCGTTATAGATGAATTTACGGAAATTTTGCTTTATATTAACGGTAATAGTCACAGTAGTGTTGTTTTTCTCGGGTATAGGCATTATTTATTACGTGAACGAAAACCTGTCAAACGTTGAAAGCGCCTACGCTTCATTTGACAGTCCCCTGGGCAAAATACTCCAGCCTTTTGCGAAACGAAACGAACCTTTTAATGTTTTGCTGATTGGCGGCGACAAGGTTAACAAGAACTCAGATACCATGATGCTGGTAAATTTTAATCCCGAAACCATGGATATCAATATTATGTCAATCCCCCGGGATACAAAAGTAAAGATAGAAAAGATCAACAGGAAAATCAATTACGCGTTTCCCCACGGAGGCGTCGATCTCGCCGTTAAAACCGTTTCCGAGTTCCTGGACGTAAATATAAGTTACTATGTTTTTGTTGACACTGCGGCATTCAGGAATATTATCGACCTCCTGGGAGGCGTGGAATATTATGTTCCTGTCGATATGGACTACGATGATCCTACCCAGAATCTTCACATACATTTAAAAAAAGGCCGACAGATATTGAACGGGGCCAAGGCGGAGCAGTTTGTAAGATTCCGCAAGCCAAACAAGTGGAACAAGGAAATCAGGAAGTATTATGACGGAAGCGATTTGAAAAGGACTGAGGCGCAGCAGGCCTTTATACGGGAATTAATGAAACAAAAACTGAACCTTAAATACTTTCCAAAGCTTACAAGCATAATTAATGAAGTCTTTGACAACGTAGAGACCAACTTCAGCCTGAACGAGATTATAAAGCTTTCAGGATATATAAACAAGTTCAGCACAGACAAGGTCAACTTCATACAAATGCCGGGAACGACATTAGACGTCTCTCCGTATTATTTCATTTGCGATGTTGAAAAAACAAAGCAGATTATAGCCGAGTATTTTGTTTCAGGCAGCCTGGCCGTGACCGGCAGCAATATTAGTAATTCAAATAAAGGAAAAGAAAGCAAAACCAGCAAAACGTCCGGTACGAAATCATCTTCGAACGGGAAGGCAAACGCTGGAAAAGGCGCCGGTACTAACGGCACGGCGCCCAAGGTCAATCCTTCGAATACGGAAACGTCTATAAAAGGTTCGGGCAATGATCCATAAAATATCCGCCTTATTTCTATTTATGCCTTATGCCCGTAAAACACCTTGTATGCGTTATATAAGGTGAATATGTCTATCTTGCTTGTGATTTCAAACGGAGAATGCATCGACAAAACAGCGACTCCGCAGTCAATTACATCGATTCCAAGGTTTGCAGCGTATTGGGCTATCGTCCCTCCCCCGCCTTCGTCAACCTTGCCTAGCTCGCCTGTCTGCCATATTATATTGTTGTCATTGAAAAGCTTGCGGATCTCCCCTACGAATTCAGCGCCGGCGTCGCTCGAATCATACTTTCCCCTGGAACCGGTGTACTTCTGCAGCACGATGCCTCGTCCAAGGTATGTAGCGTTCCTTTTCTCGTAAACGCTTTCATAGTTGGGATCAACTGCCGCGTTTACATCAGCGGAGAGCATTTTGGACCTTTCCAGGCAGTTTCGAAGCTTTAAATCGCTGTAAGCAGGATCTGTCAAGGCTATAAGTTTAGCTAAGAAATTCTGCAGGAAGCTGGCCTTTGCCCCGGTATTCCCGGCGCTTCCGATTTCCTCCTTGTCGGTAAACAGGCATATGGACGTTCTTTCCGGGATGCCGATGTCAATGATTGATTTAAGAGACGGGTACGCGCATACCCTGTCATCCTGTCCGTATCCGCCGACCATGCTCCTGTCCAGGCCGATATCCCTTGCCCTGTGTGCAGGAACGATTTCAATCTCCGCGGACTGGAAGTCTTCTTCCACTATTCCATACCTTTTATATAGTATGTCCAGTATTTTAAGCTTTACCTTTTCCTTGACCTTCTCGTCATTGTAAGGCATGGAGCCGAGCAACAGGTTCAAACCCTCGCCGGTGACGGCTTCGCTCATTTTTTTCTGCATTTGCTCCCTTGCAAGGTGCGGCAGCAAATCTGTTATGACAAAAACGGGATCGTCATCTTCCTCGCCTATCCTGATTTCCACCTGCGCCCCATCCCCTTTTAACACAAGGCCGTGTATGGCAAGCGGTATCGTCAGCCACTGGTACTTCTTCAGTCCGCCGTAATAATGGGTTTTGAACATTGCCAGTTCGGTATCTTCATACAGGGGATTCGGTTTTAAGTCTATCCTGGGTGCATCGACATGCGAGCCAATGATATTAACACCGTTTTCAAGCGGCGATTTCCCGATTACTGCCAGGACGGCGGCTTTTTTCCGGTTGATATAATAAACCCTTGAGCCGGGCTTTAGCGCTGGATTTTTGCCGGCAAGCCCGTCGATGTTGACGAAACCTGCTTCAACAGCCATCTTCTCAGCATTTGCAATGAATTCCCTTTCCGTTTTCGAGTTGTTCAGGAATTCCTTGTACCCTTCGCAGAAATCATAGCATTTTTTTATGTCTTCCTCGGTTGCCTTTTCCCATGCGTTTTTTTGTTTGTAGAATAATTTCTCCTGTAGTTTCTGGCCTTCTGTTTTCGTTTCACTCATAGTTTTCATCCTCCATCCATGGTCTGATAATTAAATCTATTTACCTGTAATTACCATCGAATTAATTCGCGGACTTTTTTATTATATACCATTTTGCATTTTTTTAACAACAGATTATGCGCTATGCCCGTCAATATTTGATTCACTGGATTGATTTACGCCAATGACAGTGTTAATATTATACTGTTCAGGAGGTACATCTATGTTTGATTGCCACGTACACACAACTTTTTCTGCGGACAGCTCAATTAATGCCTCATGCGCTTGCGAAACTGCCATAGAATCAGGTCTTGACGGCATTGCATTCACCGACCACCTGGATTTTGACTACCCGGGCGAAACAATTCTTATCGACTTTGAACGCTATTTTTCCGAAATATCTTTCGTTCAGGCCGAATATGAAAAACGCCTGAAGGTTCTGAAAGCCATTGAAGTCGGTATACAGCCGCATGTATTGGAGGAATCCCTTGGCATTGTCAGCAGTTATGATTTTGACTACGTACTCGCGTCCGTTCATATTATCGGTGGCATTGACCCGTACAGGAACCGGGAATATTACACGATTATGGATAAAATCGAGGCATACGGCCGTTACCTGCAGGAAATCCTCTTCATGGTCAGGAATTTCAAGTCTTTTGATATGGTTGGGCATTTTGACTATATAATCCGTTACGCAAGTTATGTTGACAGGACGTTAAGATATGATGACCATTGCGAAATACTTGATCAAATAATGAAAGAGCTTATCCGGCAAGGACGCGGATTTGAACTGAATACGGGAACATACAGGAAATCCCCCGCCGACGCGGAGTATGATATTAATATATTGAAGCGTTACAGGCAATTGGGCGGCGAACTTATCTGCCTGGGATCCGATGCGCACCGACTGGGAAATATCGCCGCGAGGTTCGGGTATTATGCAGGCATGATCCGGGACGCGGGTTTTAAATATATGGTACATTTTGAAGGACGAAAACCGGTTTTCGACAAGCTGTAGCAAGTTGAGGCTTTGAACTTCGTGCTTTGGACTTTGTGTTTCGAGTTTCGCGCAGTCAATCGATGACGCCGCCGCCGACGACTGTATCGCCATCGTAAAAAACCACTGCCTGGCCAGGTGTTACAGCACGCTGAGGATTGTCAAAAATAACGCTTACCCTGCCATCGTTCAGCGGGCGTATCAATGCGGGCGCCTCTTTTGCCGAATATCTGATTTTTGCCGTCACGCGCATTTCATCCCTTAATTCAGGTATTGATATGAAATTAAGGTCGGATGCCGTTAAATTCGTGGAAAACAGGTCGCATTCATCTCCAAGCACCACGGTGTTTTCCTCCGGGTTTATGGCTACGACATATGTCCGCTTGCCCAACGATATGCCCAGTCCCTTTCTCTGGCCTACCGTGTAATGGATAATGCCTTTGTGCATGCCCAGCATATTCCCGCCCCGGTCAACAAAATATCCCGGTTTGATCTCAACATCCGTGTTTTCATTTATATAGCGGCCATAATCATTGTCCTCGACAAAACATATCTCCTGGCTGTCGGGTTTATGCGCCACCGGAAGCCCAAGTTCGCGTGCGATTTCCCTTACCTTGTCCTTGGTAAGGTCACCGATTGGGAAAAGCGTCCTTGAGAGCTGCTTCTGGGTCATGGTGTAAAGGACGTAAGTCTGGTCTTTTGCATCTGAGGCCGATTTTTTCAACAAGTATCTGCCGGTATTTTCATCGTAAACAATGCGGGCATAATGGCCTGTCGCGATATAATCCATCCCCATCGACAAAGCTTTTCTCAGAAGCGTGTCAAACTTGACAAAACGGTTGCATGCAATACAAGGATTTGGCGTTCTTCCTTTCAGGTATTCATTTTTGAAATAATCTATAACCTTTTCCTGGAACACACCCTTGAAATTCAATACATAATAGCGGATACCAAGCTTGTTCGCCACTTTTCCGGCATCATAAACCGCAGACAAGGAACAGCAGCCACCCTCGGCAAGCTTCCTTTCTTCATCCATGTCCGGCCATATTTGCATGGTGACGCCTGTGACGTTATAACCCTGTTCCAGTAAAACCGCGGCGGCGACGGAGCTATCCACCCCTCCGCTCATTCCAAGCATTACATTTCCTTTTGACATAGTTCACCTATTCCTGGCTGTCATCATGAAGGTGTATTTCATCGCATTTCATGCAACACCCTTCACAACTGTCAACATCTTCAATTATTCCTTTTTTGCGCTGGTAATCCTGTATTGCCATCCTGATCGCTTCCTCGGCAAGGTTTGAGCAATGCATCTTGATCGGCGGAAGCCCGTCCAGAGCTTCTGCAACGGCTTTATTGGTGATTTTCAACGCCTCCTGAACCGTTTTCCCTTTTACCAGCTCGGTTGCCATACTGCTTGTCGCTACTGCCGCGCCGCAGCCGAAAGTCTTGAATTTTGCGTCGACTATTATATCGTTTTCGATTTTTAAGTACATTTTCATTATATCCCCGCATTTAGGATTTCCGACCTGCCCGACGCCGTCGGCGTCAGCGATCTCTCCTACATTCCTGGGATTTGTAAAATGATCCATTACTTTTTCGCTGTACATTTCCAATCCTTCTTTCATTCTTTCATCGGGCTTAAGTCCACCCGGTATTTATACCTGGAGCTGCTGTCCCTGCTTCCTGCAATACGCTTCATAAAGCGGCGACATATCCCTTAAGCGCTGAACAATCGGGGGAAGCACACTCATCAGGTAATCTACATCTTCATCTGAGTTTTCCTCGCCGAATGTGATTCTCAGTGAGCCATGGGCTAACTCATGGGGCAGCCCTATCGCAAGCAATACATGCGACGGGTCAAGGGAGCCCGATGTGCAGGCCGATCCACTTGACGCCGCGATACCTTTCATGTCGAGCATCAACAAGAGCGATTCTCCTTCTATGAATTCGAAAGTAAAGTTGACATTTCCGGGCAGCCTTTTTTCCCTATGCCCGTTTAGCCTTACAAACGGGACTTTCTCCTCTATTTCTTTTATAGTCCTGTCCCTCAGTGCAATTAGTTTTTTATTATATTGATCTATATTAGCCGCAGCTATTTCCAGCGCTTTTGCCATTCCGACAATGCCCGCCACGTTTTCTGTGCTTGCCCTCCTGCCCCTTTCCTGGGCTCCGCCGTGAATAAAACTCGTAATCTTGACGCCTTTGTTGACATAAAGCGCTCCGACCCCTTTCGGACCGTAAAACTTGTGCGCCGACATTGAAAGCAGGTCAATATTCATTTCCGAAACGTTAATATTTACGTTTCCCATTGCCTGCACCGCGTCCGTATGGAAATACACGCCTTTTTCCCTTGTGACCCTGCCAATCTCGGCAATTGGCTGTATTGTTCCGATTTCGTTGTTGGCAAACATAATGGTGACAAGGATCGTATCAGGTCTGATAGCGGCTCGTACCTGTTCGGCGGTTACCAGTCCGTTACCGTCCACCGGAAGGTAAGTTACTTCGAAACCGTCGTTTTCAAGGTACTGGCACGCGTGAAGCACAGCATGATGTTCGATGGCGGTGGTAATTATATGTTTGCCTTTTTGCCTGTTGGCATAGGCTACTCCCTTTATCGCCCAGTTGTCAGCTTCCGTGCCGGAACCCGTAAAGAATATCTCCTTGGGCTGGGCGCCGATTATGCCTGCTATGGTCTCCCTGGCTTCCTCTATCGCCATTTTGCTTTCCCTGCCGATGGAATATATCGATGAAGGGTTTCCGAATTTTTGGCTAAAATACGGCAGCATTGCTTCAAATACTTCTTTTCTTACTGGCGTGGTTGCTGCATGATCAAAATAAATGATTTTATCGCCCATAAATTTATGCTCCTTTGTATAAATTTAAATTGATAAAATTCCCGTGTCCGATAATCATTTCACTTTATTATTGTTTTCTAAACTCCATGTTTCTATTGTAGTCTTCCACAAGCTCCTTCAGCGTAATATTGTCTATAACATTATTAATGCCATCCCTGATCTTTTCCCATACGCTCCTGGATACGCACAAGTCCTGGTTTCCGCAGTGACGCGTTTTACGATTTTCCATGACGCAATCAGTCGGGGCCAATGAACCCTCAAGCGCCCTTAACACATCTCCTACGGTTATGTTCTCCGGGGCATGCGCCAGGGAATATCCACCCTGTGAGCCTCTTACGCTTTTTATAATCTTGGCTTTTTTCAATGCGGCAAAAAGCTGCTCAAGGTAATTTTCGGATATTCCTTGTCTTTCTGCTATGCTTTTCAATGCGACATTTCCTTCCCCGCAGTTAGCTGCAAGGTCAATAATGGCTTTCAGGCCATACCTGCCCCTTGTTGAAAGCTTCATGAACCTGCCTCCGAATTCCTAGTAAATTACTCGGGTATCAATTTAAGATTAACACTTTATTTTATTATTGTCAATAAATGATTTGATATTTTTATTACTCTACCACGGGCAATGTGGATCCGCCGTGAGGCATAAGGAGCACGCGCGCATCCGGGCCGAGCTCGGAAAACGCCTTATCGATGGCTTGTTGCATATCATCGAAAGGCTCCATGTATATTTTTTTCGACATATCGAAAGGCATGTCCGAAACGATGAAAACCTTCGCCTTCTTTTCGATCAGGGCTATCGCAGCGGCCTTGTGACCGCCCAGTTCGAAATTCATGCCAATCCTCTCAAGCAGGTCGTCCGGCGAAGACGATTCATTTATCCATCTTTCAAAAACAGATTCCCCGTATCCTTCCGTACATGCCGCCAGCAGGATGATTATACCGCCGTCGCGTACGGCATGCTTGGCATTGTCAAGCGCCTTTTGCGCCTGGTACAGGTTGATGTCCTTCGGAAATCCGCCGGGAGTGGTAATGACAATATCCGCCCTGGAACGTATCCTGACCTTGTAAAGGCTGTCAAGGAACCTGCAGCCTTCCCGGTGCGCTTCTGCATGGTGTCCAGCCACAGCCTTGATAATCCTCTTGTTTTCGTCCAATACAACGTTCAATATAAAATCTATCGGCAAAAACCTGGTCACTTCCTCGATATCATTGCGTACCGGGTTGTCGTCCATGGCGCCTGCCCTTGCGTCATCACTTACCATAAAACTGTGGTTTGCCTGGATTGCCGCCCTTGTGGAAACGCCGGGCATAATTGCCTTGGCGCCGCCACTGTAGCCCGCGAAGTAATGGTATTCTATATTTCCCAAGCAAATAACGCGGTCTGCCGAGGCTACCTCTTCGAATACTTCCACCGGCGTGCCGGCTGTTGTGGTACCTAATAACCTGCAGCGTTTTGCATCACTGTCGACACACCTGATTTTGCCGTACAACTCTTCTCCGGCCAGTCGTTTCTTTTCTTCCTCCGTATGCTTGCGGTGGCAGCCAAGCGCAAAAACCAGCGTAATGTTCTCGTATTTTGCGCCTGCTTCAAGCAATTCATCCACAACAAGCGGTAATACCGTACTGGTTGGCATTGGCCTGGTAATATCGCTTGTAACTATTGCTATTTTTTCACCGGGCTTTACTATGGAAGACAACCTCCCTGTCCCGATCGGGTTTAAAAGAGCGCGCCTTACTTCATCAATCCCGGTCAATTCAACTTTGACTTCATTGCTGACCAGTTCCCCAATAATATTCCCGTCTTGAATGTCAAACTCCTTAAAACCTTTTCCGTAGCCGTATTTAAAATGCATTTAGTTCTCCCCCTTCGTATCGCTGCCGGAAGCGTTATCGCCGTCAACGTCATTGCTACCGCGATAATGCGGGCTTTCATTCCCGTTATCGTCCTGTATATCGATCAGCTTGCCGTTCGTCATTACAAACGCAATAACTATAACAATATATACTATCATGCTAAGCTGCCAATAGAACCTGAAGATAATCAGGTTCAACAGAAGCAGGACAAAACCCGCAAGCAATATCCATGCGATTATCCTCTTTTTCATTAGATTCCTCCTGGTTTTGCAGCTTTCCGGAAGACGTCCGGCTAATTACCGGGGCGCCGGATGTTCCTTGTTTTTTCGAGCCATTCCCTTATCCTGGCTTCGTAGCCGTTTGAAGTCGGCTCATAATATACCGTGCCTGCCATTTCATCGGGGAAATATTCCTGCTCAACTATATTGCCCGGGTAATCGTGCGCATATTTATAGCCCTTGCCGTATCCCTGGTCCGCCATTCCCTTGACGGGAGCGTTCCGCAGGTGCATAGGCACGTCTCCGGTATATTTAGTCTCAACATCCTTCATAGCCTTTTCAAGAGCCTTGTAGCATGAATTGGACTTTGGGCTCGTTGCCACCATCACGGCGGCATGGGCCAATAAAAGCCTGGCTTCCGGCATTCCTATCATATGAATGCCTTCCGCTGCGGCGACGGCTAACTGGAGAGCCGTAGGGTTTGCCATCCCCACGTCCTCGGAGGCACAGATGATTATGCGCCTTGCAAGAAATTCAGGATCTTCTCCCGCGTAAAGCGCTCTTGCCAGGTAAAACAGAGCAGCGTCCGGGTTGCTTCCCCTCATTGACTTGATGAATGCGCTTATATTGTCATAATGGGCTTCTCCCGACTTGTCGTAAGTGATGGCCTTACGCTGAACACATTCCTCGATAGTGTTAACGGTTATGTGAATATACCCGTCGCTTTCAAGATCGGATGTTACGGCTGCAAGCTCGATAGCGTTGAGCGCTATCCTCGCATCCCCGTTTGATACTTCCGCCAGGTAAGCTATTGCCTCATCGTCGCAAATAATGTCATATCCGCCCAATCCGCGTTCCTTGTCGGTCAGCGCCATTCTTATGATGGTTTCAACGTCGCTTTTGTTCAGAGGATTCAGCATGAAAACCGAGGAACGCGAAATTAACGATTTATTTACTTCGAAATACGGGTTTTCCGTTGTGGCTCCTATTAATACGATCGTACCGTTTTCGACATAAGGAAGAAGCGCATCCTGCTGTGCCTTGTTGAACCGGTGTATTTCATCTATGAACAGGACTGTCCTTCCGCTTGGATTCAGCATCGTGTTCTGCGTATCGGAAACAATTCTCTTTATATCGGCAACACCGGCAGTAACGGCATTCAATTTTTCAAACCCGGATTTCGTCGTCGAAGCTATAATCCTGGCCAGCGATGTCTTGCCGGTACCCGGTGGACCGTACAGTATTATCGATGATATCCTGTCTGCCTTTATCATCCTGTACAGCAGTTTCCCCTTGCCGACTATATGCTCTTGCCCGACAAACTCTTCCAGGCTTCGCGGGCACATCCTGTAAGCCAGCGGCTCTTTACTTCCGGGCATTGCCCCTCATCCCTTCCGGTTATTCCTACCTCTTGTAAAGAGGGTATTTTTCACATAGTTTTGCCACCCGGCTGCGTATATAATCTGCGGAATTCTCATAATCAACTATGGCCAGCTTGATTAACGCCGCAATTTCCTTCATGTCAGCTTCTTTCATGCCTCTCGTTGTGACGGCCGGCGTCCCTATCCTGATGCCGCTCGTTACAAACGGACCGAGCTTGTCATAAGGCACGGCGTTTTTATTTACCGTGATACCGACTTCGTCAAGCATTTGCTGCGCCATCTTTCCGGTAACATTGAAATTTGTTAAATCAACCAGCATCAGGTGGTTATCGGTGCCGCCGGATACAAGGTTGAAGCCTTCCTTTATCAGCGCTTCGGCGAGAGCCTTGGAATTCTTCAGGATTTGATGCTGGTATTGCTTGAATTCGTCGCTTAGAACGAGTTTAAAGCTCACCGCTTTGGCAGCAATGGCATGCATAAGCGGACCGCCCTGCATTCCCGGGAATATAGCCGAATCCACGGCCTTGGCGTGTTTTGCCTTGCACAGAATCAATCCGCCCCTTGGCCCCCTCAACGTTTTGTGGGTCGTGGAAGTTACAAAATCCGCGTACGGCACCGGATTGGGATGAAGCCCTGCGGCAACCAATCCCGCTATGTGCGCCATATCTACCATAAAATAAGCGCCAATCTCCGCGGCAATTTCACTTAACGCCTTGAAATCGATTATTCTCGGGTAAGCGCTTGCGCCGGCAATAATCATTTTAGGTTTTGTTTCAATTGCCTTGCGGTATACTTCCTCGTAATCAATGCAGCCTGTATCTTCCCTTACCCCGTAAAATTCGGACTTGAAATATTTGCCCGAAAGATTCTTCTTCATGCCGTGCGTAAGGTGTCCTCCATGGTCGAGGCTCATGCCGAGTATCGTATCACCCGGTTCAAGCACTGCGAAATAAACGGCGGAGTTGGCCTGTGAACCTGAATGCGGCTGGACGTTCGCGTGTTCGGCTCCGAATATTTCTTTTGCACGGTCTATGGCCAGTTGCTCAATAACATCCACGTATTCGCAGCCGCCATAATACCTCTTGCCAGGGTATCCTTCCGCGTACTTGTTTGTCAGTGGAGATCCGAGCGCCTGCAATACCGCCCCTTCCACGAAGTTTTCCGATGCAATTAATTCAAGCTTGTTTCTCTGCCTGTCGACCTCTTTTTCAATATATTCGGCTACAACAGGATCTACCTTTTTTATCTCTTCGACCTGATACATTTTTTTACCTCCGCCCTTTTCTCAAGTTTAAGCACTTTATTTCATTTATTACAATAAGAGGCCAAATCATCCGATTTGACCTCTGAAAACACAATATGCCTATGCATAATGTTCAACTCTGTTCTTTTGCCTGAGAGATGATTTCCATGAAAAAGGAAATTTGCCCCTTCGGCGCCTTACGGTCTCTCCAGAGGCGCGTCCGGCTACAGTCAAGAATTAACTTTTCCATAGCGTTCATCCGCCTTATTAAAATGGTCATACGTTACGTTTATTTAAACGCTAGAATGATTATAAACATTCCATTTTGGCGTGTCAAGTTTTATCAGAATGTCAAGGCGCCAGTACTTTGTATAACTCGTCAGGTCCGGGCGGCAGAATCTCTTCGGCGCCTTCCGGCGACAATATACGCTTGTTTCCGCTATCGTTGAGCATTCCGATAATGGCAGCCTCTATCCCCTCTTTTCTTAAATGATTCACAAGCCCTTCCCCATCTGTTGCCGCCATCAGCATGCAGCCGCTCGATATCAGCTTATACGGGCTTATATTATAATATTCGCATATCTTCCGCGTCGCCATCTTCACCGGTATCTTTTCCATATAAATTTCAACGCCCTTGCCCGACGCTTCGCATAATTCCCAAACCGCGCCAAGGACGCCTCCTTCGGTGGCGTCGTGCATCGCATTCACGCCAAACTGAACAGCCGACAGGCCATCTCTTACTACGCTTATATCTTCGATAAAACTCTTGGCTTCGTCTATAATATTCTCTCCCAAGGGTACTTTCAGGTCCTTTTCTTTTTCCCGTGCAATTATTGATGCGCCCTCAAGTCCGGCATGCTTTGTCATGACCAGGTAATCGCCGGATTTCGCGCCTTTTGGCGTAATAATCCTATCCCTGCGGCAACGTCCTATCGCCGTGCAGGAAATGACAAATCGTGATACCGCATCGGTAATTTCGGTATGTCCTCCTATGAGGTCGACGTTTATGGACGAGGCTTCCCTGATAAGCTGGTCAATAATTGATTCCAGTTCACTTTCGGACGTGCCCGGAGGACAAAGTATTGTTGCCATAAGTCCTAACGGCTCAACGCCGAATGATGCGATATCATTGCAATTGATATGTACGGCCAGCCTGCCAATTTCGTAAGCAGTGCCCGTTATTGGATCACTCGACATTATGCATAAATTTCCTCCGAAATCAACAGCGGAACAGTCAATTCCAATGCCCGGGCGGACAACTACTTCGTCCCGCTTTTTAATAAGTCTGTCAAGAATTATTTTTTTCAGCAGATCATTTGGTACTTTTCCTGTTACCATTACATCCTCCAATACATAGCTGAATCCCATGCAAAACTACAGTTTTTCCTTGACCATCTGGAAACGGTCTCGCGCCGCTTCCATCAACGCAGGTTTTTTCCTTGCTTCGGCAGAACTAATCAGCTTGCTGAACCATTTGACGGCATCATCGTAATTGCCGGTCCTGATGTGAAGCTCGGCAATCATGTACATGCACGTATACTCGTCAAGCTTGTCCACCGGAAAGCGTTCCTTTTCGTATACCTCGGTATAATATCTCAGCGCATACCTTAAAAACTCATTTTCCTTTTCTTCTTCATCGCCCTTGAACCTGTAGAGCCAGGCTATCCTGATGCAAACTTTCGCCAGTTCGCTAGCCTTGACTCCCCTGAGCTGATTATTCAGCAGGACAAGCTTGAAAGCTTCAATAGCCGTATCTATGCTTCTTTCTCCGTCAAAACCCCTCTTTTTCCATTTTGGAGTAATCATTTTCTTTATTATATCCGCTTCCCTGGACGATATTTCAAGAAATTTGTCGGCCTGCGCCGCATAACCGCAGTTCCCGCATACCCAGGCGTCATAATACAGCGGATTGATGCCTTCATAATGGACACAAAAATCGGTATCCCTTTCTTTTACCTTGTAAGCGCGGCTCTTTACTTTTGTCACGTTGAATTTTTTCGAACATACGGGACAGGTTACCTCTTTATGGTATAGATTTTCGTTCATTTCCAACCCCCTCGATTTTTCAGGCAGCAAGGATTATATTTATACGCTGCCGGTATTTCAAATCAATAATTTGCTGCTTCTGCCCGGTACTTTTCGTACAGGTCGCCCGCAACCCGGATTTTCCCCTGGACAGGCTTGTAATAATCCTCGGTAAGCTTTTCCCTCCATTGAAGCTCCCCGTTTTTGTAAGCTTCCCTGTACAACACTACGCGCAGGCCTTTTACCTCTTTTCGCTCCACTTTTATTTCACCCGGCTGCAGTGTACTGTCGTAGATTATTTCCGGCGGTTTAGGCTTATAGACGCCTATGATATTGGTTTTCAATTCGTATACTACATCGCCTTCCCTCTTCCTCCCAAGTATGCTTATGATAAGTTTGTTCCCTTCAACACCGGCATGGAGGCATACCGGGTATTCCAGGTTGTTGACAAACCTGAAATCAATCGAGTTTTCCGTAATAGTGGCATCCCTTCCAGGGCTTATATAATACAGCGGAATTGAATGGTGTTCCCGCTCTATAACACTCATGCCGGCAAGCAGCACCGTATTGTATAATGTTGTTGATACCTGGCAGACACCTCCGCCTGTCCCGGGGACAAGCTCGCTCTTGAATATGATCGGAGCCTCCTTGTACCCGTTTTCCCTGGTCCTGGGTCCCAATGCCCTGTTCATCGAAAAGGATTCCCCGGGAAGCAAAATCGTTCCGTTAATCCTGCTGCAGGCCAGCTTGATATTATCGGTGCGGTTTGTGTCACTCTTGTCGAACTTGGTGCTGAACCGGGACAGAACACCGTTAATTTCCTTAATGTCGTCATATACTATATGAGGTTTTTTCTCATCCACGACCAGCTCAATCTCGCTGAAATCCCTTGCAGCCAACTGTTTTTCCGCTTTTTCAAGGCTTTTTTCAATATTTAGCGATCGCGTCACCCTCTCGCGCTTGAATTTTATTTTTCCGTCCGAGTATACTATCCCAGCGTTTTCCCCGACGGCATCGCATTCTTTCTTGATTTTTTCAAGTATATCCGCCAGTTTATCCCTGTCAAAGCTCTCCTCGATCTCTACCGTGTGACCGTTTATCGATAAGAGTATCGAGTTGTACAATTTTTTGAATATATTTCCCTCTCTTCCAATATAGTAGGCCTGCTGCAAGGCATTGTCAACCATGTATTCATAACCGATATCCCGGAGCGCCACTTCCCATTTTCGGCTTCCGTAGGAAAGTGTAATACTTTCGGCGCCATGATTCTTTGCAATATACTCCAATACAGCCTTTTTTGCCTCGTCCGCAGTCATCCAGGAGACGTCTGTTTTCTCAATCCATATGCCCTTTCTTATCGTGTTTCCGGTAAATAAACGCGTCAGTGTGAAAAAAGCTGCCAGGATAACCAATACTATTATCACTGACGTATAAATCATTCTTTTCCGAAATATACCATAAGCACCGGACATCGATAACATACCTTCCCGTAAATGACGTACTTTTGCGGCATATCAAGCCGCAAGGCTTAAAATGAGACTTCTCTCCCATTTTATTATTATGTTATCAACTATGCTTATAGTACATGTGTGGTAATTACACGGAAACGTCCAATATTTCGGTATTATTTAAAGCATTTTCTATCATTGCCTCCAATTTCAATCTGCTTTCATATCTTTCCACATCCTCGAGCCTGGGCTTTATTTTCGGATGCTTCGCGACAAAAACAGTGCAACAGTCCTCGTAAGGCAAAATAGACGTATTAAACGTGCCTATCTTCCTTGCTATTTCAACCACGTCGTTCTTATCCATGCCGATTAACGGCCTGAATACCGGGAGGCTGACAGTTGCGTTTGTTACTGCGAGGCTTTGCACTGTCTGGCTTGCGACCTGGCCGAGGCTTTCACCGGTTATCAAGGCATGGGCGCCGCTGTTAAGCGCTATCCTTTCTGCAATTTTCATCATTGCCCTTCTCATGATTATAGTCAGATGATCTTCCGGGCATTTGTCATTTATTTCGAGTTGTATATCCGTAAAAGGTACAATATGAAGTTTTATGCCCAAACAATACGGGGACAATATCCTTGCCAACTCCACGACTTTGTCTCGGGCACGTTCGCTGGTGTACGGATAACTGTGGAAATGCACCGCTCCTATCTTCATGCCTCTTTTTGCCATCATCCATCCGGCCACCGGGCTGTCGATTCCGCCAGACAGCAGCAGTATGGCTTTTCCGTTCGTTCCGACAGGCAAGCCTCCTCCTGCAGGAACAATATCACAATAAATGTACGCGCTTTCCCTGACTTCCACGTACAGTATAAAATCGGGCTCGTGCACGTCTACCTTTAACCCGTGTATGTTCTCCAGGAGGTATCCCCCGAGTTCGTCGCAAATCTCAGGTGATTGCATCGGATAACTTTTATTGCCTCTTTTTGCTTCGACCTTGAACCATACCGTGTCCCGGACACCGTTTTTGTCCATGTGCCTGTCCGGCCGGCTTGCGGCTTTTTCCTTCAGCACTTGCCGCATATGCTCTTTTACAAGCTCAAGCGAATGGCGTTTTATTTCTTCCCAGTCGGAGGGAATTTTCAATACAACGCTGGCGGATACTATGCCGAAAACCTTGCTCAATTTTAACACGGCTTCGCTGAAATCGTATCCCTCATCCCTAGGCTCGATAAAAATCCTGGCCTGCGATTTGTTGACCTCGATTTTACCGAGCGGTGCGAGCGCAATCCTGATGTTCTCAATCAATTTATTCTCAAATACCGGCCTGTTCAGGCCTTTTAACATTATTTCGCCATACCTTACCAAGATAACTTTTTTCATTGACGCCTCCATGATTTCTGTCTTTTTCGTATTCTAATAACCGGGACGATTTCTTTCAACGCTTCCACGGCCGTTTCGATTTCCTGCCCGGTGTTAAGGGGTGAAAAACTGAACCTAACCGCACCGTCTATCAATTCGTCAGGTAATCCCATGGCTTTAAGCACGTGACTCCTGGTGTTTTTTCGCGATGAACATGCCGAGCCGGTTGAGACGTAAATGCCCCTTTGCTCCAGGTGGTGAAGCAGCACTTCGCCCCGTATGCCCTCAAAAGCTGCGTTTACAATATAAGGAGAGCCGTTGCGAGGCGAAATAATCCTATGGCTGATACCTGACGAAGAAAGCTTGTCGATAAACATATCTTTTAACAAGCTTACTTTCCTGTAATTTTCATCAAGTCTTTTAAACATTATTGACGCAGCCAGTCCAAAACCCGCTATGCCCGGTACATTCTCAGTGCCTGAACGAAGCAGGGATTCCTGGCCTCCCCCGTAAAACAACGGTTTTATTTTCAGCTTTTCAAACACATACAATGCGCCTATACCCTTTGGACCGTGAATCTTGTGGGAACTGAACGACATAAGACCAATTCCGTATTCCCTTGGTTTTATCGCTACCTTGCAATACGCCTGTACGGCATCGGCATGGATAACCGCCTGCGGGCTTAATTCATCCCTGATTGAAGAAATATCTCCAAACCTTTGTATTGCTCCGGTCTCATTGTTAACAGCAATTACGCTGATCAGAACGGTTTCGCGGCAAAGCTTGTCCCTGAGCTGCTTTAAGTCAATCATTCCGTTTTCGTCGACGCCGATGTAATCCACCCTGTAGCCTTTTCCCTCGAGATGGCGGTAAACCTCCAGCACCGAAGGGTGCTCCGTTTCAGTGGTTACTATGTGGTTTCCCCGCCTGGGATTGGCTTCAAGGTAGCCCATAACGGCAAGGTTGTTCGATTCGGTTCCGCCGGATGTAAATAAAATTTCTCCAACGCTTGCTCCCAGGGTTTCCGCAATTGTTTCCCTTGCCGAGCGGACAAGTTTTTCCGCCTCTATTCCCTTCGAATGCAGCGAAGAAGGATTGCCGTATTTATTGGACGCCACATCGGCCATCAATGCTGTTACTTCGTCAAACTGCCTTGTAGTTGAGCCGTTGTCAAGGTATATATCCGAACTCATTCGTATAACCTCATATTTATATTTTGTTCATATTATACCATATTGAACAAATTGCAATGTAACCATGTTTATAACGAGACGATAGCAACAAAATTCATTTTTTCAAATAATTCATTAATTTTTTCCGAAAAACCCTCCCAAAAATCAAATGGTAATTGTATAGATAAGTGAAAAAATAACCAAACACCTGTAAAGGAGATGTTTTTATGAAAAAAAACAATAAAATGTTTGCCGTTATACTATCTCTGGCAACAATTATTTGCTTAGTCATGACGTCAAATGCTTTCGCTGCAGGAACAAAAAACGGAAATGACAAGAAGGTCGCGAATAATTCCAATACCACGGGTATCTCAAATATTCAGGCTAATGATGAAAATATGAATTCAAGCGCTGAGGCTAAAACAAAAGGTGATCAGCTAAAACAGATTCGAGAACAAATCAGGGAGAGAATACGGAATTTATATACAAAAGAGGAAAAGGACAGGTTAAAATCGCTGGAAAAGGAACTGAAGAAGAAATATAAGGATATTAAAGTTCTGCCTGTGGACAGTGTGATAACCAAAGGAGCTATGATAAAATTCGATACTCCGCCGGTTATTAAAGAGGGTAGAATCCTGATACCAGTAAGAGCCTTAACAGAAGGTTTTGGGGCATCTGTTACATGGGATCAGGCTAAAAAAGAAGTCACAATCCAGCGTGGAGAAGTAAAAATTGTTCTGCAAATTGGGAATAACCTGGCGTACGTGAACGGTGAAGAGGTAAAAATTGATGTTCCACCTGAGATAATCAATAACAGGACGGTTGTACCGTTAAGATTTATTGCTGAAAAACTGGGGTTAAAGGTTAACTGGGATGAAGAAAGTGAAACGGTTGAAGTTGAGGAGGACAGCCAGGCTGCGAGTACAAATGAATAGTAGTATCGCTAAAAAATAGATAGCATATGCATAAAGCTTGATTTTAAGGCCTTCCCTTGGCATTACACCAAGGGAAGGCGAATATTTTCATAAACATGTTGTTTTGCAAGCATTTATCAAAGAAAAGCAGAATAGTGACGATAAGAATAAAAGATACAGCATCATTTTATAAGGTGGATCTATGGAAAATATGCTTCTTGAGCAGAGCATACTGAGCGCTAAAAACGGAAATGAACTGGAAAGAGAAAGGATTATTACACATAATAAACCTTTTATTATAAATGTTGTCAGCCATATCTGCAAGAAGTATATATCATGGAGTGATGAGGAAGCAAGCATTGGATTGCTGGCTTTCAACAAGGCAATCGATACTTATGAAGCTTCAAAAGGGAGGTCATTTCTTAGTTATACATACTGCTTGATTAACAGGGCATTGGTTAACTATTTCAGGAAAAACAAAAATCAGGAACAGGTTTTGTCCTTGGATTATTATGGATTCGATGAAGAATCCCATGTGACAAGCGAGGAAATAAACGAATCGATTCATGTTTACCAGGAAAAGATTGTATCAAGTGAGATTATAGAAGAAATTTTAGAGTTGGACCGGATATTGAATGATTATGGAATAAAATTTGAGGAACTGGAAGGTTCATCGCCTAAACATAATGATACCAGGAAACTATTATGCAAGATTGTTCATGAATTTATTACTGATGAAGAACTGGTCCGAGAGTTTACCGGAAAAAAGAGGTTTCCGGCAACAGCCTTTGCAAGAAAGACGGGTTACTCATTAAAAACAATAGAAAAACACCGGAAGTATCTGATAGCTATGATTATCATCGGTTTACATCCCGAATGGGCGCACTTATCTTCTTACGTGAAATCAAAGTAAAGCGGGGAGTTTTAAATGGAAGCGAAATCAGGTATAGTAGTCAAAGTGACAGAGAGTTATATAGTATTAATAATGCCGGATGGTTCATTTAAGAATGTTAAACGCTCCAATAACCAGGTTCCGCTGATTGGAGAACGGTTTAAGTATAAGGAAAAACGGTATTCTGCTTTCCATAACCGATGGACAGCGGTTGCTGCCGCAGTCTGTATGCTTATTGCAGTTGTTTTCACATACTGGCTGTTAATTATGGGCAATTTTCAGCCTGCTTATCTTGTTGCTTTGGATATAAACCCGAGCGTTGTTATATATGCGGATAAAAACCTGGTAACTACAAGTGTGACTGCTGTAAATGAAGATGCAATGAAATTAATTAATGGAGATATTTATAATGGGAAAAACCTTCTTGACACCATAGACTTAATAGTCGAGCAGAGTGTTGCCGAAGGGTATTTGAAGCAAAACCAGGAAGGCCTTATTAAGATAACCGTCATCCCGATGCAAAAAAATAACAATATAAATGGAGATAGCATAAGAACCTCCGTACAGGAGCTTCTAGTAAATGACAATATACAGGCAGATATCGAAATTGGTTTTGAAACCAGGGATATAATTGCAGAAGCACACAAATCAGGACTTTCTATGAATAGATATATTTTATATAAGTCGCTGAGGGAAAAAGGTGTTTCAATAACGGTTGAGGAAGCAAAAAATTTACCTTTAAAAAAACTGCAAAATTATGAAGGTCAACAAAATAATAACAATAACAGACGGATTTTACCACCACCAAATGCCAATAATGCAGGAAATTCAGGTAAGCCGGGTAATAGCGGAGAGCCAAAAAGCAAACAGGAATATAAAGATAATAATGGACAAAAAGAGAATAAAAACAGTGAGAAGCCTGATAAAGAGAAGCCCGATAATAAAAGTAACTCTGAAACGCTCAAAGAAAGTGATAAAAAAAGCAAAACAAACAGCAGCGATAAGACAGGAAAAATCAATAAAGAGGAAACGAAGAAATCGGAAACTAATAGTTCTAAACCTGGCCAGACGAATCAGAAAGTCAAAAGTATCGAAAATTCAAATAAAGACGGCAACCGACCAGCTTCAGGGAATAATGAACGGCAGCCATGGCATGGCCCTGGTACAACAAATACGAAAAAACATTAAATTCTATAAGTAGTTTAAGATATCTTGTATTTGCAGCAATTCGCTTTTATATGGTAAACTATAGTTGAATTATTTCAATGTATAACAGATTTCGGCCCGAAGGGATGAAATTGCATGAATATTGTAAAACAATACATCAGCCTGGCGAGTTGTTTCATTCTATTCATATTCTTTCTGTCATTATCCGCAATTACATATGCCAGGCACGCTGCTGGCAGCAATTTGCAAGAAGGTGAAACCGCGCAGTTTGCCGATGTCCCTGCCGACAGTTATGCCGGAGATGCAATCCATGAACTCAGGAAAGCGGGCATAATCAACGGTATAGGGAACAACCGCTTCGGCTACGGCAAAACGCTGACCAGGGGTGAATTCATTACTCTCCTTGTCAAGATGGCGGGCTGGGACATGGTATTGCCGGAAACGCCTTCTTTTGACGATAACAAAAATGCCAATAAGTTTTATTACGCGCCGGTTGAAACCGCGCTGGCGCATGGTGTCATATCAATAAACGACGGCAAGGTGATGCCGGAAGATCCCGTCACGGGCGAAGAAGCCATAATTATGCTGATAAAAAGCCTGGGATACGGCTACCTTGCTGAAAGGCTTGACTACCTGCAAAATCCGAATTTTGCCAATACAAACAAGCCCGGTTATTTTTCGATGGCTGAAGACTTCGGATTGATAAGCGGCATATCTTCTTTCAAGCCTGAAGAATATATTTTAAGGGAACAGGCAGCCTTTATGCTGGCACAGGCACGCGATATCCTCAATAAGCCACTTAAGAGAATTAACGCATTCTATGCAATCAGGTCTTCCCCGCAGCAGGAAAAAATCCCAAGCTTATCATCCGTTTGCTTTGGCTGGAGCAGGCTTAGTTTTGATCCGTCATCCGGCGAAATAGTGCTTAATACATCCAGGAATGCTCTCGGGACCAATGAATACTACCTTCCCGAAGGTTTCACGAAACCCCTTAAATCTGCAAAGGATGCTGGTATTCCGGCCCTGCTCGGCGTATACGCCGCACAGGACTCCAAAATAAATGATCCATCGGACGGGCGCCAGGTGGGAATCCTTGAATACGTGCTTACAAACCCGGATGTTTATAGAAAAGTTATAAAAGATATTGCCAAATCGGTAAACAGCATTTCAAGGGGCGGAGAAACAGGCTCCTTCGACGGCGTGGCGATAGATTTTGAAGGTTTGAAAGGCCAAAAACTGAAAAACCATTTTAGTGAGTTTATAAAAGAGCTTGGAACAAAATTGAAAAAAGACGGTAAGCTGCTGTATGTCGCCGTCCATCCCCTGATTCACCCCAGAAGAAGTCCGGAAAGCATGGACGGGTATGACTACAGGACGATAGGCCAGTATGCCGACAAGGTCATTCTAATGGCGCATGATTATTACGCAAAAAGGCTGACGGCGCAAGAGATGGCAAGGGGCTACAATATAACGCCGTTAACGCCTATAGAGGACGTTTATTACGCGCTTAAGGCCATAACAGACACCGGGACCGGCGTTTCCGACAGGAGCAAAATAATGCTCCAGGTATCATTCGACTGGATTGTCTGGCAGAGAAAAGACGGAAAAACGCTTAATGACAGCCCTAAAAGCTTTAACCTCGAAAACTTCATGGACCTGTTGAAAAACCAAGAGAATATAGAATTTCATTATGCCAGGGAATATGCAAATCCTTATATTAAATATACTGATACAAAAACGGGAAACGAAAATACAGTGTGGTATGAAAATACCTTAAGTGTAATGGAAAAGATAAAGCTTGCAAGGTATTTCGGAGTACAGGGAATATCCTTGTGGAGATTGGGAACGATACCTGATTATCAGCCTGACGGCGATGTTAATAATTACGGTATGGATGTATGGCAGAACATTTTAAAGGAACTAGACAGGAATAAGGATGAAAATACCAGGCAAGGCAATACTGATACGCCTTAATAGAAAACTGAGAAACAAGTATTATTGTTGGGGCATAGTGGCAATTGCAGCGGGCATTGCTTATTGTAACAGTTTCGTTGTTCCCTTCCACCTGGACGATTTCGGTTCCATATCGAATAATTATGCCATTCACCGGCTTTTCAATTTTCCCGAACTTTGGAAATTTTACGCCAACAGGATAATCCTCTATATTACTTTATCGATAAATTACGCGATTCATGGAACCGCAGTCGAGGGATATCACGCCGTCAACCTTTTTATTCACATAGTTAACGGCTGCCTGTTCTATACAATACTGAAAAAACTGCTTTCACTTCAGTATTTCAAGGGCAAGGATTTGTCAAGATACCGTTACGCCGTATCCCTTGCCGCTGCAATGCTTTTTGTCAGTCATCCAATTCAGGTTAACGCCGTTACGTACATAGTACAAAGGACGGCGTCGCTGGCAGCCTGTTTTTATATGTCCGCCATTTTGTTTTATATAAATTACAGGATATTTGACAAGTGGCATTATCTTCTGTCGACTGTTTTATTTACCATCATGGCAATGTTTACAAAGGAAAACACGGCAACTATCCCGTTTATGCTGCTTTTCACCGAGCTCATGTTTTTCCTTGGCTATAAAAAGACCTCGCGGATAAAAATGGCTGGCGTTTTCATATTTCTTTTTGCGACTATCCCGATAATTCCCGCCACGAATATCTTCTTTAAAGGATACAACATGAGTGATCCCAACCAGGCTTTCAAGGCCAGCACTTCCATGGACAGGTTTCAATACTTTTACACGCAGTTGAACGTGATACTTCACTATATACGGCTCCTGTTTATTCCTATAGGACAAAATTTCGATTACAGCGACGACTACCCCTTGTCTGTTGCAATATGGGAAAATTACTCATACGTATCGCTGGCCGTTTTGTTGGTGATAGTGTTTTTTGGCATCTATGCGCTGAAGAGAAACCGCCTTGTCTCCTATGGCATTGCATGGTTTTTTATCGCGCTTGCCGTGGAATCCAGCTTCATATCAATAAAGGACGTATATTTCGAACACCGTGTTTACCTGCCGTGTGCCGGTTTCATAATTTTTCTGGCAGGCATGTCCGCCTGGGTGAAAAAGGATCCTGGCGCATTTATGACTGTCGAAAACCGCCTTGTTCACGTTCAAAAAGGCGCAAGCCTGCGCATGGCAAACCCTGCCGTGATTTTCGTTGCCTTATCGGCAGTGTTGTTCCCTGTCTATGCAGGACTGACGGTTTACAGGAATTATATTTATTCCGATACCATACGCCTTTGGAGCGATGTCACGGCAAAAGCTCCGGCCAGCGACAGGGCACATAGTTCATTGGCCACGGGATATCTTAACGCTTACGATGAAAAGGAAAAAAACACGGAATACCTTGATTTGGCCGAGATAGAGTTTAAAAAGGCCATATCGTTGAACAACGGAAACAGCACGGCTCATACCAATCTTTCAAAAGTGTACCTCCTGAAGGGAGACTACCAGAAATGCATCAAAGAGGCAAAACGCGCGCTTCAAATATCAAATTCGGAGTATGCGCAGTTTAACATGGGTTCCGCACTGAAAAACCTCGGCAGGACGGATGAGGCTCTTAAAGCTTTTCTTAAGGGTTATAGTTACAACAAGCACAGCAGCTTCATCCTGAAGGCGCTTGGAGACATTTATTATGAAACAGGAGATTATGCAAATGCCGCTAAATATTACAAAGAATACCTGGAACATGTTAAAGTATCCCCGAATAGTGAAATCCGAAAGAGACTTGACGAAATAAAAGAGAGACCTGGCGGTTAAGTCAGTAAAACATATAAAATAGCTAGAGACTTTCAAGGCATATAAGACATATAAGGTATATAAGGCATACAAGCAGCCAAGCCATGCAAAAACGGACAAGAGTATAAAGTAAATCCACGGTAACAACAGCAGTTGTGCAGCCTGGAGGTTAAGACATCTCGGGCAGTATCAGCACGTCGCCTTCATATATAATACCGTCCTTCAGGTTGTTTATCTCCTTGATCTTCCTGATATACCGGCGCACGTCGGTTCCCTTGCCGTATTCCCTCGAAATATCCCACAAGGTATCACCCTTCCTGACAATCACCGTTCTTGGGCATTCATCGACGCCCTCGCCCTTTGCCGCGCTTGATATGACAAGCAAGGAAGTTAATACGATGACAGTTATAATAAATATGCTAAAGCGTTTACGGTTTTTCAACACATATTTCCTATTCATAACAACCCCCGGTTACAACAACACACGGAACATATGTTCTGCATCTATATTATAATCGAACAGATGTTCACTTGTCAATATTATTTTCGAACATTTGTTTGACATACACAAAAAATTTTATTATAATGAAACAGTAGTAAATAATTAGAAATTCCGCTAATACGAAGGGGTGTAAAGGATGAATAAGAAACTTACCGATAAGCAACAGCAGATCCTTGATTTCGTAAATAAGCAGGTCGAGGAAAAAGGTTATCCACCCTCGGTGCGTGAAATATGCAGCGCTGTTGGCTTTAAATCAACCTCTACCGTGCACGGATACCTGGAGAAGCTGAAAAATGAAGGACTTATACTGAAGGATCCCACAAAACCCCGGGCCCTGAGAGTGCTGAACGGCAATAAAAAGCCGCGGCAGAGCGGAAATATATACCCTAAGGATTATTATTCCGGAAAAGAACTGGTTGATATCCCTATTGTCGGCAAAGTAACCGCCGGAGCTCCTATTCTCGCTGTTGAAAATATAGAGGATACGTTCCCTCTTCCCGTAGAATATGTCCAGAATTCCACGGCGTTCATGCTCAGGGTTAGAGGTGAAAGCATGGTTGAAGCCGGTATCCTGGACGGCGATCTTGTGCTGGTAAAACAGCAGCCCACCGTTTCAAACGGCGATATAGCGGTAGTTCTTATCGGCGATGAAGCCACAGTCAAAACATTCTACAAGGAAAAAGGATATGTGAGGCTTCAGCCTCAAAACCGCTACATGGACCCCATTATTGTACGCGACAACCTGACGGTGCTGGGTAAGGTAATCGGTTTGTTCAGAAAGTTTTAAGCGTATCAGCGCATCAAAAATTTTATGAAAGCCCATCGTCAAAGCATAGAAGACATATCGCACGCATGTATAATCAAAGGGCATTTATGCCCCTTGATTATAAAATAAGCAAATCGGAATGATTATTCCTTGTTTGCATCGTTAAATATGAAATTTACCGCTTTCATCGGGCTGATGGTTGAAATGGCATGTTTATAAACCAGTTGCTGCTTGCCGTCCGTCTCAAGCACAACCGTAAAATTATCAAAACCTTTGACCAATCCTTTCAGCTGGAAACCATTCGTAAGGTAAATGGTAACCGCCATGTGCTCTTTCCTCACCTGGTTTAAAAATACATCCTGCAGATTAATATTTGGCTTATTCACCTGGTAATCCTCCTTAAAAATACTTCCTGCATGCGGGCAATATCGCAAAAGCAAGAACCATTGTAATGTAATATTTTGTTTTAATAAATTCATAACATATATATGCTGCGCTTAAAAAGGCAAATCATATCTTTATTGCCCCGGTTCAATTCTACTAAATTATTCCATGTGTTGCAATACACTCCTGAACAATTTTTTCCGCCAGCGCCCTGAAATCGCTATCCTCATCAACATCAATCCAGTTTATTTCCTTCATTCTCCGAAACCAGGTCATCTGGCGCTTCGCATAACGTCTTGTGTTTTGCTTCAGTAAATTTACGGTCTCCTCAAGCGTTCGTTCCCCTCTTATGTACCCAAGCACCTCCTTGTACCCTATTCCCTGCATGGCCGTCGGGCCTTTATCATAGCCCATTTTCACCAGTCTTTCGACCTCTTCTGTCAGTCCTTTTTCAAGCATCATATCCACGCGTTTATTGATTCGTTCATACAATTTCTGCCGTTCCCAGTTCAAGCCGAATAACAGGAACCTGTAAGGCGGCGGCTTGAGCCTGGACATCCTCGAATGCTCGGAAATAGGCTTGTTCGTGTATGTGTAAACCTCAATAGCGCGTATTATTCTTTTTAAATCGTTCTCATGTATCCTGGCGGCAGCTTCCGGATCGATTTCCTTAAGCTTTTCGTGCAGGAAACGGTTGCCTTTCTCCGCCGCCTCTTTTTTCAGTGTTTCCCTAAATCCTTCGTCACAAACTGTTTCGGCGAAATCTATGTTATATACGAGCGAATTGATATAAAGCCCCGTGCCTCCGACGACTATTGCGCGCTTTCCTTCTTCGTTTATTTTCTTTATGTATCCCAATGCCAGTTCACGGTATTTGGCCACGCTAAATTTCTCGTCAGGATACGCCTCGTCGATCATGTAATGCTTTATGCCCGACATTTCCTCCTTGTCCGGTTTTGCAGTCCCGATATCCATATACTTGTAAACCTGCATGGAATCAGCGGAGACAATGCTTGCGTCAATCAACCGGGCAAGTTCTATGGACAGCCTTGTTTTTCCAGACGCCGTTGGACCTACGATAACAATAATAGGCTCCATTTCAGGTAGCAGCGCTCCTTCCTCACTTACCAATTATACCCAGTGTAAGGTCTTTTATACAATACGTTTAAATAATTTTTCCAGTTCATAACGGCCAAGCCTGAACAGTACCGGCCGCCCATGCGGACATGTATATGGATTTTCCAGTCCGCCCAGCCTTTCAAGAAGCGCTTCGATTTCCCTTTCATCGAGCTTCTTGTTAGCCTTGACTGCCGATCTGCACGCAATCCTGTACAATACTTCGTCGGCTATGACGCTTTTATCGGCGCTCTTGCCGTTCATGGCAAAATCAAGCATCTGCATGAACAATTCCTTTATGTTTGCGCCATCTTCCATGTATGGCACGGAACGTATTATCAATGAATTCCTTCCGAAGCTTTCATAAGTGAAACCCAATTTTTCAAAAAACGGCGCTTCCTCCATTGCAAACCGGTACTCGCCGGCCGTGAGCTCAACATGCACGGCGTCAATCAGCACCTGGGAATAAACCTCGTTTTTTTCGTAAGCTTTTTTCAATTCCTCGTACCGTATGCGTTCATGCGCGGCATGCTGGTCCAAAAGGTAAATTTCATCGTTTCCTTCAATCAAAACATATGTATTAAACGCCTGGCCTATAATTTTCATTCCCCTCTTGAGTGAAAAACCGGCGCCGGATTCCGCCAGCAGCCCGGCTTCGTCGCAGTCGGGGGTTGCCTTGGCACATTTTCGCGAGCCTGACAGAATCAACCCGGTATTTATCCCGATTTTCTGCGGCACCACGTCTTTGTGCAGTATCATACCTTCGGATACTTTCCCGTCTCCCGGTATCGAGCCGCCTTCTGTTGCCGTCTCGTACACCTCGGCTATTCCGCCTCCCTCTGCTGTCTCACTTCCCGTGGCTGCCCCCCCTGCTGAAACTTCGCTGCTTCCCAGCAGCGTCGCGCCTCCCCGTACATCCCGGGCTCCGCGGGTTGCCCATGATGTGTGGGCTGCCCAGCCTTCATCGCTTTTCCATCGCTCCGGGACCGTTCTTATGCCGGACTGCAAAATCAGCGCATTGTTTACCGCGTGATATACCGCCCTGTAAATATCCTGCTCATTTGAAAACTTGACTTCCATTTTCGTAGGATGCACATTTACATCAACAGCAGCGGGATTTACCATGATATCGAGCAAAACAAAGGGATGCCTGTTCTTCATCAAAAACGTGGCATATGCCGCGTCTACTGCCGATGAAATAATCTTGTTCCTTATGTTTCTGCCGTTTACAAAAAACAACTGTCGATTCCTGTTAGAGCGCGCAATTTCTGCTTTCCCGGCAAAGCCCCGCACGCTTGCATATTCATCGCTGTAATTTACATCCAACAGGTTCCTGGACGTTTCCGAGCCGTAAATACAGAATACCGCGCTTTTCAGATCACCGTTGCCGGGCGTGTGCATAATTGTTTCGCCATTGCTGGTAAGCCTGAAGGAAATATCCGGACGTCCAAGCGCTATCCTGCTTAAAACATCCGCGACCTGGTTTGCCTCTATTGAGTCTTTTTTAAGAAATTTATATCTCGCCGGCGTATTATAAAACAGCTCACGGACCGTTATCGACGTCCCGACAGGACAACCGGCAGGCTTTTTTTCAATAATGCGCCCGCCTTTTATTTCCACGGATGTTCCCTGGACCGAATTTGCTGTTCTTGTCAGCATCAAAACGGAGGATACGGCGGAAATGCTTGCAAGCGCTTCTCCCCTGAATCCCATGGTTGTGATGTTTTCCAGGTCTTCCGGCTTTCTTATCTTGCTCGTGGCGTGCCTTTCAAAAGATAGTTCCGCGTCATCTTCCTCGATGCCGCTGCCGTTGTCTGTAACACGGATAAATTTAATCCCGCCTCCGCGGATTTCGACGGAAATAATTGTAGCCCCGGCGTCGATGGAGTTCTCAACCAGTTCTTTTACAACCGATGCAGGCCTTTCAATCACTTCGCCGGCTGCTATCTTATTGGAGGTGTTTTCATCAAGTATGATTATTTTTCCCATGATCAACCCTTCCTGGCTTTTTGCTGCAGCCTGTACAATGTGTTCATGGCATCTATAGGCGTTATGTTTGAGATGTCAAAGGATTTCAGTTCTTCCAGCACTTCCTTGCCAATTTTATCTTCACTGCCGTTGGCAATGAAAAACTCGATCTGGCCTTCAATCGGCAGCTTGCTGCGGCGGACTTTCTTCTTGCTGATATCGGCTGCCTCCAGTTCCTTCAGCAGTTCCTTGGCCCTGTCAATGACGATCTGCGGAACGCCGGCCAGTTTTGCGACCTGTATTCCGTAGCTTCCGTCTGCTCCTCCCCGGATTATTTTTCTCAGGAAAATTATATCGTCCCCTTTTTCTTTTACCGCTATGCAGTAATTTTTTATTCCCGGAAGCTTGCCTTCCAGTTCGGTCAATTCGTGGTAATGCGTCGCAAAAAGCGTCCTGCTTCCTACTTTTTCCTTGTCGGAAATGTACTCTATCACCGACCAGGCTATACTGAGGCCGTCAAAAGTACTCGTTCCCCTGCCGATTTCATCCAGCACAAGCAAGCTTCTCCGGGTCGCGTTTTCCAATATGTTCGCGACTTCCGACATTTCTACCATGAATGTGCTCTGACCCGCCGCGAGGTCGTCCGATGCGCCTACTCTCGTGAATATCCTGTCCGCAACGCCTATCACCGCGGAATCGGCAGGCACAAAACTCCCTATCTGGGCCATTATTACAATCAAAGCAACCTGCCTCATATATGTCGATTTGCCTGCCATATTGGGCCCGGTAATAATGGAGAGCCTGTTGTCTTCCATGTCAATATACGTGTCGTTCGGAACGAAAGCCCCCTGTTCCAGCATTTTCTCAACCACGGGATGCCTTCCGGCCTTTATGTCTATGACGCCGTCATTATTCACTTCAGGTTTGCAATAGTTTTCCCTGTCTGCAACTTCTGCAAGCGTGCACAGCACATCCAGCTCGGATATGCACGCGGCTGTTTTTTTAATCCTTTCGGCCTGTAAAGCGATTTTTTCCCTTATCTCGGCAAATAACCCGTATTCAAGCTCTACTACCTTGCTTTCGGCGCCCAGGATGGTTTCCTCCATCTCTTTAAGCTCCTGCGTCACGTACCTTTCGCAATTGGCCAGCGTCTGTTTTCTTATGTATTCCGGCGGGACCAGGTGGTAGTATGATTTCGTAACCTCAAGGTAATAGCCGAATACTTTTGTATAGCCTACTTTCAGGTTTTTGATTCCTGTTTTTTCCCTTTCGGAAGCCTCCAGCGACAGGATCCACTCTTTTCCCCCCGCGGCTGCTTTCCTGAGCCTGTCCACTTCCTCGCTGAATCCTTCCCTGATAATTCCGCCTTCCTTTACGGATAAGGGCGGGTCGTCAACAATTGAGCGCCCGATAAGGTCAGTTATGTCCTCCAGGCTTTCCATCATTTCATTATTCTTAACGGCAAGGCATGAACTGCACGCCGACAGCATCTCTTTTATGTACGGAACCTGCAGGAGCGAATTTTTCAATGCGACAAGGTCCCTGCAGTTGGCGCTGCCCATTACCACTCTTCCTGCCAGTCTCTCAATATCATATACTCTTTTGAGCAATTCCCGCAGTTCCATCCGTACCATGAACCTGTCCTTGAATTCGGCAACCGCCTCAAGCCGCTCCTCTATGTCCCCGGTATTCACCAGCGGCTGTTCCAGCCACCTTCTGAGGGTTCTTGCGCCCATGGAGGTAACAGTCCTGTCAAGCACCCATAATAGCGTGCCTTTTTTCAGCTTGTCCCGGATGGTTTCAGTCAATTCAAGGTTTCTCCTCGTGGATGCGTCAAGCGTCATGTATTCTTCAATCCGGTATACGTTGATGTTTCGAATGTTATCAAGGCTGGATTTCTGCGTTTGCTCGAGGTAATGAAAAAGCGCCCCGCACGCATTCAGGCTTAATTCCGCCTGATCGTCGGGCAGAGGCGCCGGGCCGAATCTCCTGGAGAGTATTTCCGCCGCGTAATTGTCGCTGAAGTATTGGTCGTCAATCAAGGTAAAAAACGCGTTGAACCGCGTCTTCAACCGTTCCATGAACGCGGTGTTCCCGTAAAGCGCATTGTTTGCGATAATTTCGGCGGGAGAGTATTTTGCAATCTCATCCTGAATCTTGTCAAAAGTATTACCCCAGGTTATCCTGGTAGTCGAAAAATCCCCTGTGGAAACATCCACAACTGCAAAACCGCACATGAAGCCTTTCAGGTATATCGATACAAGAAAGTTGTTCTTCTTCTCGTCAAGCATGGATGTTTCGGTTACCGTGCCGGGAGTGACAACCCTTACAACCTCCCTTTTTACCAGCCCCTTGGCCAGCGCCGGGTCCTCAACCTGTTCGCATATGGCCACCTTGTATCCTTTTGATATGAGCTTTGCAATATATCCGTCAACCGAATGGTAAGGCACCCCGCACATCGGGGCCCTTTCATCAAGCCCGCAATCACGGCCGGTCAGCGCAATCTCCAGTTCCCTGGACGCCAGGACCGCGTCGTCGAAAAACATCTCGTAAAAATCGCCCAACCTGAACATGAGTATGCAATCCCTGTATTGTTCTTTTGTATCCAGGTATTGCTGCATCATTGGCGTGACAGGCATAATTCAAAGACCTCACTTGAAAATTTATATCTATATCATAATCCTGTATCTATTTCGCAAGCTTGCAAGCAGCTTTATTCCGGATTTCAGACCGGTTCGCCATCCAGCGACCACGTGCCGGTACCGGTTATTTTCACGTTTGCAAGTCTTCCCGTCATTTCGGGATTTCCCTTGAAGTTTACAATCTTGTTTGTCCTCGTCCGTCCCGTCAGCACGTTTATATTGTTCTTGCTCGGCCCCTCGACCAGCACTTCCAGGACTTTGCCTGCAAGCCTTTCATTAATTTCCCTGCCGATTTCGTTTTGTATGGAAACGAGAGCGTCGAAGCGCGCTTTTTTTACTTCCTCGCTGACTTCCCAGCCCTTTTCCGCGGCAGGAGTACCCATTCGCTTTGAATAAAGGAACGTGTATACAAAATCGAATTTTACCCTTTCAACAAGGTCCAGCGTATCTTCAAAATCTTTATCGGTTTCTCCCGGGTAACCGACAATTATATCGGTCGTAATGGAAATATCCGGTACGTGTTCCCTTATCCGGTTCACAAGGGCGAAATAGTGTTCCCTTGTATACTTCCGGTTCATATCTTTCAATACTGCGTTGCTTCCGGCTTGCACTGGCAGGTGCAGGTGTTCGCACACCTTGCCGCAATCACGCATTGCAAGTATCAATTCGTCCGAAAGGTCCTTCGGGTGCGAAGTCATGAAGCGGATCCGTTCAATACCGTCCACCTCGTTCAGTCTTCTCAGGAGCCCGGCAAAGCTGATCTTTTCCGCCAGGTCTTTACCGTATGAATTTACGTTCTGCCCTAACAGCGTAATCTCCTTGTAACCCTGGCGCCCGAGCATCCTGGCCTCATTAATGATGTCTTCGGGCTTCCTGCTTCTTTCGCGCCCCCTGACATACGGCACAATGCAGTAGGAGCAAAAATTATTGCATCCGTAAATTATTGTTATCCATGCCTTAACGCCGTGCTCGCGTCTTATCGGCATCCCTTCGGCAATATGCCCGTCCCCGGCGGATACATCGACGACGGGGGCTTCGGAGTTCAGGGCCTTGTAAAGCAATTCAGGAAACCTGTACAGGTTGAATGTTCCGAATACCAGGTCAACATGCCTGTATTTTTCCAGGATATGATTCACGACCCTGTCTTGCTGCGCCATGCAGCCGCAAACAGCGATTATTGCATCAGGTTTCCGGTTTTTCAGCGCCTTTAGCGAGCCGAGATGGCCATAAACCTTGAGTTCTGCGTTTTCTCTCACGCAGCAGGTATTATATATAACCAGGTCGCTTTCCCCGAGCCTGTCCGCCCGTGCGTACCCCATTGCCTCAAGCATACCTGCCAGCTTTTCCGAGTCGTTTTCATTCATCTGGCAGCCATAGGTACGTATTGAATATCTCTTGTTCAATCCCGGCTCCCGTTCCCGGACCAGGCGCATAAATGCTTCCTGCCTGGTGGTTTCTTCTTCGTTGACTATAGCCTCATTCCTTGTGTCCAAAAGCTGTATTCCTCCATAAACAATTAAGCGCCGGACGCTGGACTACAACCCGGATCCACGCGTCTTACCGGGGCAATGCCAGTATCCGGCTTCTGGTTTATTCTCTTCACCTATTATACCATTTGACCTTTAGCGCTTCAATTTTTTTATTGATCCCGTCCACGTCAACGGTATCAACCGGGTTGTCCGTCAATCCGTACTTTTTCTTCAACTCCAGTATTCTTTGCACGCTTTCATTTATTCTTGCCTCGGTTATGGAACCTGCCGCAACTGCCGCTTTTACTGCCTCGACCGCTTCTTTTTGCTCCCGGTAGCCGTGGCATACCAAAATGATGTCGCAACCTGCAATTATCGATCTTACGGCGGCATCGCCGATATTATAATTCTCTTCAATCGCGCCCATCGTCATGTCGTCTGTTATGACCAAGCCGTCAAATTGCATCTTGCCGCGCAATAACCCGGTAATTACGGCTTCCGAAAGTGTAGCGGGATATTCAGGGTCAATTTCCGTCAGTAAAATATGACCAACCATAACTACGTCGGCATTGTTAACGATAGCCTCTTTAAAAGGGACCAGTTCGAAATTCATCAGCCTGTCGAGGCTATGATTCACTTTTGGCAGTTCCTTGTGGGAATCGGCAACCGTATCGCCGTGTCCGGGAAAATGCTTGACCACCGGGATGACGCCTTCGCCGGATATGCCCTTCATTGCCTGTACGCCCAGTCTTGCGACAATGTCGGGGTCCTGGCCGTACGACCTGTCACCGATAACCGTATTCCGGGGATTGCTCCATATATCAAGAACAGGGGCAAAGTTCATATTAAAGCCGAAAGCTTTAATCATTTCGGCAATCAAAGAGCCCATTTCATACGCACAATTGATATCGCCCGTTTCACCGATCGAAAAAGCCGTGGGTAATTCCGCAAGCTCGCCGGGCATCCTGCTTACACTGCCTCCTTCCTCATCAACGGATATGAAAAGAGGCGCCCTCGCGGAAATCCGTCCGTTACCGGCATTATTCCCGGTACACCCGGCATTTATGGTTTTGATGGAGTTCAACAAGCCAAGCAGTTGTTCCGGGCTGACAACATTGCGGCGGAACAGCACGACGCCGCCAACGTGCTTTTCACATATCATTTCTTTCAGCTTGACGTCCGGTTCGCTTCCATCAAAGCCAATTATAAACATCTGGCCTATTTTTTCTTCCAGGCTCATATTATTAATTGCGGCGCCGGTTAAATCCGCATCGCCGCCGGTTTGCCGCGGGTCAAGCCAATGTGCGTTATTCCGCCCGTTTTCTTTTTTACCCGGGTCACCTGGCGTTTCTTTAACAGCCGTGTTACTGTTTTCGGCATGCGTCGTTTTTTCAGAGCCGTCATCCCCTCCGGCGTAACCGCAGCAAGTGAATATACAAATAAAAGCTGCCAGTACGACAAGTGCTTTCCATGCTTTTTTAAGACAACCGTTCAATTTTATCCGTTCTTCCTTTATTCGTATATTCCCTTGCTGATGCAAAGCTTCGCCCTTTCCCTTGTTTTGGCATCGCCGCAAAGCGAGTTTTCAAGGAATTCAGGGTGCTCCTCAAGGAACTTCTTCATTGATTTGCGCGGGTCCCTGGCATAATCCAGCAGCATTTCATACTGGCCCTTATTTATAAGGCCTCTTTCGAGAGCTTTCCCGAAGAATTCCCTGTCAATGCACACCATGGTGAATGAACTGATATTATACCTTTCCAGTATTTCCTTGCCGCCCTGCAGCCTGTCGACGACAGCCACGCTATATGCAAGTTGCCCGCATATATTCTGTATGGCAGGTATCCATGCTCTTTCAAAGCTGGACGCCTCGGTTACAAGGTCGGTTATGTGCATCACCCTTGCGCCGCATATGGAATCGGCATGGTAAGTTTCACCATCCTCGGTGATCACGGCATCAAGGTCCTTAAAAATCGTGATGTGCGGTTTTTTCAGTTTTGATGCCACGATCAGCGAAAAGAACCAGTCGCGCCTCTCGCCGCCCGATATGTAGCCGACGCTGTCCAAGTCAACATTATTCTTTATAAATTCGAGCATGCTGTCTATAACGCCTTTATATATCTCGTCGGAATCATAATTATTTTCAACGATCGGCAGCAGGCTTCCGTGACAACCAAGCTTGTCCGCTTTTACCGCATCGATTTTTTCAAGCAGTTCAAGCGCTTTCCTTTCGCTCCCGTATAAAAAATGCGTATTCACGTAGTAAGGCCCGATTGTCCCTGATGTGTACCAGAAAGGCTTGCCCTCCGGGCAAACCTTGAATGCTCCTGTTTTGTACAACCAATCAACCAGCTTCCCGCCGGGCATGGCAATATTCCTCCCACCACTCATTTTAGTTTATTATTCTTCACTTTTTCCATAAATTCATACCACCAATCCTGGTTGACAATCGTTCCAAGATCGCTTCCCAGGTGCGATGCGTCACCCTCGACAACTGGGAAAAACCTGCCGTCCTCATAATCAATTATGGTTATCGCGGTATTGTCGCACCACGCTATATTAATCATCTCTTCAAGCGTACATTCCCTGAAACGGCAAAGCATTGCCCTTATTGCCGTTCCATGCGTGACAATCAGGATATTCTTTCCTTCATTCCGGCCAATAATCCACATTACTTCCTGCAGAAGCCTGTTCTGAAACTCTTCCATTGATTCGCCGTTCGGCATCCTGTGTTCGTACGGACGGTTTTCCCAGATTTCGTATTCTTCAGGCCACCGTTTTTGCAATTCATCCCACGGGACATCCTCCCAATCCCCGCCGTTTATTTCCTTCAGGCGGTCCGAGGCAATTACCGGGAGATTCAATGCTTCCGATATATAGGAAGCTGTCTGAATTGTTCTCTTCAGGCTGCTGGAATAAATAACGTCAATGTTCATTGACTTTAACCGTTCAGCCACACGCTTTGCCTGGAGATGTCCTTTCTCGGTAATGCCGGAATCAGTCCATCCGTGGAACCTCCTGTTTTTATTTCCTTCCGCCTCCGCATGACGTACAAAAATAAGCCTGGTTTTCATCTTTACTACCTTTCTGTTGCTGCGATTATTCGTTCAGTTCAAGTTTGCCGGTCAAATCGGCAATCCGACTCATCTTATTTTTTATCATGTATTCCTTTATACCATCGATTACCCTTATGAAAACATCAGGATAAACCAGCCCTGCCGTTCCGACCATTACTGCGGAAGCGCCCGCAAGCATGAACTCAACCGCGTCGCTGCCGCTTGATATTCCGCCCATGCCGATTATGGGTATTTTAACCGCCTGGGCTGCCTCGTAAACCATGCGCACCGCTATCGGTTTTATCGCAGGACCGGATAATCCTCCCGTGTTGTTCGCAAGAACAGGCCGTCTTTTTTCAATATCGATTGCCATGCCAAGCAGCGTATTGATCAAGGATAATGCGTCCGCGCCCGATTCTTCCGCTGCAGCGGCGATTTCAGCGATGCTTGCGACATTTGGCGTCATCTTAACTATCAATGGTTTCTTGCAGAGCTTTCTTACTTTTGAAGTAATCTCCGCGATTCCTGAAGGAGTATTTCCAAAAGAAATACCGCCGGCTTTGACGTTCGGGCAGGATACATTCAGCTCTATAGCGTCAATATCGGCGTCCGACAATATACTGGCCATCTCGCAATACTCTTCCATGGTATTGCCTGCTATGTTCGCAATTATTGCCGTGGAAAATGTGCGCAAAAAAGGTATTTCATCTTCAATGAAAGACTTGACTCCCGGATTCTCAAGCCCTATACTGTTTAGCATTCCGGCCGGAGTTTCGGCTATCCTCGGGGGCTTGTTGCCCTTCCTTGGCATCAGCGTCAGACCTTTAACGCTAATGCCGCCTAATTTATTCAAATCAATAAACAAGGAATGCTCCCTGCCGAAACCGAATGTCCCTGACGCGGCTATAACCGGGTTTTTCAGCTTCAGTCCGCTTATATCCACCGATAAATCCACCATTTTGCCCAATGCCTCCGGTGCTTGTTATTTATTCGAATATAACATCACTGCCGTTAAAAACAGGACCGTCCCTGCATACGTGCTTATACTCCCATCCGCCATCCTTGGAACGCATCTTCACCGCGCAGCCCAGGCACGCCCCGAAACCGCATCCCATACGTTGCTCAAGCGAAACCTGGCAGCGCATTTCGGCGGATCCCGCTTGCCTTGCAACCTTTTTCAGCATGGGAACGGGTCCGCAAGCATATATTATATCAAATTTTTCAACCTCAATGTCTCTTTTTAATAAATCCGTGATAAAGCCCTTGATCCCGTAACTGCCGTCATCGGTCGTTATTTCCAGGGAAAGGGAATTGCGCCTGAATTCATCTTCCAGGACCATCAGCCCGGAGTCTCTGAATCCAAGGTATGACCTTTTTATAACAGCCTTGCTTTTTTCAAGGACATACAGCAGCGGGAAAATGCCCAATCCGCCTCCCACTACCGCAATTTTTCCGTATTTTATGTCGAGGTCAAAACCGTTTCCCAACGGCCCGAGCACATCCAGCGTGTCTCCTTCTTTCTTCCCGGAAAGCAATGCGGTCCCAGCTCCTATCTTTTTAAAAACCACGCAATATGTCCCTTCCGCCGCATTTGCAGAACAAATGCTCAAAGGCCGCCTCAGGAAGGCATTGTTGCCTTCGCCGCACTTGATATTCACAAATTGCCCGGGTACGGCGGCGGATGAAATGTACTCGGATTCAATGGTGATACGGTAAATATCTTCAGCAAGTCTTTCTATTTTTTTAATCTTTTCTTTCAACAGTTTCGCCATGATTTCCTCCGTTAGGGGTTTTTTACGCAAAATTAAGCCTGCTAAGGTCAATAACATCCATGTCGTGTTTTTCACGCTCAATTTTTATGCAGTCAATCACGGCTCTCGCAGTGTCAAGCGACGTCAGGCAAGGTATCGACATTTCCACAGCCCTGCGCCTGATCTTGAAGCCGTCACGCTCCGGCTGGCGGCCTTTTGTCGGTGTATTGACCACAAGTCCTATTTTGCCCGAGGTTATCAAATCCAGGATATTGGGAGACCCTTCTCCTATTTTTTTCACAGCATTGGTGGCAATTCCATGCATATTCAGCATCCTTGCGGTTTTACCCGTCGCCCATAACTCGTAGCCAAGCTTTTCAAATTGTTCTGCTATTCCAAGGAGTTCCGGCTTATCCGTATCCCTGACGGTCATCAATATGCCGCTCCCTTTCTTCGGGAGTTTCATTCCCGTCCCTGTTATACCCTTGTACAGAGCTTCATGGAATGTTTTTCCCAGTCCAAGCACTTCGCCAGTTGATTTCATTTCCGGTCCGAGTCCCGTGTCCGCGTCGCTTAATTTTTCAAACGAAAATACCGGCACCTTGACGGCAAAATACCCGGAAAACCCGGCTAAACCGGTACCGTATTCAAAATCGGTCAGCTTGTTTCCTGTTATTATTTTTGATGCCACGTTGACCATCGGAATCCCGGTAACCTTGCTGATATACGGAACGGTGCGGCTTGACCTGGGGTTTACTTCTATTACGTAAAGCTCGTTGTTGAATAAAACGTACTGTATATTTATCAGGCCAACCACGTTCAGCGCTTTTGCCAGTTTTTCGGTATAATCGATTATTTTATCAGTCACCGTTTTATCAATCGATATTGCGGGATACACGGATATGCTGTCCCCGGAGTGCACCCCCGCGCGCTCGAGATGTTCCATTATGCCCGGCACAAGTATGTTTTCCCCATCGCAAACAGCGTCAACCTCAATTTCCTTCCCCAGCATGTACTTGTCTATCAATATAGGGTGTTCCTGCTTCACGCGGTTTATTATTCCCATAAACTCAATTATGTCATTATCGCAGTAAGCTATTTCCATTCCCTGTCCTCCAAGGACATACGAAGGTCTTACCAATACCGGGTACGACAGTTCATTTGCCGCTTCCAAGGCCTGTTCAAGCGTAAAAACAGTCTTTCCCCTTGGACGCGGGATACCAAGTTTTTCTAGTATCTTATCAAATTTTTCCCTGTCTTCCGCGGCATCCACGCTCCAAGCCTCGGTACCGAAAATCTTCACGCCCGCCCTGTCAAGGTCATTAACAAGCTTTATCGCCGTCTGGCCGCCGAACTGCGCAATTACACCATCCGGCCGCTCGCATTCGATTATGTTTTCAACGTCTTCTATCGAAAGCGGTTCGAAATACAGCCTGTTGGCCGTGTCGAAATCGGTGCTGACAGTTTCCGGGTTGTTATTTGCTATGATGGTTTCATAGCCTTTTTCTTTCAGCGCCCATACCGAATGCACCGAGCAATAGTCGAATTCAATACCCTGCCCGATCCTTATAGGGCCGGAACCGATGACCAGCACCTTTTTTCCGCTTGTTTGCCCAACTTCGCTGAACCGGTCGTACGTCGAGTAATAATAGGGCGATACCGCGTCAAATTCCGCCGCGCAGGTATCAACCATTTTGTACGCAACCGATATCCCATGATTTTTTCGCATCATTTTGACTGTCTGCCTGTCGGAACCTGTAAACCTGGCTATGGCTGCATCCGGGAATCCCATGGTTTTTGCCCTTTGAAGCAGTTCAGCCGTAATGGTTTCGGCCGTTACCTTTTTAAGTTCTTCCTCCATCATTACAAGGTTCCTGATTTTATTTATAAAGAAGCTGTCAATCCCCGTAATGCTGTTGATTTTTTCAACATTTATATTTCTTCGCAAAGCCTCCGCAATGACAAACAGCCTTTCATCGCTGACCTCTTCCAGCTTTTTTTCTATTGTTTCCGTATCCATTTTCCTGTACAAATCCTGTTCCAGCGTATAAATCCCCAGTTCAAGAGATCTCAAGGCCTTCATCAACGCCGCTTCTATGGAGCTTTCTATGGCCATTACCTCGCCGGTCGCCTTCATTTGCGTTCCAAGGGTCCTGCTTGCGCTGACAAATTTGTCAAAAGGCCACTTGGGTATTTTCAGCACGACGTAGTCGATGGCAGGCTCAAAACAAGCGCATGTTTTGCCTGTCACGGCGTTTGTGATTTCGTCCAGCGCATATCCTACCGCGATCTTGGTAGATACCTTCGCAATCGGGTATCCCGTCGCTTTCGATGCAAGGGCCGACGACCTGCTGACCCTGGGGTTTACCTCGATAACCGCATATTCGTAGCTTGACGGATGCAATGCGAACTGGATGTTGCATCCTCCCTGGATGCCAAGCGCCGATATTATTTTCAGCGAAGCAGTCCGGAGCATCTGGTATTCCTTGTCTGAAAGCGTTTGAGCCGGAGCCACGACGATGCTGTCACCGGTATGCACTCCTACAGGGTCAATGTTTTCCATGCTGCATACCGTGATGACATTTCCTTTTCCGTCCCTGATTACTTCGTATTCTATTTCCTTCCATCCTGAAACGCATTTCTCTATAAGCACCTGTCCTACGCGGCTTGCGCGGATGCCATTCGATGATATTTCTTTAAGTCCTGCGCGGTCATTTGCAATGCCGCCCCCGGTACCGCCGAGAGTATAAGCGGGACGGACAATCACGGGATACCCTATCTCATCTGCAAAAGACAGGGCGTCTTCGACCGATTCTACCACCTTGCTGGCGATGCAGGGCTCTCCTATGCTTTCCATCGTATCCTTGAACGATTGCCTGTCCTCAGCCTTTTTAATTGCCTCCGTGTTCGTGCCAAGCAGCTTGACGCCGTGTTTTTCAAGAAAACCCGATTCAGCCAGTTCCATTGCCAGGTTCAGCCCGGTTTGGCCTCCAAGCGTCGGCAGAAGGCTGTCCGGTTTTTCTTTCAGAATGATTTTTTGAACAATTGCAACATTGAGAGGCTCTATATACACCCGGTCCGCTATATTCGTATCTGTCATTATGGTGGCAGGGTTGCTGTTCACAAGGACGACCTCAATGTTTTCCTCTTTCAGCGCCCTGCAGGCTTGCGTGCCCGCATAATCAAATTCTGCCGCCTGCCCTATTACTATTGGTCCTGAACCGATTACCATTACTTTATTGACATCATTACGTCTTGGCATCATTATCTCCTTTCCAATGCCGCGTTCAAGTCGTCCCGCATCCGGATGACTTCTTCCCTTGCCGCTGCATCAAATGATTCCTCATTGTACCTGTCACGCCATTTTTCCAGCTTCCACGCGCATATGACGTTCCTGGACGAATTTACAACTGCACCCAATCCATCTTTATTAAACGCCTGTGCCGCATCTGCCGCCGTACCGCCCTGTGCCCCATAACCGGGCACAAGTATATAAGCCTTCCCCATTATCCTGCGAAGCGCCCTCGCCTGCTCGGGGTATGTCGCTCCTACAACCGCTCCGATACTGCTGTAGCCTCTTTCGCCAATAGCCTCCGAACCCCATTCGTCTACCAATTTCGCAACTTTTTCGTATAAATGTTTCCCGTCCTGCAGGACCAGGTCCTGTAGCTGGCCGGAGCTTTTATTCGACGTCTTTACCAGGATAAATATGCCCTTGCCGTTTTTTATGCATTTGTCTATAAAAGGCTTTATCCCGTCATAACCCAGGTAAGGATTTACCGTCAGGGCATCTATATCATATGCCGGAAACCCGGCGCCGCTTTCATCTTTGTTTCCAAGGTAAGCCGAGGCGTATGCTTCGGCCGTCGTTCCTATGTCGTTCCGTTTTCCGTCCGCTATTACAAGCATGCCTTTTTCTCTTGCATACGAGCATGTCCTGGCAAAAGCCTTCATTCCCTCAGGTCCGTATATTTCGTAATAAGCCAGCTGCGGCTTGACGGCCGGGGCAATATCACATACGGCGTCGATTATTTTCTTGTTGAATTCTACAATTGCTTCCGTTATGCCCATGATTCCGCTGCCAAACTCTTTAAAAACCTTCCTGGTCAAATACCCGGGAATATATTCCAACCTTGGGTCGAGGCCGACTATGGCCGGATTGTTTTGCTGCTTTATCTTGTTTATCAGCCTGTCAACAAACATCTTATTTCTCCTTCATATTTATATTGTTCAATTGCGCAATCACTTGATTTACCACAATCTTGTTTTATTTTAAATGCTTCAAATTCCGGGCGCTTTAAAGCAGTGTCTTATTAAGCAACACCGGCCTGCCGTTAACAATTGTGCCCCAGACGGAACCTGTAAGCTTCATGCCGCCGAAGGGAGAATTCTTCGATTTGGAGTGGAATTTTTCCACGTCTATTGTGATTTCATCCTCCAGGTCAATAATTGTAATATCCGCGGTTTTTCCCACTTCGAGCGACCCCTTGTCTATATTAAGCAGCCTTGCGGGATTCAGGCTCATTTTTTCAACCAGTTTTGAAAGTGTTATTATTCCGGGTTTCACCAGGTTTGTTACCGAGAGCGGCAACGCTGTCTCAAACCCTACCATTCCGTTTGCCGCAAGGCTGAATTCCACGTTCTTTTCGTCTTCATGGTGAGGGGCGTGGTCAGTTGCTATTATATCGATAGTATCATCCGCGATGCCTTCAATGATTGCCTGTACATCGATTGCAGTCCTTAGCGGCGGATTTACCTTCGCATTCGTATTATAGCCCTCACATGCCTCTTCCGTGAGGGAAAAATAATGCGGACAAGTTTCGCATGTGACCTTGACACCGCGTTTCTTTGCATTTCTTATCAACTCGACCGAAAGCGCCGTGCTCACATGGGCGATATGAACCGGAATGCCCAAATACCCGGACAGGATCAAATCCCTGGCAACCATGGCTTCCTCGGCTGCCGCAGGTATTCCTTTAAGACCCATGGCGCTTGAGAGGTATCCCTCGTTCATTACGCCGTCTTCCGCCAGGTCCTTGTCTTCACAGTGCGAAATTATTGTTAAGTCAAACATGGACGCATAAAGAAGCGCTTTTTTCATCACCGATGAACTTGACACCGGGTTGCCGTCGTCCGACAGCGCTACGGCGCCCGCGTATTTCAATTCGCCGATTTCCGCTATTTCCTCGCCTTTGCGCCCCTTTGTGACGGCGCCTATCGGGTAGACATTAACGCATGCTTCCTGCCTTGCCTTGTTTATAATATACTTTATTACCGCCTCATTATCAGCGGCTGGGCTGGTATTCGGCATACACGCAATGGAAGTGAAACCTCCCGCCGCAGCGCTCCTTGAGCCGCTTGCAATATCCTCCTTGTATTCCTGGCCAGGGTCCCGCAAATGGCAGTGCGCATCAACAAGGCCCGGCAAGACATGTTTGCCGCTTGCGTCGATTACTTCGCAGCCGTCAACGTCAATATGCGCGGATATTTCAGCGATTTTTCCATCCACGGCCAATATATCGCATATTTCATTTTTTCCGGTTTTGGCATCTACGACATGCCCGTTTTTAATCAGAAGCTTCATCTGTTCCCCTCCTGGTTAACAAGTATAACAACGCCATTCTCACAGCTACTCCGTTTGTAACCTGTTCATCTATGACCGAGTTCTCGTGGCCGGCTACCTGGCTTGTCAGTTCCACTCCCCTGTTTATCGGGCCCGGGTGCATGATAAGCGCATCTTTTTTGGCAAGAAGAAGTTTCTTTTCGTCAAGCCCGAAAAATTTCGAGTATTCACGCACACTGGGAAACAGCGACTTTTTTTGCCGTTCGAGCTGCAACCTCAGCAGCATTACCACATCTGCGTCATTCAATGCCTCGTCTACGCCCTTGCATACCCTGGCGCCGGTTAATTCGATACCGGGAGGCATCAGTGTCCTGGGACCGGCAAGTGATACTTCGGCACCCATTTTAAGCAATCCCCATATATTGCTTCTTGCCACGCGGCTGTGGTAAATATCGCCCAGTATCGCCACCTTCAGGCCCTTAAGCGAGCCTTTTTTCTCTCTCATCGTAAACATGTCAAGCAGCGCCTGCGTCGGATGTTCGTTCATACCGTCGCCGGCATTTATAACCGATGCTTTTACATGCTTTGCCAGCAAATGAGGCGCTCCCGACTGCGGATGCCTTATGACGATAACATCCGTTCCCATGCTGTCTATAGTCCTGCCCGTGTCTATCAACGTTTCTCCCTTGGCTACGCTGCTGCTTGACGCTGAAATGTTTGCCGCGCTTGCGTTCATGTATTTTGAGGCAAGTTCAAATGAAAGCCTGGTCCTGGTGCTGTTTTCATAAAAAAGAGTCACTATGGATTTGCCTTGCAAGTGCGGTGTTTTCTTGTTATTTGACGTTATTACATATTTCATCGTTTTAGAGGTGTCAAGGATATGCTCTATTTCACCCGCGGAAATATTTTTTAGCCCCAGCAAATCTTTTGATTTTAAATTCATAAATTTCACCCGAACCTCGTTATCGTTATATTTTTCCCCGGATAATTCCTTATCCCGTGGCTTTTTCCGGTTGATGCCCCGGCCGTTTTGCCTGCGTCAATACACATTTCCCGGTATTCATTGCTTAAAAAAAGAGTAAGGAGAAATCCCTACTCAATGCTTCATTCCCGGTTCAATATCACTTATTGTCACAACGTTCACTCCATCGATTTCACGAAGCTTGACATTTATGATTTCCGATCTTGATGTCGGAACGTTCTTGCCGACGTAGTCGGGACGGATCGGCAGTTCCCTGTGTCCCCTGTCTATAAGTATGGCAAGCTGTATCATTTTTGGCCTTCCGATATCCATTATGGCGTCAATTGCAGCCCTCGCAGTCCGACCGGTATATATCACGTCGTCAACCAGCACAATTATTTTTTCGGCGACAGGGAAATTGATCTCCGTACCGTTTACGACCGGGTGCTCGGACAGCATGCTCAAATCATCCCTGTAGAATGTTATGTCCAGCACGCCGACCTCTACTTCACTGCCCTCTACTTCTTTTATTTTCGAGGCAATATGCCGCGCAAGCGGAACACCCCTTCTCTGTATGCCGATGAGGCAGACATTATCAACTCCCTTGTTTTTTTCAATAATTTCATGGGCAATTCTCGTTACTGCCCGCATCATTCCTCTTTCGTCCATTATTTCCGCCTTGTCGATCATTTGCCCCGCCTCCTTTTTTTATCTTGTTACTTGCAATCATTCAAGTATTTTTCGTTATCAAGGCATCCAGCCTTCCACGTCAGGACCGAATGCATATGCTCATCAGCAAAAAAGCTTCCCACCGCCGGCAGGAAGCATTTTAACAGGAATACCCTGTAACATACGCTATTTATCTACCCTTCCAGCCTCACGGGACTAATTAAAAGGTATATTTCAAAGCTCAATTTATATTACCATACAGTTTTTTTCTTGTCTACATTTTTTTTATTCAGCCCGCAGCTTTTCTACCAACTCCATGAATTCCTCCGGCGGATCGGCTTCGAATTCCACATATTTTCCGGTGGACGGGTGGACAAAACCCAATACCCTGGCATGCAGCGCCTGCCCTTCGAAGCAGTATTTTTTTGATTTTTTCCCATAAACCGTGTCGCCAATTACCGGATGGCCGATGTACGAAAGATGCACCCTTATCTGGTGAGTCCTGCCGGTTTCAAGGGTAAGTTCAAGCAAAGTCGCGGATTTAAAGCGCTCGAGCACGCGAAAATGTGTAACGGCCTTTCGCCCGTTCTTTAGATTTACCGCCATTTTTTTCCTGTTCACCGGATGCCTTCCGATCGGCGCATCTATCATGCCCTCGTTTTCAGCTATTATGCCTTCGGCAGCAGCTACATAAACCCTTTTTATATCGTGTTCCTTAAGCTTTCCTGAAAGGAACCGGTGCGCGCTGTTATTCTTAGCCGCCACCAGCACGCCCGAAGTATGCTTGTCGATACGGTGTACTATACCCGGTCTTATAACCCCGTTTATATCGGACAGCGAATCGCCGCAATGCCTTAGCAGCGCGTTTACCAGCGTTCCCGAATAATTCCCGGGGGCAGGATGCACCACCATGCCCCTTGGCTTGTTTACAACTACGATATCATCATCCTCGTAAAGAATATCGAGGGGTATCTCCTCGGCCCTGGTTTCCAGGGATACCGGCTCCGGTATGACAGCATCAATTGTGTCGCCGGCTTTAAGCTTGTATCCTGCTTTTACTTTTTCCCCGCAGACTTTTACGCTGCCGCCGTCGATAAGCTTCTCCACGTATGACCGCGAAAACCTTCCCAGTTTTCCTGTAAGCCATACGTCAAGACGTTTTCCTGCATCCTCGGCAGTTATTTCAAAATATTCGCTAGTTATGCTGCTCATATTTCGCTTCATCCTGTTTTTTGCCTGATGAATCCTTGTGTATAAACAATATATATATTGCGAGCAATATAGTGCCGCATGTTATTGCAATATCCGCGGTATTGAAGACAGGGAATTCATACGAGCCAATATAGAATAGCAGGAAATCGGTTACCTCGCCCCATACAATCCTGTCGGTATAATTTCCGGCTGCTCCGCCCAGTATCAGCGATAATGAAAACCTAAGCAAACCGTGTTTGTTTTTGAGCATGTAATAAACTATAAACGCTGCGATAACGGGTATCAGTACCAGGAAAAAAATCCGTGCGTTTTGAAGGATTCCCCATGCGGCGCCCGTATTTTTATGGAGCGTAATGTAAAAGAATCCGTCTATAACAGGTATTTTTTCACCGATATCCAACCTTTGCAGTATAATACGCTTTGTTGCCTGGTCAATTACAGCTACAAGTATTGAAACGATTATCCAGTTCATATTTACCTCTCTTTCATGAAATCCTGCCAATACAACCGGTCCTGAACCAGGCTTTCACAGCCGGTTTCCTTGCGCCCGCAACGGTTATTTCTTTACGGTAAAAACTCCCGGCATATTTTTATTGTATACCGGGTTTGTACCAATAAGCCATATTATTGTACCTGTTCCAGGTATCGGGCTCCAGCGGTCCTCTTATATTTTTTCCGTAAACCATTGCATCCCTCAGGAAATAAAGGCCTATGTAAGGCAGGTCATCCAGTATCTTTTTTCTAATCTCCCCAAATATATATTTCCTGCGCCCGGTATCGTATTCTTTGAATAAAGCGTCTATTTCTGCGTCCACCTGCGGGTTGTAATAGCCGGATACATTGTACGCCGTTTCATCAACGCCTGTCAACGGCGACGGCAGGTAGCCGTCCGAATACAGGTATGATATGTCAGGCACCTGGGGTATCCGGCATCCGACAAATGCCATGTCAAATCTTGATAAAGCCAGCCTGTTCATTAGCTCATTCCATTCCACGGGCTTTAACTCAACATTGATTCCCGCATTTTTCAGTTGTTCGCAGACTTTCGCAGCGGCGCGGACCCTGAGGCTGTTGTTTGAGTTGACTATCAACTCGGCTTTCAGGTATCTTCTTGCTCCGTCTATTACCTTGTAATAACCCTGTGCGCTTTCCTTCCAGCCCCCCAACAATAAGAGGTCTTTCGGTGTTTCTGCGCTTGCTGCGGAAATCCCGTCTTCCGTGGTACTGTCGTGCGAAGCTCCGGTCCGCCCGGCAGCGTCATTTTCAGCGCCCTCAAGTATCCAACTGTCCGGCAATATGGGCAGTTCAGCAGCCACAGCTTCGCCCGGCAACACCTCCGCGATTATTTCATCCCTGTCAATCGCCATGTTTATTGCCTTCCTCACATATGGGTCGTCAAGTACCCGGTTTTTCAGGTTAAAGGCGAGAAATTCAAAGTCCCTTGACGTGTACCTTTTTATAATTACGTCGGTCCTCCCCATATACTTGGTCAGGTCACCGGCTTCAACACATGCCGCGTCCACTTCTCCAGCTTGAAACAATCCCGTTGCGTCATCCGTCCTTTTTAATATATTTATTTTTATTTTTTCTATATACATCCCGCTGGATTTTTCATCGCCCGCAGCTTTCAACTGCCACCAATCATTGTTGAGACTCAGCAGAATCTCCTTGTCCCCGGAAAATGAATCAAAACTGTATGGGCCGGTTCCTACCGGTTTAAAATTCCGGGATGCCGACAATATATCCTGCTTGACGAATTGGTGCCTTGGAATTACTGGAAACGTCATCATTTCGGCTGTGAACGAATTGGGTTTTTTCAGTGCAAACCTGATATTTGACGAATCGATTGCTGTACACGTGGATATATTGTAAACCAGAGATTTGTATGCCGTATCAATCCTGGGATTCATAATGGTTTTGACCGTAAATTCCACATCATATGCCGTGAAAGGCTCTCCGTCCTGCCAGGCGACCCCGTCCCTGATATGAAAATCCCAGATCAACCCGTCGGGAGATACCGACCATTTGTCCGAAAGAACCGGCACTGCCCTTTGGCTCCTGTCAAGGCGCGTCATTCCTTCGTATATAAAGCCCAGTGCATCCGCAACATATTTATTTTTTGTAAGTATCGGGTTCAAGCTGTCTGGCGGGGTGGAAAAAAGATTCAACGTTCCTCCGTATACCGGGCCCTTATCCATAACGTCATAATCTTCTTCAAACGATTCGTTTCTAAAGCCATTGCTGCTTCCCGGCATGCTTTTCGGATACAGCTCTGCCTGGCAAGCTGCCATTAACATACAGCATATTAACGTTACAGCCAAAACCTTGATAATTCTCATCCGGATCTCCTTAAACCCTTATCTGCATAAATGCCGCCAGACTGCCGGTTTTGCCCCCGTCTCCCCTATATGAAAAAAACAAGTCTTTACGGCATTTCGTACAAATCCCGCTATCATGTATATTTTCAGGCGGAATCCCTTCTTGCCGGAGTTCATGCCCTATTATGCCCTTTAAGTCAATTTTCCATTTCCCTTTCGGCGTTGGATCATAAAAAGCGTCATTATCAAACTTCTCACGGAATAACGCATATACTTCCCCATCAGTCTCAAAACAGCAACGACCGATCGAAGGCCCGATAACCGCCGACACCCTCCTGGCATCAAATCCCGGAATGCTTCGCATGACTCCGATTGCCGCGGATACAATATTTCTGAGCGTCCCCCTCCACCCGGAATGTACCAGTGACGCCGTTTTTATCCCGGCCTCAAAAAGAAAAACAGGCGCACAGTCGGCATGGAATGTCACCATTGTAACGCCGGGCGCGGAGGTAACCAATCCGTCCACGCCGTCCATACCGTCTACATTTCCCGGAAATCCTTTTCCTTTATCGTTTTCACCTATAACGCGCACCCTGGCGCCGTGAACCTGCCTTGTGCAGACAAGGCTGTTTATATCAAGCCCTGCTGATTCGCAAAACAGCCTGAAATTCTTATAGACATTTTCCATGCTGTCGTTACGGTTGAACCCGAGGTTCAATGCTGCGCATTCGCCGCCGCTGACTCCGCCAAGCCTCGTACTCATGCAATGAATCAGGATATCCCCGTATTCGTTCAGGCAATCAAATTCAACACGCATAATCCCGTTAACGGTTACAAGGCTTGCACCGTTGCCGATCTTTTCAACCAACTTCAATTTCAAGCTCCTCGTTTTTATAAAAGCTGCCTGTGATAATTTTCCCATTCATATTACCATAACACTCCGTCATTCTCAATATGACACATGGCCTGTTCTTCAAAAGTGTAATGATGTAAGGACATACTGCAATTTTAACGCCGGGTGCAGGACATTCAGATGTCAGATAGCAGGAGGCCGGAAGCTGCAAGCAAGGTATTGAGGGAGGTCTAAAAGATACAAGGGACGGCCTTCCATCCGTAACAACATATCCCGGATGAAAATCCGCCCCGAGTATCCCTTCCTATATAACTCTTACCATTTAGTTTTAAAATGCCCCGGTCTCAAATGATACTTTATGATTCCAAAAAGTTTTACAAACCGGCGGCTTTTCAACGAGGCAGGAGCTATGCCCGCAGCATGAAAACTTAATATGTAACGCCAGTATGCCTGCTCCGGATCACTTTCTGGGTTCTACGATGAGTTTTATCGCTGTTCTTTCTTCTCCGTCAATCACAATGTCGGTGAATGCCGGAATGCAAATCAATTCAATACCGGAAGGCGCAACAAAACCGCGCGCAATAGCTACCGCTTTTACTGCCTGGTTTAATGCGCCGGCTCCAATAGCTTGCATTTCTGCCATACCTCTTTCTCTAATGACACCTGCAAGAGCGCCTGCTATGGAATTTGGATTGGATTTTGCTGAGACTTTTAAAACATCCATAAAAAATTACCCCCCTAATGCATGCAATTATATATAAATACATAATATTCTACATTAATATTCATATTCCTCTTTAATTAGTTAATTTTTCGTAAATTAGATAAATTTGCATATCGTAGCAAATTGTATGTTAAAGTTCCTTGCCAAGTACCTTGTTTATACGCCTTATGCTTAAGGACTTGCCTGTTTTGTCATCAATCCCAACGTGTACGGCATTAAACTGGACCATGCCCCTGGCAACTTCAAAACGGACAGGCATCATGTAACGGAATTTTTCAATCACGATGTTCCTTTCAACTCCGATAATGCCCTCGTAAGGTCCGGTCATTCCAACATCCGTGATAAATGCGGTTCCGCACGGCAATATTCTTTCATCCGCCGTCTGAACATGAGTGTGTGTGCCGAGCACGCAGCTTACCCTTCCGTCTGCAAACCAGGCCATGGCGCATTTTTCCGACGACGCCTCGGCGTGCATATCTACTATAATAATCTTTACATCTTTTTTTAAATATTCCAATTCCCTGTCAAGCGTCTTGAACGGACAATCAACAGGGTCCATGTATATTCTCCCCACCAGGTTTATTATTCCAAGCTTCCCGTCTATGACCGCCGAACCTCTTCCCGGCAATTCCTGCGGGTAATTCGCAGGACGTATGATTCGCGTATCATCATTGATAAAATTTATTATTTCCCTCTTAGCCCAGGTATGGTTGCCCATTGTAATCGCGTCAATACCGAAACCGTATAATTCCTGTGCAACCGCGCATGTAATTCCCGTGCCTCCCGCGGCGTTTTCCCCATTTGCTATACAATAATCGAACGGCATTTCCCTGCGTATTTCGCTTAAACATTCCTTTACGGCTTTGCGTCCTGGATTTCCTACAATATCGCCTATGAATAATACATTCAATACGTTTTCCTCCATCGAAATTTATATTTCGTCCATATCATTACTATAACACATTATGAACAAGCTGCAAGACCGTTATAGCTACTTTGCCGACAGGTACACAAAAAGCGTGCCTTTTAAAGCACGCTTTTGTGTAAGGTTTATCGGTTTTTTTCCCAATTATTTTGCATATTCAATTGCCCTGGTTTCCCTTATTACATTAACCTTGATCTGGCCGGGGTATTCAAGTTCACTTTGAATCTTCTTTACAATTTCCCTTGCTTTCAGAACCATTTCCTCGTCCGAGACATCCTCCGGCTTGACGATTATTCTAATTTCTCTGCCTGCCTGTATGGCAAAACACTTATCGACACCAGAGAAAGAATTGGCGATTTCTTCAAGCTTTTCAATCCTCTTAATGTAAGACTCAAGTGTTTCTCTCCTTGCGCCCGGTCTTGCGGCCGATATTGAATCAGCGGCCTGTACGAGCACTGCTATAAGCGATTTCGGTTCCACATCTCCATGATGCGATTGAATGGCATTTATAACATCATTGCTTTCCTTATATTTCTTGGCAAGATCGGCTCCTATTGTTACGTGGGATCCTTCGATCTCGTGATCGACAGCTTTTCCTATATCATGCAGCAAGCCCGCTCTTTTTGCCAGCGAAACATCTGCTCCGAGTTCAGCTGCCATAATACCTGCAAGGTTTGATACCTCTATCGAGTGATTCAGAACGTTCTGTCCGTAACTGGTCCTGAACCTGAGTTTTCCAAGAAGTCTGACCAATTCAGGATGCAATCCGTGGACTCCCGTTTCAAACGTAGCGCGGTCTCCTTCCTGGCGAATGGTATTCTCAACTTCCTTCTTAGCCTTTTCTACCATTTCTTCGATTCGTGCCGGATGTATTCTGCCGTCAAGTATCAGTTTTTCGAGCGTTATTCTCGCAACTTCCCTTCTTATCGGATCAAATCCTGAAAGAATAACGGCTTCAGGAGTATCGTCAATAATAAGATCAATCCCCGTAAGCGTTTCGAGTGTCCTTATATTCCTGCCTTCGCGGCCTATTATACGACCCTTCATCTCGTCGTTAGGCAGCGGCACCACGGATACTGTCGTTTCGGAAACATGATCGGCCGCACATTTTTGTATCGCGGTAGCAATAATGTCTCTCGCTTTTCTGTCTGCCTCTTCTTTCGCTTTAGTTTCCAAATCCTTTACAAGTACCGATAATTCATGTTTTACCTCATCTTCAACATTTTTAATGAGATATTGTTTCGCTTCATCCACGGATAATCCTGAGATCCTCTCTAATTCTTCCAGTTGCTTCCTTTGAAGTTCCGCAACCTTTTCCTGCATTGCCTGAACTTCCTTGGTTTTTCTGTTCAGTAATTCTTCTTTCTGCTCCAGGGATTCCACTTTTCTGTCAAGGGCTTCTTCTTTCTGAAGCAATCTTCTTTCCTGCCGTAGTATCTCGTTCCTTCGTTCCTTGATTTCCCGGTCCAGCTCTATCCTGCTCTTGTGAATCTCTTCTTTTGCTTCAAGAAGAGCTTCCCTTTTCTTGCTTTCAGCAACCTTCAGAGCTTCACTCACGATTTTCCCGGATTCCTGCTCCGCACTTCCGATTACGGCTTCAGCGTCAATCTTCCTGCGGTTATATCCCATTCGAAATGATATAAACGAAGCAATAATTGCTCCAATTGCAAGACCAATCACTATTCCAATAGCCCATTCAAAAATAACACACACCTCCCTATATTCAGTTTTCAATGGACATCCCGGTTTTAACCGGTTATTTGTAGTGTCTTGATTCTCTTATCAATGCATTTTTCACAAGAAATATAGCTTAATTGTAAACTTTTTTATTTTTTATGTCAAGAAAAACAGCGCCTCTTCAGTCAAGACACCAGTTTCTTGAATTCACTCTTGCCTCGCATTCCATCAAACGCCCGGTTTTCCAGGACATCTTTCCGTAACTCTTTATTAATTTCAATAGCCCTTTTCAAATTTTCGAATGAAATGTCATACCGTCCCAGCATCGCATATACGGCCGCAATATTGTAATGAAGCTCGCCGTCCGCAGGCTTTATGGCAAGGGCCGAGCTATAAGCTTCTATGGCGTCGTTGTACCGGCGCATTTCCGTGAGCGCCGAGCCAAGGTAATAGTATATTTCAAGCTCATCGGGCTTTAAATCCAGGGCAGCCCTGTATGCGGATATGGCCTCGGTATACATTCCCTCCTCGTAGTAGCACATTCCCATGTTAAAATACAGGCTGTATTCCCGCGGATTTCTCCTGATACCTTCTTCGTATATTTCCAGCGCTTCTTCATAGCGCCCCGATATGCAAAGCGCGATACCCAGGTTGTTATATGCTTCCTTGAAATCAGGGCATATTTTAATAGCGCTTTCATACGCCTCGATAGCCTCTTTTCTTTTCCCCATCTCATCCAGCGCCATGCCCATGTTGTAATAGCTGCGGTAACTGTCCGGCTTGATTCTTATTGCTTCATTAAATGCGGCGACAGCCGCTTTCCATCTTGCCAGCTTCAGATTTGCCCCTGCTTTACCATACCATGCCTGAAAATCGTCAGGTTCAATCCTCAGTACCTGGTCATATACTTTAATTGCATCATCCGGCTTATCCAGTTTCATCAAGACCTTCCCAAGCATATTCAAAGCTTCCGTGCTGTCAGGCTGCAGCTTCAGGGAATTTCGCAGCTCGGCCTCCGCTTCTTCAAACCTTCCTGCCTCAAAGAGCAGGTTTGCCAGAATAAAGCAGGATCGATAGCTTTTGCCCTCGACATCGGGCTTTTTTAATATTTCAATACCTTTTTCGGCATCGCCGGAGTATACAAGCGCAAATGCCAGGTTCTCATACGCGCATATATTTGCCGGATTTGCGTCAATGGCCTTCTCATAGCATCTTGCGGCTTTTTCATAAAGGTTCAGCATATAATATGTATTCCCCATGTTGTAAAATATGTCGCTCTTCCCGGCCAGGTCTTCCCTGCATAATTCCAGCGCATTTTTGTAACCCTCCAGGGCATCGTCATACTTTTTCATCCGGAGACAAAGGTTCGCAAAATTGTAATAAAGCATGTAGGAAAATCCTGCCGCCTTCGAAAGCGTGTCATAAATGTAAAATGCCCCGTCCCAAATCTTTTCTGCAGCAAGCGCATTAGCGCGTATTATGCACTTTCTGAAGCTTTTTTGCAAATCTTCGGGGAGACCGGCAAGGTCTTTTAATATATCGGATACCAGCTTGTCGCCGGCTTGCGCGTTAATCTTTTCAGGCGGCAATGATTTTATGTCGGGAATTTTAACCTCGGCTTTTTCCACGAGCCCTTCGAAAACTCCCTTGTTTTTTAGTTTTCTCACCATTATCCGGTAGTCCGCCACAATCATCACAATGGGCGGAATTATCCCAAAAGCGAGGTACAAAACCTCTATTTCCACGAGAATTTCAATACCATTTATAAAGCATAAAACGGCAATTGCCAACGCAAATGCCTGGGCACAGACCGGTATGAGCATAAAAATGCTCCTTTTTCTAATCATACGGTAAACAGAGTAAATAAGAAGGACAACCATAAAAGTGATGAGAAAACCGTTAATTACCGTCATTGTGGCACACTCCTTCAAAGCGTCGCCATAAACGCCGGAAACGCTTTTATGTACTAAACGTACTAATCGCCATCGTTCATTTGCATTTCACGCCATTGCTGCTTTGTAATTAACACCTGCCTTGGTTTGCTGCCTTCAAAACCGCCTACGATGCCTCTTGCTTCCATCTGGTCCACTATTCTTGCCGCCCTTGCATATCCTACCTTGAACTTGCGCTGGATCAGCGATACCGAAGCCTGTCCTGCCTCCACAACAAGTTCGATGGCCTTTGGCAGCAGTTCGTCGTCATCATCGCCGTTATAAACTGAATTTTCTTCGCTGTTTATCTCATCGATTATGCTGTCGTCATATGATGCGTCTGCCTGTTTTTTGACGTACTCGATTACTCTTTCCACTTCAGCGTCGGTAATATTGGCTCCCTGCACCCTGATCGGCTTTGTCCTTCCCGCCGGGTGAAGCAGCATGTCTCCCCTGCCGAGCAATTTTTCCGCGCCTGCCATATCAAGTATGGTCCTGGAGTCTATTTGTGATGAGACGGCAAAGGATATCCTTGAGGGTATATTGGCTTTGATAATGCCAGTGATAACATCCACCGACGGCCTCTGCGTCGCAATTACCAGGTGCATGCCGGCAGCCCTGGCCATCTGCGCAAGCCTGCAGATGGAATCTTCAACTTCGCTCGGGGCAACCATCATCAGGTCCGCAAGCTCATCGATTATAATAACAATTTGCGGAATGGGCGGCTGCTCGTTCGTTTTTGCCATCAGTTCATTATATCCTTTAATGTCCCTGACGGACTTGTCGGCAAACATCTTGTACCTGTTCACCATTTCCTGCACTGCCCAGTTTAAAGCTCCTGCCGCCTTTTTAGGATCGGTGACGACAGGAATCAGAAGATGGGGTATCCCGTTGTAAACTCCGAGTTCGACGACCTTCGTATCGATTAAAAGAAGCTTTACTTCGTCAGGGGAAGCCTTGTAAAGCAGGCTTACAATCAAATTGTTTATGCATACGCTTTTCCCGGAACCTGTTGCGCCTGCTATAAGCAAGTGCGGCATGCGCGCTATGTCAACTATTATTATCTCTCCAGAAACATCTTTGCCTACCGCAAAAGCCAGCTTCGAAGAATGGCTTATAAACTCGCGCGATTCGATGACATCACGCGCGCGTACTATGTTTACTTCTTTATTCGGAACTTCAATGCCGACTGCTGCCTTGCCGGGGATGGGAGCCTCAAGGCGTATGGCCGGGGCTGCAAGGTTCAACGCTATATCGTCCGAAAGGCTCACAATCCTGCTGACTTTTACTCCTGCGCTCGGCTGTAGTTCGTATCTCGTAACGGTCGGACCCCGGGTTACATTGATGACTTTTGCGGATACTCCGAAGCTGGCCAGCGTCTCTTCCAGTTTTTTGGCGCCCTCCAGTACCTGGTTTCTAAAATTCCTGGCATCGGCTCCATCTTCAGGTTCCTCGTCAAGTAGATCGAACGGCGGATATGCATACTTGGCAGGCGCGGTATTTTTTGAGCCCTGCCTGATAACCATTTCCTGGAGGCCGGGACTGTCTGCCTCCGCCTCTTGCCTCTTCCTTCCTTTTTTCATTTTTTCGTCCTGTTTTTTCAAGTCATCCATTACCAGTTCAAAAGGTTCTTTCTCAAATGCATACCCTGAAGTTGCAGGTTCAGCCGTTTCGGGTTCTTTTTCGGACTTCGTGCTTTTCTCCCTGCTCCTCAATTCCCTTGCATTTTTTTCTATTCTGAAATCTATTATTTTGGGTTTTTTATCAAATCTAAGGGATATCTCATCCCCCGTATCTTCAATTTCAGGCTGCAAGCCGTCATCATCTTCGTCGGTGAATTTGCTGTCCGTTTTCACGCGTAAAGCCTTGTTTTTATTGGAGAATAAGCTTCGTATTTTTCTGATAAACCCGGAAATGGATGAGTTTGTCAGCAGTATGACATTTATTAAGGATAAAGCAGTAATAATGATTATCGTTCCCAGGACCTTGAAGGTAACAAGGAACGGCAGGCTGATAATTCCGCCAAGCACGCCTCCGCCCGCCAACGCGTTCCCATCGGCGAAAAACTTTCCGAGAGCTCTAAGGGGAGTCAAGCCGCTATATAGTTCAGGCCTGTAGTATCCCGTCTGTATCATTGCAGAAACCAGCAGGAACAGGAATAAAATATATAAAGGCTTGTTCCTGAGCTCGATTTTATCATGTGCAAATATTAACAATGCCGCATAAACAATGATTACCGGGGGAACCAGGAATGCCGGCAACCCAAGCAAACCCAGAGAAACTTCCCTTAAAAATGTGCCGAATGAACCTATTGAATCTTTAACATAAAAACTCAGCATCATGAGTATGCCAAGCGCTAATATCAATATTCCCCGGATTTCATTCATGTAATTGCTTTGCTTTCTGCTTTTAGCCTTATTATTTTTCTTTTGCGTTTTTTTCACCCTTGAAATGCCACCCCCGGCCCCAATTATGGATAATTCATTCAAACCACTATATCACTATATTTATAACATTATCGTAATATCACTATATCATAATTTCACATCATTTTCCACAATCGTGGAGTTACAGGGGTCAGGCTCGAAATATTCTTTCATGGTATACGGGATCACCTACCGATAAGGTAATATTTCAAGCTCAACCCCTTGGCGCAAATAATTAAAAAATTAGAAGGATTTTGCAATTTTTTGTCTAATAATATAAATCATAAATACATTTTCAGAGAGGTGCTTCATGGAAATATTCAATCATATCAGAAATTTTTTCAGGAAACTCGTTAATCGTTTGAAATTTCCGACCGCCGTAATTATCGGTTCCAAGAAAATAAAGACAAAACTTGTTGCAGCTTTCCTGGTACCTGTCATATTAATAGTCATATTAGGTATTATTTCTTATCATAATTCGCTGAATACTGCTACGGAAAGCGCGATACAATCCTCTGAAGTTGCTATGGAAAATAGCGGCAAGTACCTGGATATCATCCTTGAGACTGTCGGTAACCTTGGCGGCCAGATATTCACCGATACTGACGTACAGGATTACCTGGCCAAAAATTTTGACAATGAAGAAGTCCTTGCAAAACTCGAGCTTTCGAAAAAAGTAAGGAATTCATTATTGGCTATTACGACCTTCAGTCCCAATATCAGCTGTATCATGCTTATCCCCAACGACGAAGACCTTATGCCTTTCGGGACAAGCATAAATACCGATGCCAGGTTGGGTGATCTTCAGGAATCATCCAACATAGAAATCCTGGGTTCGCAAAAAACCGCACACGCCTGGTTTGGCAACCATTCTGAGCTTGACCAGTTGAATTCCAGTTCAAACAAAACATATTCGCTTTCTTACATGAGGCTGATCCGCAGCACTGTCACGCTGGAAACCATCGGAATGCTCGTTATTGATCTGAAACCGGAAATTATAACGGAATTATCGGAAGGCATAAATATATCCGACAACCAAATGATCTATTTTGTTACCAATGACGAAAGAGTCTTCTGCAACGGTGCTGACGTAACCGAAACCAGCACCGTAACCCAGCAGGATTTTTACCGTGAGATACTTGCATCCGAACAGGCTGCAAGCAGCAAACGTGTTTCTTTTGATGGCGTTGATTACTTAATGTCTTATTATAAGACCGATACATATACGCTGTTTGGCTTAATACCCGAAAACGAACTTGACGACGCGGCAAACCAGATTGCGCTGTCAACCGTTATAATAGTGATTTTGGCGGTACTGATCGCAATTGGCACGGGAATATTTATTGCAAACAGCATGAGCAGGACAATTAACAGGATAATAAATGCATCCGGCCGCGCTGCTTCCGGTGATCTCACAGTTACGCTCGAATCCCGTAGAAAAGATGAGCTCGGATTACTCACAAGAAGCATCAATTCCATGATTACCAATATGCGAGGCTTGATCGAGCAGGTTATCAGGGTTTCGGAAAATGTTTCGAATTCGGCTGTTGTTGTTTCATCTACATCCCAGCAGGTTACGTCCGTATCACAGGAAATAACCAGGGCAATCCAGGAAATCTCACAGGGAGCGTCCGCCCAGGCAACCGACGCCGAGCTTGGCGTGCAGAAAATTGCCGTGTTGGCCGAAAACATCAACAGGGTGACTGATAACGCCAGGACAATTGACCAGGTTACAAGAGATACAAAGATAACAACCCAGAACGGATTGACTGCCATAGAGGATCTTAATGAAAAGTCCAACAGAACGACGGAGATATCCAGGGAATTGATGGAGGATATCAAGGCTATTGACGTTCATTCCAAGTCAATAGGCAAAATTGTCAAGGTTATAAGAAACATTGCCGATCAGACAAACCTGCTCGCGCTCAATGCCGCTATTGAGGCAGCTCGTGCAGGCGACGCAGGCAAAGGTTTTTCTGTGGTAGCCGATGAAGTAAGGAAACTGGCCGAACAATCCATGCAATCGACCGTCGAAATAGCAAACATAATCAAGAGCGCCCAGGACCAGACCGAGAGAGCTGTTGAAAAAACAGCGATGACGGAATCGATATTGTTATCCCAGAACGAGGCGGTTGCCAATACAATTAGCACTTTCAATCAGATAATGAACTCGATGGAGGAATTATCCGGGTATGTCGAGCAGATAATGGCAAGCATTGCCGAAATGGAATCCAACAAGGCCCAGGCAATTAACTCCATACAAAACATATCCGCGGTTTCACAGCAAACTGCGGCCTCGTCACAGGAAGTGACTGCTTCGACAGAAGAACAGTTGTCCAGCATAGAAGAACTTTCACATTTGACCGAGGAGTTAAAGTTGGCATCCGATGAATTGAAGAAATCGATTGAAAAATTCAAACTTCAATAGTATTTCGGGTGAACTCGGCATTATTCGGGATTTATGGGGTTAATGGATTCCTGGCTGACGTGGCGCGTTTTTCAACAACCAGTTTAAGTTCCGATTTATCAACTATGGTTCCAGGCATAAACGCAGGATCCAGGAACTTGTGCGGACATGTTTCCAAGAGCCGCGCAATCCTGAACTGGTTGTCCTGCAATTGCTCAACCATTACCTTCTCCCCCCTGAACTCGGCTTCATAGCATTTTGTGTCAATATTTCCGGGAAACCCTTGGAATATTACTTCCGGAGGAATTATCGAATGAATTATCATTGCAGGTTCCCCTCCGGAATTTTTATTTCCGCCTTTCTTTCCGCCCTCTTTTTCGCGATTAGTTCATAAAGCTTATTCATCGCGTCCGAAAGACCTCCCACTGCATCGATAATTTTACACTTTACTGCTTCCTCTCCGAACAATACGCTACCGACATCATTGGCCAATTCTCCCGTTTTCAGCATTAGTCTTCTGAAATCTTCTTTTTTTATTGCAGAATTTTTACACACAAACTGGACTACTCTTTCCTGCATCTTGTCAAAGTATTCAAATGTTTGCGGAACACCTATAACAAGGCCGCTGAGTCTTATGGGATGTATCGTCATTGTGGCTGACGGCGCAATAAAAGAATAATCAGTCGATACGGCCATTGGAACGCCTATGCTGTGACCGCCGCCCAATACAAGGGAAACCTTCGGTTTATCCATGCTTGCAATCATCTCCGCGATGGCAAGACCGGCTTCCACATCACCGCCGACCGTATTCAAAATAATCAGCAGCCCGTCGATATCAGCGCTTTCCTCTATAGCGACAAGCTGGGGTATTATATGCTCATATTTTGTTGTTTTGTTCTGCGGAGGCAATATTATGTGACCTTCAATCTGCCCTATAATTGTCAGGCAGTGAATGTTGCCCCTCGGATTTACAATAGTGGCTTTTCCAAGTTCTTTTATCTCTTCGGTCTTTGCAATTTCCTTGTCTTCTTCCGTCTGGGCGTGCTCGTAAATTTCTGTCGTGCCGAATGAGACCTTTCCTTCCTTTTCCTGCATATGCACCTCAAAAAAATGTTTATGAATGAGTCCTTTCTTATTATTGTTTTTGTTCAGCAAATTAATACGGATGGTTTATTTCGGTTGGTTTAGCGCGATTTAAGACGCAATAAGAACAGTGTGCATAGCGCAAATTATGACATCGTGTGCAGGAATGAATAAGGAACCGCCATATTTCAGGCGGTTCCCCAATATTTTTCGCGAGTAAGCCTGTAAGCCGGGTTCTGTATTAGATAATCATCTATCTAGGCCATACATTTCTGTATGGCTCAAGCCACCTGCCCGGGACCGGCGGGCCACCGTCATGTCCCTCTGCGGTGTTGCTCCAGGCGGGGTTTACATAGACCGGCAAGTCGCCATGCCGCTGGTGAGCTCTTACCTCACCTTTCCACCCTTACGCCCCGTAGAACGGAAAATTTCCTGCTTACGGAACGCGGTATATCTCTGTTGCACTTTCCTTGAAGTCGCCTTCACCGGGAGTTACCCGGCGCCTTTGCCCTGTGGAGCCCGGACTTTCCTCAGGTACGACCTTTCGGTACTGTACCCGCGATTATCCGGCTTACTCAACGCGATATTCATATGTCCTCGGTTTCATACATATATTAAGCCATCGCGGCTAAATAGTCAAGTGATAATGAATGGGTCTTCATCCCGGAAACATATAACTTCAACATCCGGGAAAACATCTTTGATCATGTCTTTAAAAAAAGGCAATATGACGGCTTCCGTTGCGAAATGGCCCGCATCGATAATACAAAGCCCCGATTCCCTGGCATAAAGTGCGGTATGATACTTCACATCGCCGGTCACAAGCACATCAGCCCCGGTTTTCTTGAAAGCTTCCAGGTCATCGTCGAAGCTTCCGCTGAAAACCGCCGCGCTTCGTATGTCGGCGGCAGGTTTTCCTACAACTCGTACATGCTTTGTGTTCAGCCTCTTTTTAACCATACTTGCAAATTCATCCAAGCTGTACTCCTTGTCTGTTTCACCGAACCTTCCCGGACCATTACCCATTACGGCAGTATTTTTCAAGCCCAGCCTATCAGCCAACTGCGTATTAACTCCCGCCTCTGCATAATCCATATTTGTATGCGCCGTATATACGCTTATACCGCTTTTGACAAGGGAATATATCAACCGCCCGGTCGCTTCATCAGGGTTCAGCCTGTTGATGCTTTTAAATATAACCGGATGGTGCGTTAAAATTAAATCCACATTTTTTTCGATAGCCTCCTGCACCGATGCTTGAGTTACGTCAAGGCTCAACAGTATCCTTTCTACATCTTCATTCCCGCTCCCTATCAGCAGCCCGGTATTGTCCCACTTCTCAGCCAGCTCGGGCCGTGCGGTTTCTTCAATATATGATATAATGTCTTTACATTTTGGCATTATTACTTCCTCCTCGGATCAAACTCATAGACCAGGTTGCATTGTCGTCCGATTCCATTATAGCAGATTTATGCGCTCTTTTATCTTATTCCTTATGCGTATTAAAGTCTCGGTACTCATTTCGCTTAACCGTCCGTTTCCGCCGGAAGCTTCGGTTTTATTCCTGCCATCCTCACCTGTATCTGCTCCCGGGATAACAGGCCCGGATTCGAAGCATTCTCCGAAAGATGATTCTTTACATCCTTTTCTGCTTCTTCCCCTGATAATAGCTTCCACGTCTCTTAATTTTTTATCAAGGTATTCTTTAATGAAAAGCTCGTTTCCGCTAAAAACCTTTTCGCCGACATAATACGTAAATTCGTCCTTCTTTTCAAACTTGCCGTCCCATTTTGACATAATGGCACAATAAATTTTCCCTGCATCCTTTACAAGCTTTTCGCAAGTCAAGGCAAATCCGTGTTCGTATAGCCATTTCCGCAGCGCCTCAGCTGAGGTGTTGGGCTGAAGAAGCAGCAGATTGGCTGCCCTTGCCTTATCTAGCTCCGATGACAAGATGTCCCTGATCATCAGTCCACCCATCCCGGCAATGACCACCACGTTACATTCGGAAAGCCTGACGGCCTCCAGGCCGTTGCCTTGCCTTGTCTCGACATAATTTTCAAGTCCATGCCTTTTAATATTTAGTGAAGCTGCCTCAAGCGGACCTGCTTTCACATCCACCGCCAGCGCCCTTTCACATAGTCCCGTTTTTACGGCATATATTGGGACATACGCATGATCGGTGCCAATATCGGCCAGCACGTTGCATTTAGGTATTTGTTCAACAATCATTTTCAGCCTTTTGTTTATTCCCATTTATATATAATCTCCAGGCGGACTAATAAAAAATGAAATATTGAGCATGCTTAATTATACACAAAATATTCGCATTAAAAAAGAATAAAATGCCTTGTTGCACTAATTAGCGTATTGGGACAGATCGAGCTGCGGGAAGGAGCTTTGCCATGGGACGGATAAAGTCGGGAAAAACAGCCAGGGATACTGAGACTGCTGCAGAATCAGGCATTTTCATTGAAATGGCCGGAAGCACTGTAAACAAAATGAATTCAAACTCGACCCGGATGACAGTAACCGAACAATTGCGGTCAAGCCGCCAGATCGATGATTTTTTTGATAAAAAGAATGAATAAGAAACAGAGCAACCTGGGCAAAAAATAAAAAACCTTGCAAAGCAAGGTTTTTCAACATGGAATGGTGGGCCTTCAGGGACTCGAACCCCGGACCAACCGGTTATGAGCCGGTTGCTCTAACCAACTGAGCTAAAGGCCCGAATGGCTCCTCAAGTAGGACTCGAACCTACGACCCTGCGGTTAACAGCCGCATGCTCTACCGACTGAGCTATTGAGGAATGTCTTGTCAATCGCGTGTCCTATGACACAAACAATATTATACTTGCCTG
>JBLNDI010000147.1:0-4997 GCA_050261495.1 Bacillota bacterium
GATTATACACAGGGAAAAGGATAAGGAATTTTAGCGGGGGATTGAAGTGATGTATATCAAGTTGGTCCTGGCGGCGATAGCCGGGTATCTGTTGGGAAGCCTGAACAGCTCGCTTATCACGGGGATGTTTTACGGCGTCGATATCAGGAAGCATGGCAGCGGTAATGCCGGCATGACCAATGCTTTAAGGACGCTGGGCAAGAAAGCCGCCCTGTTTGTTTTGCTGGGAGATTTTGCGAAGGGTGTGCTTGCTTACCTGGCAGGATATTACATATACGGCGGCGGCCAGGGAGGCATGGTTGCAGGCACAGCGGCCATAGTGGGCCATGTGTGGCCGGTGTTCTTCAGGTTCAAGGGCGGCAAGGGAGTGCTTACAACCCTGGCGGTGCTGCTCCTGATTGATTGGCCCATAGCGCTTGGCCTGCTGGGTGTTTTCATTATTATTTTGATTCTAACAAAATATGTGTCATTAGGATCCATTGTAGCGGCTTTTCTGTTTCCGATAGCGTCGCTTGTTTTTGAAAGAAGCCTTGAAACGGTAATTTTTTCGGGCGTTATTGCGTTGCTCGTTATTGTAAAGCATCGGACCAATATCAAGAGACTCCTGGATGGCACGGAATCGAAGTTTTCATTTTCAAAAAAACCGGAAGCAAAACCGGAGGTTCGTGATGAGAAGTAACATTTCGGTTTTCGGGGCAGGAAGTATGGGCACGGCGGTTTCAATACTGCTTGCCGGAAACGGCTATAATGTGAAAATCTGGACTAAGTTCAAGGAAGAAGCCGAATTAATCAACACGGGCAGGGAGCAGAAAGAAAAGCTGCCGGGCGTGAAAGTTCCCGATAGCGTGGCTTGCACCACCGATATTGAAGAAGCGGTCGCTTTTTCCGATGTGTCCGTCCTGGCCGTGCCGTCGCAGACAGTAAGGGAAAATATCAAGGTAATCGCAGGGTTTAGTAAAAGGCCTGGGATTATCTTCTGCTTTTCCAAGGGACTGGAACAGGGGACCGGTCTCCGCATGTCCGAGGTCATAACCCGTGAAATGCCTGGTACGACAGTGGTTGCCATGTCAGGACCGTGCCATGCCGAGGAACTGGCCAGGGGCATACCTACGGCTTATGTAGCGGCCTCCGAGGACAGGAAGGCGGCGGAGGCGGCACAGGACATATTCATGTCGCCGCGGTTCAGGGTATATACAAATCCCGACATTATCGGCGTTGAACTTGCCGGTGCGGTTAAAAATGTCATAGCCATATGTGCGGGCATATCCGACGGGCTGGGATATGGCGATAATACCAGGGCTGCGCTGATGACCAGGGGAATCGCGGAAATTTCAAGGCTTGGGTGCGCTATGGGCGCCAAATCCCAAACTTTTGCGGGACTGGCCGGGATTGGCGATCTGATAGTTACCTGTACGAGCATGCACAGCCGCAACAGGCGGGCGGGCATTTTGATCGGGCAGGGAAGGACCGTGGAGCAGGCTATTGAAGAAATAAAGATGACGGTTGAGGGGATCTATACCACAAAGCCCGTTTACAGGCTTTCGAGAGAACTTGGCGTGAACATGCCCATTACGTCGGAGGCTTACAATATATTGTTCAACGGCAAAGACCCCGTACTTGCCGTACATGACCTTATGACCAGGGACCGGACGCAAGAACTCGAGCGGGAGGACCTGGAGGGGATATGGTGACCGGCGTCAGGCGGCAGGCAGCAGTATGGAAAATTCATTAACATAATTCGCCGCATCAACATAACATGGAATATGAATGTATTATTGCGGAGGTATTTGCATGCTCGGAAGTCCTTATACCGGCAATAGCAGGCAAACAAACACGGATCCGTCATATACGCCATATACGTCATACAGGCAAGGTCACCAGGTATTCATGTCCGCCCAATACAACTCTGCTTATGCCATTATGATACCCGGGCCGGACTATCCGTCCATCAGGGGCATTGTCACATTTGCAGATATCCGGGGAGGAGGCGTCATGGTCTGCGCCGATATCGCAGGACTGCCCCCGTACAGGCCGGCTTCCGGCGAAAAACAGCCTGTCGGGCCTTTCGGGTTTCATATACATGAGAGGGGCCAATGTGAAACAGGAGACCCCGCAAATCCGTTCGAAGCCGCAGGGGGGCATTGGAATCCCACAAACCAGCCGCACGGCAACCATGCCGGCGATTTCCCGGTGCTTGTGGCTGACAACGGGAGGGCGAGGATGTGTTTTATCACTGACCGGTTTGTGGTAGACGAAATTCTCGGCAGGGCGGTTGTGATACACGAGAATCCGGACGATTACAGGACCCAGCCTGCGGGAAACGCGGGAAAACGCATAGCCTGCGGCGTCATCAAGCCGTGGAACGCGTTTCGGCAGGTGCATTAGAGCGCCAGGAACCTGTCCATGAGTTCATGGCCTTTTTCTATGAATATCCCGGTTTCAAGCGCCTGGAACTCGTCATAGCCCGAAACGCCGGACGGTTTTTGATTTGTGTTCCTGTACATTATGTACGGGACAGGATCGGACGTGTGGGTTCTGAGCTCCAGCGGCGTCGGGTGATCCGGCAGTACCAGCAGGCTGTAGCTGCCATACTGTTCAAGGCCTTCCAACAGGGGGCCAATTATCATTGAGTCTATCATTTCTATGGACTTTATCTTGTTTTCGGTTTCAAACCTGTGGCCGCATTCGTCAGGCGCTTCTACATGGATATAAACGAATTCCTTGCCTTTTTTCAGTTCTTCAAGCGCCGCCATTGCCTTGCCCCTGAAATTTGTATGAATATTGCCCGTCGCTCCTTCGACGTCAATGGAATCCAGGCCTGCGCAAATCCCGATTCCCTTTACAAGGTCCACGGCTGAAACTACCGAGCCGCTTATGCCGTATTTTTCCGAAAAACTCGGGATGCACGGCTTTCTGCCTTCGCCCCAGATCCATATGGAATTGGCGGGGCGCAGGCCCCGGGCGACTCTTGCCTTGTTTACCGGGTGATTGGATAGTATTTCATAGCTTTTCTTCTGCATAGACAAAAACATATCGCTATTGTCCCCTGAAGGCAGGTAGTTGGCTATGTTTTTTTCCAGTATGTCATGGGGAGGCGTCATTATCCTTTTCCCGGAACCGTTATGCCATACAAGGCAATGCCTGTAGCTTATTCCCGGGTAAAACCTGGTACTGTCGCCCGACAGATGCTTGTTTATTTCATTGATTAATTCGGCTGCTTCCGGAGTAGAAATTTCATCCGAGCTGTAATCAACCATTACTGCCGTCTCGTAGCTGTCGGTGACGTCAAGGGTGACAAGGTTGCACCTGAAAGCAAGGTCTGTGTCCTTGAGATCTATGCCCATGCTGACGGCTTCCAGCGGGGACCGTCCGGTGTAGTATTTTTTCGGGTCGTATCCCATGACGGATAGATTTGCAACGTCGCTTCCGGGTTGTATGCCGTCCGGTACTGTCCTTACCATCCCGGTCTCGCCGTTTGCCGCGAGAAAGTCCATATTGGGCTTGCGGGCGCATTGCAAAGGTGTTTTGTTCCCAAGCCCGGGCACACGGTAATCCGCCATGCCGTCTCCCAGGACAACAACATATTTCATTTGCTTAATTATCTCCATTCCAGTGTCAAGTTAATTGTATCGATTGAGAATCTTTTAACATTATAGCAGATATGAGGCATTATGGAAAGTGCGGCGCAAAAACGTAAATTGCCCATGTATAATTCTTCCTGTATAATATAAACATATTAGTGGACGGGTAAATATTCCATGCCTGTCCGCTAATACGGAGGAAAGGTCCCAAGGTGTTGATATGAAAAAAAACAGGATTGTTGCGTTATTTGCAGTATCCGCCCTGATGCTGGCATTGTTCATATATTATGATAAAATGCTGGTGAGCAAAAACATTCAAACAGGCCAGGAACCGCAGGAAACCCATACCGAAGGCACAGGCGGCGGAAATCTCCCGGCGCCTGACGAGACGGCGGACGAAGCTCTTGCCGGGGCAAATACGGGAGTGCTCGGCATTGATACGGGTAATGCCGGCGGCTATGACGGTCAGCTCATGGAATGTGAAAAAGTGCACGTTGACGGAAATACCCCCGAATATGAATTTATGCTGGAATTATGCGAGGACATGGGGGGAAGGACATTTATCCGCATGGAGTATTACCTGGACGGGAGCAGCGTTGTTAACGAACTGGATGAAGGGAAACTGACGGAATTGGACGGCATATTTGAGAAGAGAAGGCAGGAGAACGGCGGAAGCTTTGGCTTTAAGATAGGACAGGCACTGTTGAACCCGGTGACGGGACAGTTATACTTGCTTATAAACGGAACCGCCGCGGATGATTATGTGCAAGCCTCTCTTTACAAGATAAATGTGAGGGACTTGTCAGTCAGAAAGCTTTTCTCGTACCCTGCGTTGTATGGAAAGATGTCATTAAGCGATGACTGCAGCCTGCTTGCTTATAGCTACAAAAATCCTGCCGCAATGAGTTTTTACCAGGAGGATTATATTCTGGATGTGTACGATTGCAAAAACGATGAATACCTGGTCAGGGGAAACAGGGGTACCGACGGGGAATACATAGGATCAAACAGCATTCCGGATTTGCTGTATGATTACGAATTTATAGAATGGCGCCCCGGCGGCTTAATGAAACTGAAACAGGGTACAAGGCAGAAATCAGGCTTGAATGGAAAGCCTCAATGGGAAGATGTCATGTATGACATTCAAAAGAACCTGCTTCTGGATATGGACGGAAACTTCAAGGAGTATTCAGGTGAAAACGGCGTCGCTTCTTCAATTGCTTTTGAACCTGAGGGCAACGGAACGGGTGATAATGAGGCGCAAGGCGCGGATACATCCGGCAAGTCAATGCCGGAAAGCACTAAAGGGAGCGTGGATACTGGCGCCGGGCCGGAAATCGTAGTAGAAAATTTCTATTCATATTTAAGGTCGGAAGACAATTACGCTAAAGCCATGCGGCTGCTTGACGACGGTTT
>JBLNDI010000148.1:0-5147 GCA_050261495.1 Bacillota bacterium
TTTTGAAATATCTCCTGTATATGCCGCCTCTTTCGGACAAGCGCAGCGGCATGGCCGGGTGCATATGATGCGGTGGAATATCTTCCTGGTATTGGGCGGTGTATTCCGCCGGCTTCGCAGCCTTTCTCGGAAATTGCCCTTTACCCGGGTTTGTCTTTACCTCAGTCTGCATTACTGCTTCCACAACCCCTTTATTATCCTGCATATTCTCTCTAAATCATTGTCTGTCATTTTTGTATCGCTTGGCAGGCAGACGCCGTTCTCAAACAACCGGCGGGAAACATCCTCGTCAGCCCCTATAAAATCACACTTTTCATAGAACGGCTGCATGTGCATGGGCTTCCATATGGGCCTTGATTCGATATTGTCGGCCTCCAGCGCGTCCATTACATCCGAAGGCCTTACCCTGCCGCTCAGCGTAATGCAGCTCAGCCAATAATTGGGCTCATTCCACTCGTTGACAGGCATGAATTGGACGCCGTCAAGCCCGCCCAACTCCCTTTTGTAATATTCAAAAATGTATTTCTTTTTCGCTATCCTGTCATCGAGTACCTTGAGCTGTCCCCTGCCGATGCCGGCAACTATGTTGCTCATCCGGTAATTGTAGCCCAGTTCGCTGTGCTGGTAATGCCTTGCCTTGTCCCTGGCCTGGGTGGCCCAAAAACGCACCTTGGTTATCCGCTCTTCATTATCGGAAACGAGCATCCCGCCGCCCGATGTGGTTATTATCTTGTTGCCGTTGAATGAAAATACCCCGTAGTCTCCAAGCGTCCCGGTATATCTCCCCTTGTACTTGGCGCCCAAGGATTCCGCGGCGTCTTCTATAAGCGGCACGCCGTGATTCCTGCAAATCCCGGCAATCCTGTCAAAATCGGCCGCCAAGCCGTAAAGGTTGACTACTACGACCGCCTTGACCTCCGGGTACCTGTCAAAAGCTTTTTCCAGGAGGTAAGGATCCATGTTCCATGTTTCAAAGTCGCTGTCGATAAAAACGGGAATGGCGCCCTGGTAAATGATTGGATTCGCCGTAGCTGAAAAAGTCAAGCTCGGGCAGAACACGACATCGCCGGCTTCCACCCCGGCGGCCTTTAGCGCCATATGTATGGCCGCCGTCCCGGACGACAATGCCACGGCGCTTTTCACACCCACCATTGCGGCCAGTTCTTTTTCAAAGGCGTCCACGTTTGCCCCAAGCGGTGCTATCCAGTTGGTGTCGAAGGCTTCCTTTATATATTCCATTTCATAGCCCTCGTCGCTCATATGCGGTGACGAAAGCCAGATATCATACGGCATTGCTGACCCCCTCAATCAAGTATGTTATAGGCAGGCAAAAGCGTTATCGAAACCAATGAAACAGTTTTTTCCTATTCGCTGCGGGTTCCTCAACCTGGAAAGACCGGTTTTCCAGTATTGCCTCGGGGTAAACATAAAAAATGTTTTCCGCTCTTTCTTCATCCAGCCAGCTCCTTACGGTTTCAAACGCCTGCCTGAGCCGTGGAACCCTGATATGGTCGGTATGCGCATCCGATGCCACTACATGCCCCATGTTCCGGAGAAGTATTTTCCTGGCGGCCTTTTGAACCCTTTTGCCTGCTGCGCCGTTGATAGACGTGGCGTTTACCTGGGAAACACATCCCATTTCCAGGAACCGCTTCAGAACCTTCAAGTCCGACCGGAAGTATTCATACCGTTCAACGTGCGCCAGTACCGGGATATACCCGTTGCCCAGGATATTGTACAGGATATTCTCGTAGTTTTTCAGAATTCCCGCCATCGGCAGCTCAATCAGCACGTATCTCGAACCGGCCAGCGTATTGCATTGGCCGCTCATAATGTTGTCAAGCGTATATTCGTCCAGGTATATCTCGTTTCCCGGGTATATTTTAACGTCAATATTGTTTTTTCCGGCAAGTTCAATAATTTCTCGGAGCCTTTTCTCCATAGTTTCCGCATTATATGGGTTTTCCCCGCATATAAAGTGCGGCGTGGCGATTATCCGGCCGATACCGTCCTGTTGTGCGATACGAAGCATGTTCAATGTCATTTCCTCGTTTTCCGCCCCGTCGTCCAAGCCGTAAAGCACGTGTGAATGCAAATCGATCATTTTAACCCCGCTCGTCATACGTAAGTCCGCATGTATTTATTTTTCCCCGAAAAGGTAATGCTTCGCCGTTATGTCAAGTTATTCAACTTCACAACTTACATTCTGACCCTATAACCTCCGTTTACCCAGCAGGGCCGCAACACCTGGATGGTTAACCGGATTTTCCTTACAACTATCTATAAATTATATATCCTTGATAATTTTAAGTCAAACAGTTATTTCTTTTTTGTGAATACAATGTAATTTTATGGGATATTATATTCTATTTTGTTAAACGTCATTCAGCCGACTCAACCCTTTTCGCGCCGTCCGCAATTTTCACCGGGTTTTTGCCGGCCGGGCATCGATTTCATATACATGTATATATTGCATGTATATATTGAATATACAAGCAAATTATAGCATATGGACTATTCACATACAATGCTGCTCAAAACGTGGAACAGGCTGCTTTAAATGTCACTCTTACGCAATGGCTTCGACAATCCTGTTGACTATCACGCGCATTACAGCCAGGACCGGGACGGCAAGCAGCATGCCGGGAATGCCGAAAAATTCTCCTCCCACGAGAACGGCAAATATGGTCGCCACGGGATGAAGCCCCAGCCTGCCTTCAATCATTTTAGGCGATATGAAGTTGTTGTCGATTTGCTGCACCACAAGGAATACCGCTATCGTCCAAACGGCTTTCAGCGGCGATACCGTTAACGCTACGGCAACTGCCGGAATTGCTCCTATGTAAGGTCCGAAGTATGGAATGACATTGCCGAGGCCGCCTATCATGCCCAGCACCAACGGGTATTTCATGTTTATCAGCATCAGCCCCATTGTTTCAAGTATTCCTACTATAAGCGCGGTCATCAGCTGTCCCTGTATAAAGCCTGCCAGTATCCTGCTTATTTCTTTTCCTGTTCCGGCCAGGCCTGCACGGAAGCGGCGCGGCAGCAAAAAGAGCGCATAGTCTCTGAATTTCTCGCCGTCCTTTATGACGTAATAGGCAATTACCATGGCCAACGTCAAGTCCACCGCCATTCTTGCGATTTCTACCGCGGCACCCAATATTTTTTCCATTAATCCGGCCAATAAACCGTTTATCGCGGTTGTCAGGTTTTCAATTTCGCCGAATATTGCTTCTTTTACCTGCGTAGACCAGTTGCTCGATTTTATTGCGGAAAGAAATCCGTTGATAATCTGCTCGTATTTTTCCACCAGTTCAGGCAGCGTCTCCGTCAGTTCCCGGATGTTTGCAGCCAGTTCCGGGACAAAAAACACGCCTGCTGCGGCAGCCGCGGAAAGGAAAAACAGGTAGACCAGCAGGATGGATAAACTTACCGGGATTTTTTTATTGGTCAGCCTTGCTGATATGGGTTTTACAATATAGACAAGAGGTACTGCCAACAGAAAAGGTGAAATTATCCTTGACACCTTCGCCCTGTATGAGTATAGAAATATGGCCGCCGCTGCGACGCCAAGCAAGGCGGCGAAATAAAAAAGCGCCTTTTTGTACTTCAAAGGCATCACACCCCCTGGTTGCTTCGGACTCACCGCGCTTTGGTCCGCGTACTTGGACTTATGCGCTTTAGCTCCCCGGCTTCGGGTTTCCCTCACTTTGAACTTCCCTCTGCTCCACTTCTTTCTGCTCCGGCTCCGGCGTCAACCGGCGGAATGCCCCGGCCGGGCGCGCCCCGCACCTTTAAAAAACCGGGCAAGTTCCCTTACCCGGTTTTTACGAGGATTTGAGAGTATGTGTATATGTCCCGCTCTAAAGCCTTTACAAAAAGGCGTTCGGGGCACGGAAGGCCTTTAGGCCTGTTGGTCGTTTAAAATCTCTTAAAAAGTTACCTGAACATATCAACAACATTGTTGATGAAACCGCCGGATTTTCTTAAAAAGTTCCTGCCGTTCCTCATCATCCTCCTTCTCGCGCCGGCCATGTCGGAATTCATCATCATACCTACCGACGCGGCGAGAAGACCACCGACTATAACACCTTTTACAAAGCTTTTCTGCATACCTGCAATTCTCCTTTCTCTCTATGCTTGCGGTTTATTTCATCATCCTTTTCATGATGCCTCCGCCCGTCTCTTTCATCTCATCCACCGCTTCTTTTTCAACAACTGCAAACTCTTCTCCGAGCTCCGCCTTGCCTATCAACGGCAATATTTTCCGTCCCTGCATCACGTCCTGGAAAAAGCCGTCGGATATCTCGAATCCTTCGATCCTGCCCGTCTGCACATCAAACAGCACATCCTTCACAATCCCGATTTCCCCGCCGGTTTTTGAAAATACCTTCAGGCCGAGCAGGCCGCTTTTACCAAAAACCTTGGCAAACGCCGTGCGTCCTATACTTGTTATGCAGTCCATGCTGTCGATTATAACCGCGTCTTCTCCCAGTTTCGTCACATTCTCAAGGAACACTGCCCTCTTTTTCAATGAAAAACCCCTGTCATCCAACAGAAGTGCTTTCACTTCCCTGCTCCCGGGGTTGAATACCACATCCGTCACGTTTCCGGCCTTTTTGCCGCTGCCGTTGCAGATTACCGGGAGGTTCAAAACTTCGCTATACCTGTGCAGCATGGAGCAGCCTCCGTAAAGTTGAACAAAGCGTCATTTTCATTTATTATTATTTCATCGTTAAGGCTAAAAAATGCATAGACAAAATATAACAGTTTTAATAAAATAACTAGAGAATATCTACATCTTCCATGGGAGGCAGGAATGAACCGTTTATTTGAAAAACTAGGAATTTTAGTACCTGAAATAATGCTGCCGTCTAAAGGCGTTGACCTGGCGAAATGGGCGGTTATCGCCTGCGACCAGTATACGTCGCAGCCAGAATACTGGGAAAAAGTCCGCCTTGAAGTGGGCGACAGCCCGTCGGCCCTGAACCTCGTGTTCCCTGAAATTTACCTGAAGGCCGGCGATACCGGGGTCAGGATAAACAGGATAAACAAAACAATGGAGCATTACCTGGAAAACGGCGTCCTTGAGCCTCTCAATCCGTGCTTCATACTTGTTGAGCGGAGCACGCCCGTCACTTCCT
>JBLNDI010000149.1:0-48179 GCA_050261495.1 Bacillota bacterium
GTACCTGATTTTTTAATCATTCGACAAGGTGTCCGGATATGCCGTTATGCTGTCCGGATAATTCCGAAACGCTGTCCGGATGTTGCCGGAATCAGTGTCCGGATGCGGCCGAAATATGCAGATTTGAGAGTATTAAGCAACACCCGCATGCAGTTGAGAGCCAAATTAAATGCGGTAAAAAATATATTGGTAGCGATCTTGGATGAGTATTTTCCTGAGTTTGCGAAAGTGTTCAAGAATCTTGAAGGAAAGCTCGCTACATGTGCACTATATCACTTTCCATTTCCGGAACGGGTTAAGGAACTAGGATTGGATGGAATGGTGTTTGAATTCAAGAAGGCTGTAAAGAAAGGGGCTTGTCTGAAACGGGCAAAGAAGCTGCTTGCTGCAGCAGAAGAGTCAATAGGTGTCACAGCGGGGACTCAATCAGCCAAGATAAGAATGAGATCGTGTTTAGATGAGATAGAATTCTTGCGTAAGCAAATGAACGATATCGAAGTTGAGATGGAAAAAAAGCTTGAGGCAACTGGGATTGCACAATATATTATCAGCTTTCCTGGAATTGGTATAGTTACAGCAGCTGGCATCCTGGGAGAGATAGGAGATCCTAAGAGGTTTGAGAGTTGGGAGCAAGTAAGGAAATATGCAGGATATAATCTTGTAGAGGACAGCTCGGGGGAACGGCAAGGCAAAACCGTTATATCCAAAAGAGGCCGGTCTATGCTGCGGAATATCCTGTACCAGGCAGCACTGGTTATGGTGGCTAAGAACAAGGAAATGAAGCTTTTATACCAGTATTTGACGGGTAGAAAAGAAAATCCGTTATGTAAGAAACAAGCGCTGGTAGTAATCTCGATAAAGATAATCAAGGTCATCCTGGCCTTGATAAACAAAGGACAGATGTATGATGCAGGAAAAGTGTTGGGTGAATATAGAGTAGCCCAGATCAAGGCAGCATAAATATTAATAAAGATTGAAAAGTTTGGGGGAGGTAAGCAAGGAACACTCCATTAGGGCAAGACCCTGTATACGAGCAGGACTGCACTTCCCCCTACCCCATAAGGCTGTACGAAGGAATGTAAGGGCGCATGACCCTGTGAGCCATGATAGGGTATGCCAGGGGATAACGATTGCGGCCGGAGGCCGCCCGTAGCGCTACGGGCCCTGCTACGCAGTAGATTTGAGTAGGTCTTTGTAGCAATACTTAAGAAGGATCTTTGGAGCAGTCTCTGAAGAGCTCTAAGAGCAACTGCTTAAGATATATATATGATAGCTTTGAAATTCTATGAAAATCAAAGCTATTTAAAGTACACAAATGCTTCATGGAATTACCTGCCATATCCATGGGTAGCTGCGGTATCAGCGACTAATTTCTGCCATATAGGATTGGATATAGATGAAAAGAGAAATAGGATTGTTGTTTTCAGCGCACTTGACAGTGTAGGGAAAGGCGGAGCCCTGGTCGGGATTCAGAACTTGAACTTGATGTTTGGTTTGGATGAAAAGATGGGTTTGGATTTCTATGGCATACACCCATATTAAATATTGAAAATTCAGGGTATTTTCATAAGAGGTATATAATAACATGAAACCAATTTTTCAGGTTTCCATTAAAGTAATATTTATTGATAACAAAAAGCAAACACTGATATTGAGGCGCAGCGACTACGACGGGTGGGAAGTAAACTGTTGGGAATTTCCAGGAGGCAGAATGGCATATGGCGAGACCATTGAAGAAGCTCTCAGGAGAGAAATCCTGGAGGAAACTCAACTGAGTATGGCAGAAATAAATGATTACGAGCTTCTTTTTGCCGATACGAAAATTATTAACCAATATACTCAGAATGTTTATTTATTCTTCATGGTGCCCGTTGATAGTTTTACCCCACAGCTGTCCTTTGAACATTCAGAGTATAAGTGGATACCAATTGAATGTATCTTTGACTATATTTCATTCTCCGATAATCAGGTTAATAAGATTAAGAGGAGAATGCTATGAAGATTATTAAATATTATGATATTGATGCATTATAAATATCATTAATTGACTTCGCCAGTGTTTCATTAAATTCTTCATCGGTCTGCTGGGCGGTTAAGCCAGCGGAAAGCGCTCTTGAAAAGCTTGCGATTAAGTTATGATTGCGCGCCAGCTTCTCATTTGCTTCTTCCTGGCTAAATCCGCCGGATAGCGCTACAACACGCATAACACGCGGGTGTGCTATCAAGTCGGCATAGAAATTGTCAACAGATGGTATAGAAAGCTTCAGCATTACCTGGCGGCTATCCGGTAATTTATCGAGGTGCTTAATTATTTCTTTCTTGAGCAGATTCTCGGATTCTTCCTTATCCGGGCTGTAGATATCTACCTCAGGCTCTATTATTGGAACCAGACCCTTCATGCTGATTTGTTCCGCATACATGAATTGCTGATCGACTATTTCACTTATTCCCTTGGGATTAGCTTGTTTTATAACTGAACGCATTTTTGTTCCGAACATTTTCCGTTCAATTGCTCTATCCAGCAATATATCAAGATCCTTTATCTCTTTCATTAGCTGTACTCCGTCAATGGCTTCGGACAGCCCCTTATCCACCTTTACAAATGGAATAATACCTTTTTTCTCCCACAAATAATCGCCGGTAAACAATCCGTCGATCTTGCGGTCCATTGTCTGTTCAAACAAAATAGCAGCCAAAATATGTTCAGAAGTAAATGCCGGGCTTGTTATGATACGGGTCCTCATTTTATGGATAAGATCGAACATTTCGTCATTGCTTGAGTAAGATTCAGGTGAGATACCATAGGCTGCCAGCGTTTTTGGAGTACTGCCCCCACTTTGATCAAGCGCTGCGATAAACCCTTTACCAAATCTCATTCTTTCAGCTTGTTTGCTGTTCATTTATTCATACCTCTCTTTTATTTATTAATTATTGATCAGCAATGATATATCATCTATGATGATTAGATATACCATAGCATACAACTTTTGTCAATGTATATTATCGCAGGTTTGTTAATTCAAGTTTTCATAAGATGCCTTTACCTGTTCGGATTAAGTTGAAAAGAATAACATGAATGATATAATATACATAAATTTTACATACGGGGGATGACGTTTTGAACAAGGTGCCGTTAAGCGAGCTTGATGCAAGGCTCAAGCGTTTCAGGGAAATAATGGACGAGAGGGAGCCCGAATGGGAAATCGCCTTTGTGATAAGCAAGGTAAACCAGTACTATTTTACGGGGACGATGCAGGACGGACTGCTCTTCATACCGAGAGACGGAGAGGCCGTATACTTTGTCAGGCGAAGTTATGAGCGCGCGGTGGATGAATCGCTGTTCAGGGATATAAGACCCATGGAATCGTATCGCGACGCGGCCGCCGTCCTTGGAAAGCTTCCCGCGACCATATACCTGGAGGCGGAGATTGTACCGCTGGCCATGTTTGGTAGGCTGAAAAAGTATTTTTCATTCTCGGCGTTCAGGTCGCTCGACGCATGCATCATGAGGGCAAGATCGGTCAAGAGCCGCTATGAGCTTGACTTGATAACCAAGGCGGGTGAAATTCACAGGAAAGTGCTGGAGGAACGAGTGCCGTCTTTCCTCAGGGAAAACATGACGGAACAGGAACTTACGGCAATAGTTCTCCTGGCACTGATGGAAGAGGGACACCAGGGCGTTGCGAGGTTCGGTATGTTTGACACGGAAATGGCGCTGGGCCATGTCGCTTTCGGGGAAAGCTCCCTGTATCCCACGTATTTTAACGGCCCCGGCGGAAATTACGGCCTGAGTCCGGCCGTACAGCTTATGGGAAGCCGCGAGCGTAGGCTTAAAAGCGGCGATCTTGTCTTTATCGATACCGGCTGCGGATTTGAAGGATACCATTCGGACAGGACCATGACTTACGTATTCGGGAAAGCGCTTCCCGGGCATGCGGTGGAGATCCATGAAAAATGCCTGGATATCCAGCGCCGGATAGTGGAAATGCTCAAGCCGGGTGAGACCCCGTCGAATATTTACAACACCATAATGAAAAGCATAAATGAAGACTATCTGCCGAATTTCATGGGCTACGGCAGCAGGAGGGTGAAATTCCTCGGACATGGTATAGGATTGCAGGTTGACGAATTGCCGGTGATTGCGGACGGCTTTGACGAACCCCTGCAGGAAGGCATGGTGCTGGCCGTGGAGCCAAAAGCCGGCGTGGAAGGCATCGGGATGGTTGGAATAGAGAACACGTTCATTGTGACGCCGAAAGGCGGAAAATGCATAACGGGCAGCCACCCCGGCCTGATGCCGGTCGGCGCATAATTTCCGCGTTTCAATTCAAACTATGTATATGAGGAATGGCCGCTGCATGTTTACGGAATGGCAATGCGCCGTTACTATATCTATACGGTATTGGCAGCGGGCTGTTGCCGAATTCGATGACGAGAACCGGCAACCGGTTTGAAGAAACGGAGGATATTTCATGGCTAATAAAAAGAAGCGCAGAATACGCTCCATGCCCGTAGAAAAACACGATACCGCGGGCTGGGCAAATATTGAGAGCAAAAAGTCCCATTCGGAGGTTTCGGTGCCGTCCGAATTCCAAATTATAAATGCCAAGCTGCACGTGGAGGAAAATGAGAAATAACGGCATCCGGAACCACGTAGATTATTATGAATCACGGGTAATTGCCGGAATTGCCCGGAATTACCCGTGATTGCCCTTAATTACCCTTAATTACCAAAATTATGAATACTTTTGCTCGGCCAGGCGTTTATAGGATTCGTAGCGCTCCCGGGCGTGGATTTCGGCTTCGGCGAACAACTTCTCAGCCATTTCGGGGAATGTGTTCATCAACTGCGTGAAGCGGATCTCGCTCTTTAAAAACTCCCTGAACGATTCGGAAGGTTCCTTCGAATCAAGCTGGAAGGGATTTTTGCCTGCTTTCCTGAGTTCGGGGTTGTAGCGGTACAGGTGCCAGTAGCCGGCGTCGACAGCCTTCTTTTCCTGGGCTATGCTGGTTCCCATGCCGGTCCTGATTCCGTGGGCGATACACGGGGCATATGCGATAATCAGCGAGGGGCCCTTGTATTTCTCCGCTTCGATTATGGCTTTTATCGTCTGGTTCATATTGGCGCCCAACGCTATTTGTGCCACGTATACATACCCGTAGCTCATTGCCATCATCCCGAGGTCTTTTTTCCTTACCTTCTTGCCGGCAGCCGCGAATTTTGCCACGGCAGCCGTGGGCGTCGCCTTTGACGATTGTCCGCCCGTGTTGGAATAAACCTCGGTATCCATGACGAAGAGGTTGACGTCGTCGCCCGTGGAAAGGACGTGATCGACTCCTCCGTAGCCGATATCGTAAGCCCAGCCGTCTCCGCCGATGATCCAAAAGGACTTCTTAACCAGGTAATCCTTCTTTTCCATTATCTCTTCAAGCAGCCCATTCCCCTTGTAATCGATTGCCGATATGGCTTTCACCAGGTTCTCGGAAACGGCTTTTGAAGCTTCGCCGTCATCCATCGTTTCGAGCCAATTCTTAAGCGGCTGCTCCAGCGACTCAGGCAAACCGTCCTGCTCGAGGCACTGCCTCATAAGGTCCGCGAGCCTTTCCCTGATTTGCTTCACCCCGAGGTACATGCCGTAGCCGAACTCTGCGTTGTCCTCAAATAGCGAGTTTGCCCAGGCAGGCCCTTTTCCCCGGTGGTTCACCGTGTATGCTATGGAAGGCGAGCTGGCGCCCCAAATGGAAGAACAGCCTGTCGCGTTTGCTATCATCATGCGGTCGCCGAATAGCTGCGTAATGAGCCGGATGTATGGTGTCTCGCCGCATCCGGGGCAAGCGCCGCTATATTCAAGGAGTGGTTGGATAAACTGGCTTCCCTTGATGGATGATTTGTCCATGACGTTGTCTTTAGCGGACAGCGTAAGCGAGTAGTCCCAGTTGCCGCTCTGCGCCTCGATCTCGGGTTCGGCCGGTTTCATTACGAGAGCTTTGGGCGATGTCGGGCACACGTCCGCGCAATTGCCGCAGCCGGTGCAATCCTGCGGGTTTACCTGGATTCGGAACCTGTATTTTTCAAATCCTCTGCCGGTGGCTTGAATTGTTGTGTAACCCTCGGGCGCATTGGCGGCCTCCTGCTCGTCAAGCAGGAACTGCCTTATGGTGGCGTGGGGGCATACATATGCGCACCTGGCGCATTGTATGCAATTCTCAGGCTGCCACTGCGGAATCTGGACCGCTATTTTGCGTTTTTCATAAGCGGTTGTGCCCAACGGGTGCGTGCCGTCCTCAATGCCTTTGAACGCGCTTACGGGCAGTTCATCGCCTTCGCCCCGCATCATCGGGCGGTGTATCCTCCGGATGAAATCGGGTACTTCTTCAGGCTCCTGTTTTTCATCCTCGGCGTTTCTCCAGTTTTCAGGCACAGCCACCTTGTGAAGCGCGCCGATTGACCTGTCTATGGCATTATAATTCATCTCCACGATCTTTTGGCCTTTTTTCCCGTATGTCTCCTGTATTGCTTCTTTCAGGTATTTTACCGCGTCATCGAAGGGTATTATGTTTGCGAGCTTGAAGAAGACGGTCTGCATGATCATGTTTATCCTGTTCCCCAGGCCGATTTCACCGGCGATTTTCACTGCGTCGATGGTGTAAAACTCGATTTCGTTTTGCGCAATGTATCTTTTAAGCGATGCCGGAAGCTTCGACTCCAGCTCTTCGCCGTCCCACTGGCAGTTCAATACGAATACGCCTTTTTTCTTCAGTCCTTTCAAAATGTCGTAATTGTAAACGAACGATTGATTATGGCAGGCAATATAGTCGGCGTTATAGACTAGGTATGGGCTCCTGATCGGCTTAGGTCCGAACCTCAGGTGCGATATCGTGGTGCCGCCCGATTTTTTGCTGTCATAAGAGAAATAGGCTTGCGCATAGAGGTCGGTATTGTCCCCGATAATCTTGATCGCGGATTTGTTGGCGCCGACCGTGCCGTCCGAACCGAGCCCCCAGAATTTGCAGCTGACCGTGCCCGGCGGAGTGGTTTCTATGATGTCGCCCTCCGGCAGAGACGTATTTGTGAGGTCGTCCACTATGCCTATTGTAAAATGGTCTTTTGGACTTTCACTCTTAAGGTTCTCAAATACGGATATGATTTGCGACGGCCGCGTATCCTTCGAGCCCAGCCCGTACCTTCCGCCGACGATAAGCGGTCTTTCCTGCCCGTAATTGTAAAAGGCCCTGCAGACGTCCAGGTATAACGGCTCGCCCGGCGCGCCGGGCTCCTTGGTGCGCTCGAGCACCGCAATTTTCCGTACCGTTTTCGGAATGGCGGCCAGCAGGTGTTTCTTTGAAAATGGCCTGAAAAGGTGAACCCTGACAACACCTGTTTTCCAGCCGGCCGAATTGAGGTAGTCCACGGTTTCGGCGGCGGTATCGCAGACGGAACCCATTGCAATTACGACCATGTCCGCGTCCGGCGCCCCGTAATAGTCGAAGAGGCTGTATTTTCTCCCGGTGATCCGGCCGATGTCGTTCATGCATTGCTCTACTATATCAACAGCGGCATAATAAAAACGGTTTGCCGCTTCCCTGCCCTGGAAGTATATGTCGGGATTCTGGGCCGTACCCCTGGCCACCGGGCGCTCCGGGTTCAACGACCTGTTCCTGAATTCCTTTACGGCGTCCATGTCAAGAATGACGGCAAGCTCGTCGTAATCTATCACGCTGATTTTCTGGTATTCATGTGAAGTCCTGAAACCGTCAAAAAAATGAATGAAGGGAATCCTGGACCTGATGGCGGCCAAGTGGGCGACACATCCCAAGTCCATCACTTCCTGGACATTCGCGGATGCGAGCAATGCCGCGCCCGTCTGCCTGCATGCCATTACGTCCTGGTGGTCGCCGAATATTGACAGGGCATGTGTTGCAATAGCCCGCGCCGATACGTGCAAAACGCCCGGCAGCAGCTCTCCCGCCATTTTATACAAGTTCGGAATCATCAGCAGCAGGCCTTGCGACGCGGTATAAGTAGTAGTCAACGCGCCGGCTTGCAGGGACCCGTGCATCGCTCCCGCGGCGCCCGCTTCCGACTGCATCTCGACCACCTTGACAGCCTGACCGAAAAGGTTTTTCTTCCCCTGGGACGACCATTCGTCGATTGATTCCGCCATCGGGGACGACGGTGTTATGGGATAGATGGCCGCAACCTCGGTAAAGGCGTAGGAAGCATATGCCGCGGCCTGGTTGCCGTCCATTGTAGCCATTTTCATTATAAACCACTCCTTTGGTTCTGGATTTGCTTAAAAAAAACCATGTATTCTAATATATACCCAATATTTAGACTAGTATGCCGCCTGTGTCGAAATTAATTGTTTACACGCAAAAAAATGTATATAATGGTAAGGGAGTGCATTCACAGGTAAACGCAATACCGGCTGTGAAGATACCGGCGGAGGTCAGGCGGGTGTTGGTATGAATAAGTGCAGCGGAAAAATACTAATAGTCGATGACAACAAGGATATTCACGAAGATATCAAGTACATATTGAACTCGTCCGCCGAGGATGCGGAGTATTATCACGAAACCAGGCTGCTCAGGGAAGAGCTGTTCGGCTTGAACCAGGCCGGGCGGAAAAATGAGGCTTACATTAAAACTGAATACACGATTGATGACGCCTACCAGGGAGAAGAGGCCGTGAGAATGGTGGAAGCGGCGATAAATGCAAACGATCCCTATTCATTGATTTTCATGGATGTCAGGATGCCTCCCGGAATCGATGGAATCAAGGCAATTGAACGCATCTGGAAAATCGACCCTGACGTCTGCGTGGTAATATGCACGACTTATTCCGATTACTCCTGGGACCAGATTGTAATGAACCTGGGTCAGAATGACAACCTCCTGTTTATCAGGAAACCTTTTGACAACGTGTCGCTCAAGCAGGTTGCGCTTGCCATGACCACCAAGTGGAAACTGAAGGCCCAGGTCAACAGCTATATCGAGAACCTGGAGCGGCAGGTGGAAATGCGCACCATAGAACTCACGGAAATGGTTGACAAGCTGAAAAATGAAATAGCGCTGCGCAGGGAAAAGGAAAAACAACTGGCGTACAGCGCGCATTATGATTCGCTGACCGAAATGCTCAACAGGCGATCTTTTTATTCTACGCTATCCGAAATTACTTCCGGCCAGTCTTATAACAAAGACGGGTTTGCACTGTTCTTTATAGATCTTGACGATTTCAAGAGCATTAACGATATTTACGGGCATGATGCCGGGGACAGGCTCCTGGTCGAAGTCGCGGGGCGGATCAGGCACGCTGTTGGAGAGCATGCCCTGATGGTATCCGACCGCATCGGCGACGGGGGAGAAGTCGAGGCCATATTCAGGCTTGGGGGCGATGAATTTACCGTGATAGTGGAGGAAGACGACAGGGAAAAGGCCGGCGAAATAGCCCAGGCGGTCATTGATGCCATAAAGAAGCCGTATTTCATTTCGGGCCATGAAATAATGTCTTCTTGCTGCATCGGCGTAAGCTTCTGCCAGAATGGCATAACCCGTGATGAGGACCTTCTGAAATATGCGGATATAGCTTTGTACGAGGCCAAGAAAGTAAACGGGGTTTACAAGTTTTTCGATATGGACGATTCCATTTCCTATATCAACGATCTGAAGCTCGGGCGGGACCTGAAAAAAGCGGTGGACAGGGGCCAGATCGACGTATATTTCCAGCGCCTTGTCAATACGAAAGACAAGACTGTAGGAGCGCAGGCGCTGGCACGCTGGTTTCACCCCGAGTTCGGGGAGCTCACGCCCGACCGGTTCATACACGTTGCCGAAAAAACGGACCAGATAGTTGAGTTGGGCGCATGCATACTGAAAAAGTCTGTCAGGTACCTGAAAGAAATTCATAAATCAGGATATGACAACCTATTTGTGATGGTCAACTGTACGACAAGGGAATTCTATCACCCCGGTTATGCTGATCTCGTAAGGGAAGCGCTTAAAGACGCCGGGCTGGAACCGAACTTTCTCAAATTAAACCTGGATGACAAGTTTACCTTCCAGGCGACTCCCATGGCATTGGAAATAATAAGGGAGCTTAACAGTATCGGCGTGCAGTTTGCAATAAACGGGTTTGACAGCGATTACCCGGCTTTCGCTTTTTTGAAGCAGGTACCGCGCGATACGATTATCAAGCTTAACAAGGAGTATGTCAAAAACATTGCTACCGATACCAGGAACCGCAATTTTTTGCTTGCGCTCATGGATATTATCAAAACATGGGATCTGGGCATAATCATCAGCGGTATTGAAACCAGGGAGCAGAAGCAAATCCTGGACAAGCAGGATTGCATACTCCAGGGATATCACTTCAATGTGCCCAAACCGATCGGCCAGTTTATTGAGGAATTAAAAGCGGGAGTGTAAGATGGAGTACTTACTCAAGCCCGGTCTTGATGCAAAGAAAAAATACAGGATAGGATTCCTGGACGATAATGTCGACAACGATTTTCACAACCAGTTGTTGGCCGGAATTGCCGAGGCGGCTGAAGAACTGGATGTTGAAATAATACGCTTCAGTTGCTACTATTCCGAGTTGGCAGGCAAATTCCCAAACCAGGCAAATATGACGCTGGACTATATCCGGCAGTTTGACCTTGACGGGCTAATGTTCCTCGGCTGGTCATACGCGGGCGCGATGTACAACCGCGATGAATTCATGCGAAGGTTCGAGTCCGTTCCGATACTGAGCATAGGCACTGTTTACGAAGATATACCCAACGTCAGTTTCGTCGGTGACGAATTTATCGGGAAAATCGTATTCCATTTAGTAGAAAAGCATCATCTTAAAAGAATTGCGTTTATTGACCACTTCAGGACGGACGGAAGAAAGGGCGCTTACATAAATGCAATGAAGGAACATGGCTTATATGATCCGCTGCTCATCGTAAGCGACGCCGATTTGGCCGGTACGGACCAAAAAGCCCGTGGCAGGCGGGCTGTCGAGATATTGCTGGATGAGAGAAAAGTTGACGTGGAAGCCATTATTTCACTTTACATTAACGAAACCGAATTTGTCATCAAGGAGCTTAAGAAGCGGGGAATTGAAATACCGGGCGGCATAGCGGTTACCAGTTACGAGGACGGATACCTGGGACAGTATTCCTCCCCGGGATACACCACCGTCTATTATCCCTGGAAAGAGCTCGGGCATACCGGATTGATGGTTATGTCGCGGTTGCTGGACGGAGAGCGCGTGCCCATGGAGACTTCCCTTAAAAGCATGGGCCATATTATTTACAGGGAATCATGCGGATGCCTGCCGCATTACATAAAAGCAGCCCCGGACCCGGGTGTTGCGCCTGCCCCGCATAACCCGGCCAGAATGACCGAAGATGAAGCCGGCGAGGTTGCGGAAGCGCTGAAGCGGAGGTATGGCAAGACGGGACTGAATTACAAGGCGCTGGTCAAATCCTTTGCCAAGGCATGTGAAAAGAAGGACGAAAGGCTGTTCCTGTCGGAATTGGACAGGCAGCTTCAAAAGCTGAGGGGCGGCCAGGATATCGAGGGCCTGATAGCGGATGCCAGGGAGCTTTTGTATCCTTACCTTGTCGCCGATACCGGGACTTTATTGTGGGCAGGGGATCTCTTTTTGCAGTCGCAGGTCCTGGTGAATGAGAAACTGGCATGCCTTCGCGGCAATGAAATCGTGGAGGACAGGATGATTGACCAGAACCTGCAATTTATAAGCCACGCCCTTCTAGCCGATTTTTCCCTTCAGGAGCTTACGGATACGCTTGAGAAAGGGATGGAGAGCCTGAAAATAAGGAGCTGCCATATTTTTGCCGCCGGCCCCATGATAAGTGACAGCAACGACCCGAAAGAAAGCGTATTTGATAAGTGCCTGCCCGTATTCAGGTACAGGGACGGCAGAAGGGAGAGCATCCCGGAGACGGAGACGGCAGCAAGCCTGAGGCAGCAGCTTTCCAGGTTGTTTGCAGAGAATAATGAAAGAGTGTTGCTCGCCTATCTCCTGCATGTTACCGACGAAATACTCGGGTTTGCCTTGTTCGACTACGGAGCCCAGGATACTTCGGTTTACCAGGCGCTCTCCATACATATCAGCGCCGCGTTCAGCAGGATAATCCTGCTGAAGAGGCTCGACGAAACGTACGGAAAGCTTGTGGAGCATGCCCGTAAGGAGGGCATGGCGGATATTGCGGCAGACATACTTCATAATATCGGCAATACGTTAAACAGTGTAAATGTATCGGTCCACCTGATGGATGAGTGTTCAAAATCCGCCTTAACGGATGATATTATCATGGCGGGCGGCCTTATCAGGGAAAACATGCACCGGATTGACAGGTTCATCAGTGAGGACGGCAGGGGCAAAAAGCTGCTCCGGTTTTACCTGAAGCTTGGCCGGGCTGCCGAAAAAATGCAGGACCAGCTTCAGCTCTGCCTGGACAGGCTCAGGGCCAAGATAAATGAGATAAACGGGACGATTGCGGCGCAGCAGAACTACGCAGTCACCGATGCGAAACCGGAAGAAATGCCTATCGAGCCAATGCTGGAAGATGTGCTCATGCTGAACCAGGATACTTTTTACAAGCTTGGAATCACTGTCGAAAAGAATTACATACCCGGTTTCAAATCTTGTGTACATCGCGCGAAGCTGTTTTTTGTACTGTTCAATATGATAGTAAACGCTGTTGATTCAATGGCTAATGTCCCCGAAACCAACAGGAAACTGACAGTATCAATGCATGAAGACAATACCGGCAAATACCTCCGGATAAGCGATACCGGCTCCGGCATACCCGAAAACATTCTAAACAGGATATTTGAAGATGATTTTACCACGAAATACGGCAGGTACGGCTATGGCTTGTACAACTGCGCCGGCTACATGTCCGACATGGGCGGGTCGATCCGTGCCGAAAGCCCCGGGGAAGGGAAAGGAGCTTCCTTTATTCTGAAATTTTGTTAAGTTTGCGAATAAAGAAACAAGGTGTATACGATGAACCACAGGCTGACAATCGGATTCATAGACGAGAACGCGTATGACGAATATCACAACCTGATAGCAAAGGGCATGTACATGTCTGCGCTGAAGTATGACATGAATATTATCCGGTTCGGGCACTTTTCCGATAATACGGCGGCCCGGGATCCGTACCATGAAGAAGCCGTGATTGATTTCATCAGGCAATTCAGTCTGGATGGCCTGATATTCACGGGATGGTCGCGCGTGGCCGCCAATGCCGGCTTCAGAAAGCTGTTGGGGGACATACCCATGGTAAGCATGGGGGTTTCTTTTGAAGGTATTCCCGGGGTTATTTTCAACAGCAGCAAGTATGTCGGGGAAATGCTCATGCACCTGTTTGAGGTGCACGGATTTAGAAGAATAGCGTTTATAGCCCCGTTCAGCCCCGATCCCAGGTCCGGCGTTTACATTGATTTTATGAAAGCGCATCATTGCTACGATCCCCGGCTTTATGTGAGCGAAAAGGAGTTGGAGGGGCTCTCCCTGCCGGCGCGCGGCAAAAGGGCCGTGGAAATACTGATGGACGAGAGAAGGGCGGAAGTTGAAGCCATAATGTCGCTCTATAATGATGAAACCTACCAGGCAATAAATGCCCTCAAGGCCAGGGGCGTAAGGATACCGGAAGATATCGCGGTAACAAGCTGCGAGGACAGTGAGGTAAGCCGTTACTCCATACCCGCATTGACAACGATATATTTCCCATGGAAGGAAATGGGCTACTATGCGTGCGAAGCAATTTACAGGCTGCTGAAAAAAGGACGGGCGCCAATGCGGATGGAGATACCGGGAAGGATAATTGTTAGGAATTCCTGCGGATGCACCCATCAACCGGCTTTTACTGCAAAAAGCGGCAATATGCGCCCGTCCCGTCTTTGTTTCGAAGAACTTGGAGAAAGAAAGCTGGCCGCCATTTCGGAAAGCCTTGCTGAAGGTACGCCTTTCAGCGTCAGGGAAGTACGGGACCTCCTTGATAAATTCAGCGTGTCGTTCCAGGAAGAATCGGACGAGCAATTCCTCAGGGAATTCGAACTGAAGCTGAAGAAAATCGAGTTTTACAGCGATTTTGAGGAGTTTGAGCATATAGCGGCAAATTTCCGGAAAATCCTTATGCCATATTTTCTTCCGTACGAGGGAGAAAAATCAGGGAAGATTGTATGGGCCGAAAACCTGTTTTTCCGGATGCAGGCAATCCTGCGCAATAAAATTTCAAGCGTGTGGTTCAGGGAGAATGCTTTGTACAACTACATCAAGCTCATATTGAAAAATCTGGGCCAAATCATGAATAAGCATTTCAACGTGGAAAACCTGCTGGATTCGCTTGAAGAAAATTTGCCCGAAATCGGGGCGAGGGGATGCTACATTTACCTTTTCAACAACCCGGGCGGCGCCCGCTTGTTTCCGGATTACCGCCTCGAGTTTGAATATACCGGCGGGAAGCGCATCAAGGACGGCGAGGCCGGGGAAAAAAACGGAACCCGCAGTTTCTCCGACGTTTTATTCAAGGAGGACAGGGCGCATTTTCTGCTGGCCCACCTTCTTCATGTCGGCAATGATTTTTCGGGATTCGTGCTGTATGATTCGGAACTGCTGGATATCAGGGTTTACCAGATCCTAAGCCTTCAAATCAGCACGGCGCTGAATGCCGCCATGCTCCTTGAGAGGCTTGATGCCGGTTACAGGAAGCTTATGGACCAGGCGCATAAAAAAGGCATGACCGATTTAACGGGAACCTTGCATAATATAGCGAATATAATGAACAGTGTCACCGCGGCGGCTCTTTCACTGGACAACCTGCTGGCGGGCAGCCCGGTAAAGGATTTGAAAATGGCCAATGCCATGCTGGCGGAAAAGCTTGACGTCCTGGACGAGTTTATAAAAAGCGATCCTAAAGGCATGCTGCTGATGCAATATTACATGTCGCTGGGAAACGCGTTCGAAGCGTTCAGGAGCAAGCTGCGCGGCCTTATCCGCAGGATGGCGGAGAAAATAAGGCTGATCGAGGAAATTATCGACGCCCAGCAAAGTTATGCGGGAGTAAAATCAAACCTGGAACATATCAATATTGTACCCGTAATTGACGAAGCGCTCGGAATGTGCCGGCCGCCGATGGAAAAACTGCGGATCAGGGTGGTCAGAAAACATGGGAAGCAGGTGAAAGTGCTCGCCCAGAGGACCAAGCTGTTTCATGTGCTAACCAATATCATAAAAAACGCGGTTGAGTCCATGGAGAATACTGAAGATGAAAGGGTATTGACAATAGCCTTGTCAAGAGAAGCGAACAGCGTATATTTGCGAATCAGCGATACCGGCCCCGGGATTCCGGAAGAAAATTTCAACAACATTTTTGCCTTTGGCTTTACGACGAAAAAGGGCGGCCATGGGTTCGGACTGCACAGCTGCGCCAATTACATGGCCCAGATGCAGGGCAGGATATGGGCGGAAAATGTTCCCGGCGGGAAGGGAGCGGTATTCATACTACAGTTCAATGCTCCTTTTTGAACCCGGACGCAATATGGCTGAACCCAAAAACACTTGAAAAACCGGCTGCAACGGTCACTACCAGTCTTGTTGCAAGCGGTGCGTGCTTGAAAAGGCTTAATGCGAAACCTGATGCAACCCACCCGGCCGCGCCGGACAGCAGCAGGATGATAATATCATTGTAATCAAGCATTATGTCGCATATTTTTTTTATCTCTTTAAGATTCAGAAACAATGAAGTAACTGACGTAATGATAATGCTGATGCCAAGCCCGTAGACATTCAATGCAGGTATGCCTGCCAGCATGAAGACAAGCAGAAGGTTTTGCAGTGAATTGAACAGTGAGTTTTTCAACAGGATGTTTTGTTTGCCAAGGGCATTCAATATACCGAATGTGGGCGATGAAACAAACACGGCAAGGCATATGGGCGCCGAAAACCGTATCATGGCGCCAAGATCGGTCCTCCGGTAGAAAACGAAGCCGAGTTCGTCGGGTACAAGCAGGCAGACAAGCGCCGTAGATATGCCAACGCGGCAGGCAATCCCGAGGACCTGGGCAATCCTTTCCCCGGCAGCCCAGTAATCCTTTTTGCTGATATTGAGCGAAAGGTCGGGGACAAGCACGGTAAGCATCGAACTGATTATGATATAAGGCAGCGTGGCTATATTCAGCGCCATACCGCCAAACCTGCCTATCAGCGCAAGCGCCTCGCCGTATGTGAAACCGGCGGCGACGAGCCGGCGGGGCAGCATAAGCGAAGATACAGTTGAAATTACGGAGGACAGTACGCCGTTTACGCAGAGAGGGACTGAAATTACGAACACGTCAAAGATAAGCTGTATCCTGGATTTTGATTTGCCCCTGTTTCCCGAAAGCTTGGCTTTTTGTATTTTGTAGCAGGTGAAAAGGGCAAGGAAACTCGCCAGTTCCCCGACGGCCAAAGCCAGATATGCGATTGTTACCGTTTCGCCGACGTCATAGGGAGCAACCAGTGAAATAACTCCAAGAAGGATGGCGACCCTTAAAAACTTTTCCATGATGTCTATGGAGGAGGTGACGCTATACTTCCCGAGACCGTAGAAATATCCCTTTATTATTGCCGACAGCGGGACAAAAACAAGCGCGGCGGAAAGCATCATTATTGCACCCGAAGCCCGCGCGTCTCTTACAATATGCAAAGCAATCACGTTATGGCAGGCAAGTACCAGGAATGCCACGCTGAAGGCCCATGACGCCACGAACAGGAAGGTGGTGCTCAACGTCCTGTATAGGTTCCGCAATTCACCCCGGTTCAGGTATAATGTCGATATTTTTGATATGGCGGTGACCAATCCGTCGCTGGTAATGCACAGCAGCAGGCCGTAAACGGGCATGACGAGACCGTACAATCCAAGCCCCTCGGCTCCCAGTTTCCGGGACAGCAGGATTGAGAAAACAAAAGAAATCATACCGGTGGCCATGTTTGACATGGTCAGTATGAACGAGTCCTTGTAAAATTTATCTATGCGTCCCGCGAATAATTTTCTCATAAGAAAAACTATTCCGGACGGCTGTTATTTATTCATACCGTTCATACGGTTAATGCGATTTATGCGGTTGATGCGGGTAATGCGGCGTTTTTTTTGTATTGGTACAAGCTTCTGAAATCCGGGCGGGTTGCGTTATCCATCAGGTATGCCGACACCGGGGAACCCTCGATGCGGTTCCGGTTCAGCGCTTCGATAATTTTGTCCGCACCCCCTATGCCGATCCCATGCCCGTAGTACAAGCCGTTTCCAAGATCTATCGCGTTCTCGCCCTGCCATTCGGGCGTCAGCGGGTTTACATCCGGGTTTCTGAAATACATGCAATCCCCGGGCACATAGTCGGGAAGCCGCCTGTATGTCGCTACGCCCAACAATTCATCAACCTGCCGCCAGTTCATCAGTACGATTTCCCGGAAAGTAGTGTTGTACAGGTTTTCGCCGTACGAGTCAAGGACCGCCTTGTAATATATGATCACCATGGCCGTGGCGCATTCTGTTCCATACATCCTTGTGTTGACGAAAATATCATTTACGGCGTCAGAGGGCTTGACGTCCTTTTTAAGAACGAATCCACCGTCGCTCCTGCGGCTCCAGTATGCCTCGTTGCAGATTGATTCATGGAAAGTGCGGAATTTCAGCCTTCCCCTGTATAAAGCGTATGACGCGTTTATGATATTCCTGCGCAAATCCGTCTCGAACGCCAGCTCTTCCAGCGAATCGTACCTGTAAACGTGCGTGCTTTTTATCAGCTTGTCGAGGAACTCGTATTCGGCGCTTCCGGGCCGGTACTGTGAGATGAGAGCCTGCGCGCCGGGTTCGCCGGAGGCAAACTGGATCATGTCCATCCCCCCGTATCCGATGCAGTTGCTGCTATTGCGGCCTGTTGTTCAACCGGCAGCCTTATCCAGGTCATCCATTGATGGATATTCCTTTTATAAAGCATATGGGAATAGTCCGCCAGTTGCTTTTGCAAAGTCTCCGGCAGTCTTTCGAAGCGCGACAGGATTTCAATTTCCGCGGGCTGGTATTCAGCCAGCGGTTTGCCGTCATTAACCGAAACGGGATGGCACATGTACTTGGCAGGCCATGATACCCTGTAATGCTGCGGCATTCTGCAAAGTTGCATGCTTTCGCCCGTGTGGCAGAGAAAATGCTGGTTTTCCTCCAACCAGTCCATCGCGATCTTGCTGAGGCCGGCCCCGGTTGACCTGTCACCCGCGCTCGCCGGAATATTATGCGCAGAACCCTGTACCGCGCCTTCCGCCGGCTTCCCGGCAATGCCCGGTATAAAACATAGCAGCTCTTTTGCCAGTTCAACATCGCGCCTGTCCGCAGATTCAAGCTTCTGTGCAACCAGCCGGAGGCTTCCGGGACAACGGGCTTCAAAAAAAGCCCATGCAAGCTCGTGCAGGAGGGCGCCCCTTCTGTTGCGGTCAAAAATCATTTCGGCCAATTCCGGCAATACGGATGTATCGCCAAAGCTTTTTATTGACAACGCGGCGGCCCGTTCCATTAGTTGTTCGTATTTGCCGCCCAGGCCTTCTTCGGGCAGGCCGGTCTTAACAATCCAGCGCAGGATAAAAGCGGTGTCCCCGCCGCCCCTGCGCATCTCGCTTTCCGTTTTCGGCGAAACTTTTCCCGTCAAACTTGCGGCTAATTCCAACGCTTTGCGGTAGATAGGGTTCAAATCATGCCGGATGAGCTCTTCCGGCAATTCCGGTTTCAACAGGTACAGCGTTCCAAACCTGATATTATTGTCATTAATTGCTGCCAGGGCACTGTCCCTGTTTATCCGGAGCAGTTCGCGAAAATAATTCCTCAAGCCTTCCGGCCCGTTGCTGAGCCTTATGTTGTCAAGCAAGCCCAGCTTGCCGGCATACATGCTATCCGCCTCCTGTCAGGGCATTCAAAGCCTGCTTTTTAATTCGTTGAACCTTTCTTTCAATGAATCACCCGGGTTGTACCTGAGGCCGATTTCGACAGCCCGTGCGGCCCGGTCCGCATCGCCCGCAAGCGAAAGTGATTTCGCCAGGTTATACCAGCTAACGGCGTCACGTGGATTGCCTCTCAGCTTGTTGACATAGTAAGGTACCACTTTTGCGGCAATGTATCTGGAAGTGTTCAGTTTCTCCAGGTCTATGCCGTTCCAGTGCATAAGCTCGATGTCATAAATCCCTTCCGATTTTTCATCCCAAAACGCAACCGCATCCTTGATCCTGCCGGAAGGCGCGCGGGCTTTTTGAAATTCCAGCTTGTCATAATTCCTGCTGAATATTTTTTTGGAACCTCCGTCCATGACCGAGTACGCAAAAAGCGTACGGTTGTTCCTCTGTCTCGAAGCAAGTCCGAGCACCAGTTGTTTTTTGCCGTCTCCGCCCAGGTCTGCTGCATTGCGGTAGTGTATGGATTCAAATTCCGGGTTGTCGATTTCAGCCATCTTGTACCACTGTACGTTATCCTTTTTCAATACAATTGTCCTGACGCCGTCGGATGTTATATATGATGCGACCAATTCATTGCGGTTGTCGCCGTCCAGGTCGGTGAACTGGATTTCACCGGAATCCTCGGGATATTCGGGTGTAAGAAGCCTGGCTCCCGGAGGGAGGAAACTGTTGACAACGGCATGGTAGTCTATTTTCTCGGGCTTTGCGGTAATTTGCGCCGCAATGTCGCCCAGGCTTTTCACAAGTGATTCGACAGGCCTTTTCAGATCGTCAAGCGACGGGAGCTTTATCCGGGGACCTTGTTCAAGAGCGCGGATAATGCTTTGCCCAGGGCCGCCGGTTTTTACAAGGGCACTATATCTTTTCAGTACGCCGTTATAATATTTAAGACTCCTGTTGACTGTTTTCTCAATGGCTTCAAGCCCTGAGCCCTTGGGAAACTGCATGAATATTACCCCTTTGCACAGATACTACTGCTATATTCTATGCAGCAGCTTGTGAAAGGTTAATGTTTAGAAGAAAGTGATGAGTATGCAAGATAGGGCGGTCCTGCAGCAGTAAATGGATTATATAACCCGGTGCGTTAATTGGTAAATTTAAGTATATTATATATGTTTATGATGATTATAACTACCATGAACCCAAGAAATGATTTTTCCACCGCTTTTGAGTTAAGTATTTTGTTTATTTTCCTGCCTGCATATCCCCCGGCAATTCCACAAAGTATCATAATTACAAGCATAGTAATCTCGAATTGCGGGACTGTGCCGGTAATCAATGTCAGAATAAGGCTTGCAGCTTGCGAGAACACTATTATGTACAGAGAATTCTGTGCCGCCATCTTGGTATCCATCGAAAAGAAATAATACAGTACCGCCAGGTTAAATGGCCCTCCGCCTATCCCAAGAAAAGACGACAGCATACCGAGGATAAGTCCGATAAAAATGATTGTTGCAAGATTTGTTATATTCCTGGTACGGATTGCATCTTTTTTAAGTGTGTATATAAGCGTGCCAAGAATGGTTACCGCAAGAAGGCAGGATTGTATCGCCCCGATTCTTTCGCTATGTTTAAATGACTCAGATACCGATTGGAAAAGCCATTTCCCTGCCAATCCTCCGATTATTGCCCCCACAGCAAGGGGAGTGCTTCTTTTTATATCTATATCCGTATTGCCTGTCATTCTGTCCTTAATAACGGAACAGAATGACATGGCTAATACGGTGCATCCCGACAGGAAACTTATTGTCGGTACGCTCAGAACATGGAGCATATCAAGAGCCGGCTTAATTATTACTCCGCCGCCAATTCCACATAACGCGCCGATTATTGATGCGCCAAGACTGATTATTATTAAGATAAAATACATATGCATATGGCCTTTTTTCAAAAATGCAAATCAGCTATATTTGACGGTAAACCAATACTAATATCCGGATGATCGCGCAAAAGAGTGACGGGGAAATGACGGCTTTTTTTCTCGAATACCGCTTTCCTGACAACAGCGCTGTGCCATTGCTTTGCGCAGTATAATCTGATTTTGCGTGATTGCAAAATCTGTTTCATACCGATGGTTATGCAGTAACGTGGCATTTGATCGTATGCCCCGAACAGGTCCGATATTGAATTAACGATCTGTGTGTGAAGTGCAATTTTTTGAATGCGGACCGTGCTGTTGATAAAAGCGGTGTCGTCATCCAAAGCGTCGCCCTGTTCCGGCGGCTCATTGAATGCGACATGCCCGTTGATGCCGATTCCGCCAAAACAAGCATCGACTCCTCCCATTTTTCCTATTATGTTTGGTATTTCATCAAGGTTTTCAATACTTGGGAAGATTCTATTTTCGGGTAATGGAAGCAATTCCTCATTAATCTTGCTGTAAACTTCCCGCTGCATGAATCCCCTGAAACTTAATGGATGAGTAATATCCACAAGTTTATCAGGACTTTCCGCATACTCGTCCATATTAATTATTATTGTATTTCTCATACTGATTGACTCACGGTTTATAATATCTACAAAATAAGGGTACTGACCAACCGGACCTACCGGAAATATCATGACCGTAGGCTTGTTCAGCGTATTATTCCGGCGTATTACATCAGCCATTTCTGAAGCCATTGTGTAGAACATGAACTCGCTGTTTTCAAATATATGGACCTTTATGTTGTTTTGTGAGAGCAGCTCCTCGGTTCCGATATTTAGAATATTCATATTGCCACCTCATTTTTATAATTCGTCTTTCATGCAGAGATGTACCGCTACGGTTTTAAATGTGCGAGGGAGCGCCAATATATTTGGATTCTCACCTACGTATTTGCGCGCATCAAGAAGCGCTTCCTCAAACGATGCCCTGGTCTTCATGCCCATACCCCTTGCATAACCGGGTTCACGAGCTCCAACGATATAAATAGCAGAACAGTTCATTTCAGCAATATGGCCGCAGGAAATCATCGAGAACGCATGGTACGGGTGATAACCGTAGTTATACCTGTATTTATCAATGTACTCTTTTTTTGTAGCGAAGTATTCGCCATATTTCTCTAAATCCGGCAATGTGTTGTGATAATTCGTCTGTGCAAGTTCATATAGCTCACGGTATGCCGGAAATTCCTCATCGTGGAAATATCCATCACATATGGAAGAACAAATCACAACGCAATTATCTTTGAGAATCCTTTTATGCCTTATAATCTGTGCGGAAATTGCCTGCAGCATCAAAATAGGATTTGTGCCCATGCCGTTGCCATAATGGAAGAATTGAGGCATACCAAATACCATTATGTCATACTTTTTTTCTGCCCATTTCACGTATGTTCGTTTGTCTGCGATTTCCCACGCAATTGGCTGCATTTCTTTTGCATATCCTGAAAATACTGCTATCTGGCGGGAATGGGTATCAAGAACGGCGTCACAGCAAAAGAATTTCTTACCCATGCATTCTTCCATGTACATTCCAATGCTGTCAAACTTACGGCGCATCAAGCTATGTGCTGAAACAGGCGTAAAGTCCTGACGGTGCATTACTTCCGGGACATGGTGGCTGGCAATGGACTTCCAATGGGTAATACCCGTGGCGCAGTGCTTATAACCGCCGCTGTACCCTCCGTATGGATTTCCCATCACATGTCCTATAAGAATGGCATAATCCGATTCAAACACCGTCTTGTTCATAATAACCGGATTGCCCATACTGTCGGTACCTAAATCCACCAGGTTTTCGTAATCCTCGCTGTCATGGTTTACTATCTGATGAGTCGGCCAGAACTCATTAAATACTTTGTCACCGAGGAGGGATTTTATTTCCTCGCGCGTATTTTTTCGATGAAGCCCGTTGGAACAGATCAATGTTATATCTTTCTTTTCAACACCGGCCTTGTAAAGTTCCTCCAATATTACCTGGATGGCAACTTTGCGGTGTGACGTGGGATGACTTCCTCCTTTAACCCTATCAGGGAAAACTATGGCAACCTTCATGCCCTTTTTGACACTCTGAGAAATCGGCGGCATTCCAATAGGATTGCAAACAGACTTTTTCGTTTCCTCCCAAATGTTCTCCAGGCAGGGAGGATCCTGAACTGTTTCCCCGGGTATAAATACATCGGTATTTTCCGGAAGTTCGGCTTCCATTAGGCCATATCCATACTCAAACTCCAATTTCATATCATACCTCCAGATAATTCTTTATAATTCTTTTTAGATCACTTGGATAAAACCCGATCTTACCCTCAAATCTTGTAAGCGCTACAAGTCCTCCGTCGATAGTTTTAACTGATCCTATTTCTTTTGCGTTAGACTCTTTCAAACCTCCTCCGTAAACTACCAACGGTTCGTATCCGTAAAGTTTCATCACGGTGTCCTTAATAAAGCTTGAAATCTCAGAAATATATTCTTTACCGGGAGGAGTTTTTCCGGGTCCTATCGCCCAGACCGGCTCATAGCCTATTACTGTTTTTGTCTTAACATTTCTGAGGCCGACTTCAAGCTGCTTGTGTATAACATTATATCTATCGGATAACTCCTCTGCTTTTTCTCCCACACAGTATAAAGTTTTAAGGCCTGCTTCGGAAGCACAAGCCAGTTCCTTGTTTAGACAAGTGTCATCCTTGTCTTTGCGTTCTTCGCTATGTCCAATCATGGCCCAGGTGCAGCCGTAATTTTTTGCAGCCGTTGCCGGGAACTGGCTGGTGAACGCCCCAAAATTGCCATTTGGGCGAATATCCTCCCTGTATACCCCTTGTGCGCCTATTGCTACGTTTGCAGGTTTATGGGCAATTGCCGGCAGTATTAACGCCTCGGGTAAAAAATAAACAAGTTCGACATTTGTTATATCAGCGCTTTGTCTCATTATATCCGCGATCCATGCAACCGGATCCGGCGTTGGACATATTCCGCCCAATTCATATGGAACATCAAAGCGTTTTAAGTTTATAAATATATATTTCATGGCAGTATGTTCGTCCTCCCCCTGCTATTTATCCTTTTTATTGTTTATAATGAAACATATTCAGGAAGCGGCTGACCGAGCAAAGGCAGGGCATAAGGCTCGAACTCTTCTTTTATAATGCCGTTTCCACGTTTGTTGATCCATTCCAAGGGAAACTTTTTTTCCTTGTTTGCCACTTTATCCAATGGAACCAGCTTGAGTGTACATTTGTACTCATCCATATCTAAACGTTCCAGTGAAACCATGTATCCGCTATGGCCTTTAACGGCGGATTTTACTGCAAAGGAACCAACTTCATATGCTTCCCGCCTGTCTATTGCGGATTGATGGGCTATGGACGCACGGCCTAAAAGGCCAGGCTTCTCGCTTCGCGAAGGTATCCCCAGTTCCTCTATCACAAGTTTTGACAGTGTTTGAGCAGTACCGCCCGGAACCCTGTGACCGAACCCATCGCTTATCCCACTATCGCAAATGAGCTTTCCGGAGCTGTCCCGTAGGCCTTCGCTGACTACCACGAGAACCCCCTTTTTCTCCCGGTAAAGTTGTTGTACATCCTCAAGAAATTCACTTTGGTTAAACACTCTTTCAGGCAGATAAATCAAATGGGGCCCACGGCCAGGAGTAACTGCAAACGAAGCTGCGGCGGCAAGCCATCCTGCGTTTCTGCCCATAACTTCCGCAATGCAGACGTGTATCGGCAGCGATTCCACGTCACACGCAAGCTCCATCAGAGATACTGCAATATAACGCGCCGCACTACCATATCCAGGGCTATGGTCGGTCAACTCCAAATCATTGTCTATCGTTTTAGGTATTCCTATAACATTAAGTTCATAACCGGACTCTTCAGCTATCCTTGAAATCTTGTCGCAGCTGTCCATGGAATCGTTTCCGCCGTTATAGAGGAAATACCGGATATCATTGCGGCGGAATATATCAAAAATCAAAGGCAAATCCGAATCCGTCAGTTTGCGCCTGCATGATCCGATGGCAGACGAAGGCGTTGTCCCCAATGCGGAAATCTTCTGTGCCGGCAGGGTTCCAAGATTGATAAAATTCTCGGCAAGAATGCCTTCGATTCCAAAACGTGCTCCATAAATATTATTTATTTCATTTTGTTTCATTGCTTCTTCTATTACACCCTGGAGAGAAGAATTGATTACAGCTGTCGGTCCGCCTCCATGTGCTACGAGCATATTGTACTTTTTCATCTATAACAAACCTCCGAAACAAGTTCATTAAAGTTTACCACCATTTTATCTGGTCCGTGATATATTTGCGCAATTCTACAAATTTAGCGTCTGCAATGTCCCTGGGATGCGGCATGTCAACATTGACTTCCTCTTTTATCTTTGATGGCTTGTTTGTAAGAATAATTATTCTTTCCGCCAAGTAAATCGCTTCTTCAATGTTATGTGTGATAAACACCACGGTAGTACCCAATTCCTTCCAGAGCCGTATTACCTCGTCTTCCAGGTAAAAGCGCATTTTAATGTCCATTTGGCCATATGGTTCATCCATCAGCAGCAAATCAGGTTCCATTGCAAAAGCCCTGCCTATAACCATACGCTGTTCCGTGCTCACGGAAAGCTGATGCGGATAGGCGTTCCTGAATTTTTCAAGGCCCATCAAAGATATAATTTTTTCTACTCTTTCCTTCTTTTCTTTTTTTGATATGTTCTTGAAATTAAGGCCGAATTCAATGTTTTTCTCAACGGTCAGCCACGGAAAAGAAGATGGTTCCTGGAACACAAACGCAAGGTTGTGTTTTTTCGGATTTGCCATTTCGCCGTCAATCATTATGGAGCCTGACGTAGGCTCGATAAGACAGCTTAAAAGGTTTAAAAACGTTGTCTTGCCGCATCCTGTCGGCCCGACCACGCATAAAAACTCACCTTTCTTAATATTAAACGATACATTATCAAGTACCAGTAAATCTCCAAATTTCTTTGTAAGGTTTTGAACCTGCACTTTTACTTTTCTTTGTTCGTCCATATAGAATCTCCTTCATAAAACTAATAAATAATCACAAAGGTAAATCCATGTTGTAGGAAATCTTTTTTCTTAAATCCAAAAATTCTTGCGCCATCAGGTTCCTAGGGCGAGGAATTGTTATTTCATATATTTCTTTAACTTCAGCGGGACACTTTTTCAACAGGACAATCCTGTCCCCCAAATATAATGCCTCTTCAATGTTGTTAGTCACAAAAATTATTGTCCTTTTTTCTTTTTCCCAGGTTTTTAAAATTTCTTCCTGCATCGAGTAACGCGTCTGGGCATCCAACTGGCCAAACGGCTCATCAAGGAGCAATACGTCCGTATTTGCCGCATAAGCACGCGCAATACCGACCCGTTGCTTCATTCCACCTGAAAGCTGCCTGGGATACGCATTTTCGAAACCGGTCAGGCCGACAAGATCTATAAACCTCTGAGCAGTTTTCCGCCTTTCAGCCAAAGGTATGCCTGCATATTTCAGGCCGATCTCCACGTTCTCCATAACGGTTTTCCACGGCATCAAGCCAAGCTTTTGAAATACCATTGAAATATTTCTATTCGGCCCGTTTATCTCTTTTCCGTCGAGCAGAACACTCCCGCCTGTAGCTTCTTCCAAGCCTGCGATAATATTCAGCAGAACTGTTTTTCCGCACAGACCGGGTCCGAGCAATACAAGGAATTCGTTATCATAAACGTCAATTGAAACATCCTTTATTGCCATGAATGTCTTACCATTTTTTTCAATGTACGTTTTACTGATATTTATCAGCTTTAGCTTTTCTTTTCTTCTTTCCACGGGCAAACTCTCCTTTCAACATAAGATGCCAATAATGACAAAAGCGCCCCGATTATGCCGATTATGAACATACATATAAATATCAGCGGAGTATCTCCGATTTCGTTACCCCTTGATATGAGAAAACCGGCGCCTGATTTTGCGCCGAGCATTTCCGCCGCAAGTATAATAGCCCACCCGGTGCCGACAGCCATCCTGATTCCGGCAAATATGGCAGGCAAGGAAGCGGGGAGGACAATTTCGTAAAAAGTACGGAATTTGCCCGCATGGAATATTTTCCCCACCGAAAGGTTTATCGGGTCTACCATTAATACGCCTGTATACGTATTTACAACAACCACCGAAAAAGTGCCTATATACACAATCAGTATCTTTGAAAGCTCGCCTATCCCGAACCATATCGTTATAAGCGGGATCCATGCAATCGGAGGAATTGGACGGGCGACTTCAAAAAGAGTACCGAAGGTAGATTTAATTACCCGGTTCCAACCGATAGCAAGGCCAAACAAAATTCCTACCGTACAGGCGAGCGTTACAGCTATTCCTACACGGCGCAAGCTGTCAAGAACATGCTTCCACAGGGGGATGCGCCCCAAAGGTCTTTCAATGAATTTTAAAAACCGCTGCCCCGTCTCCAGTGGGGAAGGGAATAGTTCGGGCTTTTTCGTAGATATATAAATCCAACCGATAAGCAAAAGCATAACAGATAAAACCGGAAGTATATAATATATAACTTTCATTATTTTTTTGCTCATTTTATTGACCTCCACCTGGCAAGCTTGCTTTCAAATTTCGATAGTATTACTAACATAAGGGCGCCGATAACACCGATAATGATCATACCTAATAATATTAAATCGGGCCGCGCAAATAAGCGTCCCATCAGAATCATAAAGCCAAGTCCCGAATTCGACGCAAGCATTTCAGCAGCAACCAGAGTCGACCAGGAAGCGCCTAACGCAACCTTGATCCCGGCGAAAATCATCTGCACTGACGAAGGAATCCCGACTTTTAAGAACAATTGAAAATTGGACGCACCGCACGTTTTTGCAACATTTATTAATGTCGGATTTGTCAATTTTATACCTGTATATGAATTAATAACACATGGAACAAATGCTGAGAAAAATATAATGAAAACTTTTGCCCTAAATCCTATGCCAAGCAAAAGGATTGTTAACGGAATCCATGCTATCGGAGGTATCGGCCTGATCATTTCAAAAAGAGGTTTTACGAAACGATCAACAGCCTTATACCAGCCCATTAACAGGCCAAGGGGTATGCCAATCAAAAGTGCAAGGAAAAATCCAGTAATGGATATTTTTAAACTGGATATTATGTTTAAAAGTAAAGTAGCGCCTTCCGGGTTGGGATCCGAAAGCTTGACAATAAATGTCCTTGCAAGTTCCGACGGGCGCGGCAGATACCTTGAAGGTATAATGCCATAGTACACCAAGACCTCCCATAGTATTAGAAATGTTATAACTGTCAATACCGGAATTATTATTTTAAATATAACTCTTTCCCGTTTATTTCGGGCATAAATTATCTGGATTTTGTCCATACAAGCACCTCACGCATAACTTATTGACAAACAGCAATACATGCTTTAAAAAACTTTTTGCAAAATTATGGTTGCCGCTCCGATTTCATATAACGCATCCTGCACCCGTCTCCGCACGATACGGGGAAGCGCATTGGCGTTACCCATACGGATGCCGAGTTCTTCAATAACTTTATTGTAATAAAAATCGCTGGCATCAAACATGTTTCCTGATAGTATAATTGTTTCAGGGTTAAACAGGTTTATCATGCTTACCAATCCGCTTGCCATAGCCTGTGCTGCTTCAACCAATATGCTGACAAACGTCATATCGCCTTGTGCAATTGAATTGCACACATATCTATAGGACGGGATTGCAATGGAATTATCAGCGTCGCCTTTGTTTTTTGCACAAAGTCTTTCATAAGCTTTTTTCTCAATTTCCTCGGTGCTGCAATACGCTTCTACACAACCGTACCCTCCGCAACGGCATTTTGGTCCATCCACGTTCACACATAAATGCCCAAATCCGCTGGTTGTATTATTAAGTTTATTGTAAAGCTTGCCATCCATCACCAAACCGCAGCCGACACCTTCACTATTAAGGATAAACATTGCATTTTTGCATCCGACTGCATATCCGAAATAATATTCTCCGAGCATTCTTGTATTGCAATTATTATCAATCAGTACCGGAAAATGAAACTGATCTTCCAAGTACCGGGCTAAAGGAATATCCCTTAATTTTCCGGACAAAGCAAAATCCTTTACAATTCCTTTTGCACAATCCACAAGTCCAGGTACGCCTATACCCACTCCTAAAACCTTGCTTTTATCGACCTTGTTTGACTCCAATAGCTCACTGATCATATCCGATATCGCTGCAAGCAATTCTTTCGTGGATGAGATTTCCTTTATGCTGGTTAATCTTTTCTCAACAATATGCATCCCGAAGTTTACCAGCGCAACTCCCATAGTATTCTTGGATAAATTCACACCTATGACATACCTTGCTGATGCGTTTATATCTACATTTATAGGATGCCTTCCGCGACTTGTGGAGATTATACCTGTTTCAACAAGCAATCCTTCAGAAATAAGCTGTTCGATAACACGGGTTACCGTAGGTTTGGAAAGGCCGGTTCTATTGACGATATCAACACGCGGCATCGGTCCGGATTGCCTGATGCAGGATAATACTTGCTTCCTGTTAATTTCGCGAATCACCGTCGTGCTTGCATTTCTACTTGAATGCATACCGTCTCCGCTCGATATCATTTTTATAACCACCCCCCTTCTAATAATCTGCTTTAATAAAGTATCAGGCGCAAATTGCTATGCAAACAAGCTACATTTGCGCCTGATCTTAATGCATGCAATTATTTGGGTATGCTTACTTGCCGTATACTCTTGAGTAGATAGCTTTTACGGGATCACCTACGAAATTGTCGCCTGCCAGCAGTTTATTTAATTGTTCCTCTGTGTAGTTGCCCATTTTTACGAATATTGACATAGCGTCATAAATCTGGGCTTCTGCAATAAGCATATCGCCTTTTTCATTCTTTTCGGTATAGTATTTATAGTTGTCTTCAAGTGTCGCGTATGGATTGTTGTCAAGAATCGTGTAGCAGTCCTCGACTTTTGACGGGAAACCGTCGTCGGCGTTCATTTCTACCATCATTTCCGCTGCTTTCTGTAAATTTGCTTCAGCCCATTCGCCAGCCATAATGCAAAGCTCAAGCCACTTTTCAATAGCTTCCCGCTTTTTGCCCCACGCTTCTCCCGTTGCAACATAATTTGTTACAATTCCGGTTTTAACCATAGCATCGTTTGCAACCATTACCAAGTCTTTCTTATCATCAGTATACAACAAAGAACCCCAAACGCCAACTACATCTCCTGTTCCTGCCAGGAACGCCGTATTCGCGCTTGATACATCCATATTGATTATGTTTACGTCATCAAGAGTAAGGCCTAGCGAATCAAGTACTTTATAAAGGGTAAAATGATTTGTCGTGCCTTTGGCGCAAAGTATATCCTTGCCCTTCCATGTTTCAGGCTTTCCGTAAACTCCTTCGGCACTGGAATATCCTGTTCCGTCAGCAACTATCGGAGAATCTTTTCTTGCAAAGAATGCCTGGTGTCCGCCTTCATCACGTGCTGCCGTGGCCAGAACCTTCAAGTCATGTCCGATAACACCTGTTATCACGCCGCCGATTCCTGTTGAAGCACAATCCCATGCTCCGGCGGAACTGGCTTCCATCTGGGCGGGACCATTGTTGAACATAACAGTTTCAATTTCCAGGTTAACCGCATCCATCCAGCCCTTCTGCGTAGCAATATAATTTGTTAATGGCGGAGAACTGTTGCCGATATAAGCTACGACAAGCTTCGTTTTCTCAGGCAGTGGTTCAACTCCCCAGAGCATATCGTTTACTTGAACACGGTTGTCTTTAGTTTCGGAAGCAGGTTCCTGAGTATCGGCAGGTTCCTGAACTTCATTGGTTGTCGCGGGTGCGGCAGGTGTTTCTTGTTTTGAACAAGCGGCAATTTGTAGTACCATTAAAATAGCCACCACTAACACAAGAAACTTCTTCATAATGTTACCCTCCTCTATTTATTGATTATTTATTCAGTGCAGCCATTCGATTCTCACAGTATTTAAATTACTTTGAAAGTAATGTGGTGGATAAAAATACCATATCGCCTCAAATAAGCTGCAAAATTGAATCTAGCTCTGCGTTATTGCACATCTAAGGAACAGCAGAATTAGTTTTATTAAGAAATTATATCATAATTGAATTTAGAATACAAGCAGAATTATATTAAATTTTACATGATATTTGGCTACATATACCAATTATATTACCCATAATTGCTATTATATGGTAAATTTAATGGCGATAATATAATTTTAATTTTCATATTGAAATATATTTTTTTATGTGCTAGAATTACCAATGTGGTGGATATATAATTAAAATTAATAAAAGAAGAGGGGTTCTAATATGGATAATGTAAAAAAATATTTGGAAACGCTTACCCAAGTTTTAAACAAAGTCTACGACACTCAAGCAAAAAACCTCAATAAGGTTGCGGATTTAATGGCGGATGCAATCGCCAACAGAAAGGGCGTGTATGCCTTTGGACCTTCACATGCAGGCATGATGGTTGAGGAGATGGTTTACCGTGCCGGGGGATTAGCAGTGATGAATCCAATACATGCTTCTGCATTGCTGCCGAACGCAAGACCAATGACAATTACTACTTCAATGGAAAGGCTGCCTGGATATGCAAGCATTTTATTAGAATCAAGCAGCATTAAACCAGGGGATTTCTTATTGATCCACTCAGTATCGGGGAGAATTCCAATAGTCATAGAAATGGCTATAAAGGCCAAAGAGATGGGCGTGCATGTCGCTGGGATTATAAATATGGACTATGCAACTAAATCAACTTCGCTCGATCCCTCGGGGAAAATGCTTTATGAAGTCTGTGATGTAGTAATTGACAACTGCGGTGTTTTTGGCGATGCATCAATTCATATCGACGGAGTGCCCCAGCCGGTAGCGCCCACATCCACTGTTTCAGGCGCATTTATTGTAAATTCTCTTGTAATCCTCGTATGTGAAAAGCTGCTTGCACGCGGTATCGAACCTCCTGTTTTAAGAAGCGGGAATATCGATGGTGCCAATGAGATCAATGCTAAACTGTTTGAAGCTTATAAAGATGTAATACATTACTTGGATTAATATCAATTTGTCTGGAGGAATATCATATGAAAAAACCTGGTGAGTACTCTATAGAAGAAATAAAGGGCCAGGTCTCAACTTTTGCTTTTGTCAGCAACACATTTGACCGGATTAAATCCACGGTAAAGATTGCTTTTGCCGATATGCCCGAGCAAGTTATATTCATCGGCTGCGGTACATCTTATTATATTGCGGCGGCGGTGTACGGTTACTTTATCAAATATAGCGGCATCCGGGCTTCGTATTTGCCGTGTTATGAACTCGAACTCAATATGGACAGATATATACGGGATCGTAAAACTCTTATTGTCTCCTTTGCCCGCTGTTCCGCGACATCGGAGTTGAAATCCGCGACAAGCAAATGCCGTGCTTTGCCCAATGTTAAAACACTATCCATTACATGCGATAAAGGCAGCCAGGAATATAATGATTATATGATCTTTGTCGGCGATAGTGAAGAACGGAGTATTGTTATGACACGTTCGTTTTCCGGTCTGCTTTACGCTGGAATGTTGATGACACAGGTCCTTGCCGGAAACGATGTTCCGGGTATTCTTGATCTTCCCGATATCTGCGGTGCTTACTTGACATCTGCCGAAGAACTTGCAAAAATAGCGGCGCCCGCAATTCGTGAAAAGAAATTGCTGATTAGTCTCGGGCAAGGCATTCTTTTTGGGATTGCCGGTGAAACCAGCATCAAGATTAAAGAAATGTGCCTGATTCCTACCGAAGTGTATTTTACAATGGAATACCGGCACGGACCGGTTTCAATCGCCGATAATGATACTCTCTGCTTCCTTTATAGCAGTGAACGTACTATAAATGATGATATTCGCCTGGCTAAAGAATTGCGCGCTTTAGGTACAAAAATAATATCTGTCAGTTCTGTGGCAGATCCGGAGCTCATTAGGCTGGCTGACTATCAATATAAGGCGCCGGAGGCTTATCTTCCTCTTTTCATTCTCCCTTCCCAATTTTTGGGGACATATTGGGCTCTTGAAAAAGGTATTGATCCCGATTTTCCGAGAAATCTGTCCAAGGCAATTATTTTATGATAAAGAAAGGTAGACACTATGATAGTAAATAGCAAGGAAATAATTCTAAAAGCCTTTAAAAACGGTTATGCAATACCCGCAATCAATACGCAGGGCGGAACGTATGATATAATTATGGCAATATGCCAGGCTGCTGAGAAACTTCAGTCGCCGATAATACTGGCGCATTATAAAAAGACAGGCAAATATTCGGGCGATGACTGGTTTGTGCAAGTCGCAAAGTGGTGCGCATCCAAGGTGAACGTTCCCGTAGCAATTCATCTTGACCATGGCGATAGTCTTGAAACTGTTGTACGCTGCATTAAATATGGGTTTACATCCATAATGTACGACGGTTCCGAGCTTGATATCGAGGAAAACGCGCGCAATACAAATGAAATTATCAGGATATGCCATGCTGTAGATATCCCGGTAGAAGCCGAAGTCGGAGCATTATCCCCGGCAAATCTTGAAGAAAACAACACGGGAGCACAGAATGTTGTTAGCGTTGATGAAGTAAAGGCATTTCTAAGCCTGTGTACTCCCGACACATTAGCCCTCGGCATCGGAAACGCTCACGGATTCTATAAGGGGAAACCCTGCATCCGCTTGGATATCCTGGAACAGTGCCGCAGTTTATCGGATATTCCGATAGTGCTGCATGGTTGTACGGGGATTCCGGATGATGTGGTCAAAAAGGCCATAAAATGCGGGGTGGCAAAAATAAACTTCGGAACGCTGGTACGCCATAAATATATTGATTTTTATGAGGAAGGCATCAAGTCGATCGATCATCAGGGCCATAGCTGGATGGTTTCGGCTTATGCCAACGAGAAGCTTCAGGAAGTTATTAAGGATATAATCTATTTATCCGGTTCGGAAGGAAAGGCATAAAATGTATCAATATATAAAAAGTAAAAATATATTATATGGCCCTCCGAGGAATTGGCATTTTGTCAAAGGATATCTGGTAATCAACGAAGGAAAAATTGTGGACTTAATTGCTGACGCCCCACATGATTCCGATGTTCTTGACCTTGAGGAAGATTATGTGCTTCCTGGCTTTATTGACAATCATACCCACGGTGCGATAGGTATTGATGTGTCAGGCTGCAGTTCCGAAGAACTGACGAAGCTTTCGAAATTTTACGCTGAAAACGGTGTTGCCGGCTATTTGCCCACATTAACCTCAATTTCCCAACAGGCAGCTTTCAAAGCCCTGGATACAATCGCGTCAAGCACTTGTAGCGATGGAGCGGAGATTCTCGGGATACACATGGAAGGGCCTTGCCTGAATGAAAAATACCGTGGTGCGCAAAGTGCCGAATATCTCCGTAATCCTTCAGTAGATGATTTTAAAGAATATATTGCCGCCGCAAAGGGTTTGCTGCGGCTGGTAACGCTTTCTCCGGAGCTGGATGGAGGAATTGATGCCATTGAGTTCCTTAAAAATCAAGGTGTTTCCGTAAATATCGGGCACAGTAACGCGACGTTTAAAGAGAGCGATGAAGCATTCAATGCCGGGGCAGGCTGTGTCAGCCACTTTTTGAATGGAATGCGGGCATTTCATCAACATGAGCCTTCAATAATCGGCAATGTTTTTCTGCGCGATGATGTATTTGTAGAATTAATATGCGATGGTTTTCATTTGGTTCCTGATACGGTGCGCGTGGTTAACAAGATATTGAAAGTTAACCGGATCATTCTGATTACCGACAGTATCGTGGCAGCGGGCTGGCCGGACGGCCAATACAACACGCCGTGCTTCACGGAGCCGCTTGTGGTAAAGAACGGCGATACTCGCTTGTTGTATACGAATTCTCGTGCCGGAAGTACAATTACATTAGACAAAGCGTTTAGAAACTTTATTGACTTTACAGGCGTCCGATTGGAGGATGCAGTACTTTGTGTATGCGCAAATCCTGCAAAACATATAGGCCTCGATGATTCGCTTGGGAGTATCGAGCCGTGGAAAAGGGCATCCCTCACGGTGCTCAATAAGGGTTTGTCCGTAGTTAGGACTATTGTAAACGGCAGGTCGGTATACGTTTCTGAAAGTATGAATAAAAAATAACCAAAACCGTTTAAGGTGCCGATAACCATGCGGGGTACTTCAATATCCCGGATGGTTTTTTATTTTTTTACCAAGAGTTGTAACTATGCTGAAAGATGTATGGTTACCGGTAAAATGTTAAATCACAATAAAAAAGTGATTTACTACCAGGCAATATTTGTAGTATTATGTTGTTGGAAAATGTAGTTGTCTGACTTTTTTATTGCACACCAAAAAATTGTTACTTGAAATAAATAAATATGAAAATTCTTATTTGCCCTGAATGAGGGTATTTCATTATGAAAAAGGAGCATGATGTTATGAGAAGCAAGAAGCTAATGGGCGCGCTAATGTTCATCTTTTACATGTCAGCATCGATCCTTCCTGTAACGATCCTAACTGCGGCATACCTGGGCCAATACCGGAACATCCAAGTTTTCATCGTGCTGGCATGTTTGCTGGCCCTGGCGGGATTTTTCATGCACATTTTTATCTCGGCCAGGATATCAAAAGGCAGCCAGTCGATAATACAGGCGTTTCAAAGGGCGAAAGACGGAGATATAAATACGGAGATAAAAGAAACGGGGAATTTTCAAACCAGGGAAATTATTAAAGAAAGCAACGATTTGCTGAAGCATTTCAATAAAGTTCTTTCCAATGTAGGCCGGTCGACGGAAGAGGTAAAACATCTTGTTTACACGGTAAAGGCTACTTCGAAGGAGGCTTCGGATATCTCAAACCAGATCGGCTCATCCGCGGAGATGGTGTCGAAGGGAGCGGCGGAGCAGGCGGAGGATGCCGAGGAATGCATAAAGGTTACAACGGAACTGGTGAAAAAATTCGAAGAAGTAGCCAAGTCAGCCGAGCTTATGACAAAAAAAGCCGACATTACCAGGGAAATGGCCGATTTTGGGAAGGCGAACATTTCCGACCTTCTTGAGAAGAGCAAGTTGACCGAAGCCAACATGGAAAACATAAATCAAAAAATCAGCGAACTGAACGAGATGGCGGCCAACATCAGCGAAATAACCGCCACGATATCAAATATATCGAGCAAGACGACACTATTGTCGCTGAACGCTTCAATCGAAGCGGCAAGGGCCGGGGAAGCGGGAAAAGGTTTTGCGGTTGTTGCCGAAGAAATTAAAAAGCTGGCGCAGCAAAGCGTCAAGTCCAGCGAACAAATCAATAAAATTATTGTCGGAATACAGAACCAGGTAGGCATAACAACAGAAACGATCGCATCGACGACAAAAACCATCCAGGTGCAGACAGAATCGGTGCATAAGACAAATGAAGCTTTCTTCGGAATATCAAACGCGGTTGATGAATTAATCACACAGCTCCTGGAGGTCAAAAAAGGTATCGGCATTCTTGACCAATTCAAGCAGACCTTGTCCGAGGCAATCGGCAATATAGCTTCGGTCGCGCAGGAAACGGCCGCTTCCACGCAGGAAATAACCTCCCTGATGTATTCTCAGATAAACTCTTCGGAAATCTTGGTCCAGCTTTCGGAAAGCTTTGACATGATCATAGAGAACCTGGAAAAGGCTATAAACAAGTTTAATTTTGAAAGAATCGCAACTGTCAAACGCTCTTTCGCGATTATTCCGTGCGTTGACATTCCGTTCTTCAAGGATACGAGGGAAGGAGCAATGGACGCTGCCGCAAAGCTTGGCGTGGATGTGCTGTGGTGCGCGCCGAAAAATTATGAACCGAAGGAACAGGCTGCGATTATCGACGAAGTGGTGGAAAAAGGCGTGGCCGGCATCGGCATAGGCCCCATAGACGGCCCCGAGGTCAGGCAGAGTTTGCAAAAGGCCTTGGATAAGGGCATCAAGGTGGTTTGCTTCGATACCGACATACCGGAAATAGGGAGACACGGCTTTATCGGAACGGATAACTTCAAGGCAGGCAGGATGCTTGGCGAGCTGGTGGCTAAGAAGCTTAACGGCAAGGGAAAAGTCATAGGTTCAATGGCAAGCAAAAACATGATGAACCAAAAAGAACGCTACGACGGATTCATGGAGGTTATTAAGCAGTTCCCCGAAATTGAAGTGATCGACATTATTCCCACGGTACATACGGATAGTGAAGTCAGATGGAAGATGGTCAAGGAAATAGTCCAGAAAATAGGCGATTTTGATTGCTTCGTAAGCCTGGATGCTTCCGGAAGTTATTATGTCCGCAGAATGAATGAAGAACTGGGCATAACTCCTATTTCCGTGGTATTTGACATAACGAATGATTCTGTGAAGCCTTTGAAGACCGGATATACGTCCGTCCTGGCGCAGCGCCCGAGGCTGTGGGGCGAATTGTCCGTCAGGAGGCTCAATGAATTGTGCAGCGGGAAAACAATCAAGGACACTGAAGACACGGGAACTTATGAAATAAACAAGAGCAACATGAGCGTGTTTATAAAAGAAGCGCAGTGATATTTGCCGCCCTCACCCGAGCACGGATGAATCGGCGGGTAGGGCGGCTTGCATGGGGTGCGGGTCAAGGCATATGATGAACCGGCTCTTTTAAAAGCTGTTACTAGAACGGATGGGTATAGCGCAAATTAAGACATCGTGTGCAGGAATGGCTGCAGGATGTTTGCTTTGACGACGGCCGAACGCGGAACTGGGAGCAACAGCCTGCACCACGGATGGTGCAGGCGCGCGATGCTAAGGCAGGGATGCCGATTCATCCGCGCCCGCGTGAGGACGAGTCAAGGTATTACAGCCTGCCCATGACGGAACCCGATGTCAAATTTGCGCTATACCCATCCTTACAGCAGCTTTTCAACACGCGTTAAAAACTTGTTGATTATCAGGGTTTTCAGATTTATAATAGTATTCGACACTTATTTATCAAAGATATGGGGACATGTTCGTTGAACCCGGCCGCACGCTGGCCGTGACAGCGGCCTTACCGCCATGTTTTTCAAGCAGAACGGGAGGATGGTAGAATGCCTATCACTGAAATACTGTCGCGCAACGCGGAATTATACGGACAGGAATTATGCCTGACAGAAATAAACCTTGATCTCCAGGAAAGCCACAATGTCATATGGCGTGAATATGAGCTTATCGTGAGCAGCCCGCTGGGCGAGTACAGGCGCGAGATGACCTGGGGCGTTTTTAACGAAAAGGCGAACAGGTTTGCCAACTTGTTGATAAAAAGAGGCATAAAAAAAGGAGACAAGGTGGCCATTCTCCTGATGAATTGCCTTGAGTGGCTTCCGATTTATTTTGGAATATTGAAAACCGGCGCAGTCGCAGTGCCGTTAAATTTCCGCTATACAGCCGAGGAAATAAAATATTGCCTGGATTTATCGGACGCCGTCGCGCTGGTCTTCGGACCCGAATTTATCGGCCGCATGGAAACGATTTATGACCAGATACCCAAAATCAGGATGCTGTTTTATGCCGGCGAAAACCGTCCCACCTTCGCGGAAAGCTATGACCGCCTGACGGCGAATTGTTCTTCCGAGGAACCGGGGATAAAGCTTTCGGACGATGATGACGCCGCGATATATTTTTCATCCGGGACCACCGGGTTCCCGAAGGCTATTTTGCACTCGCACAGGAGCCTGGTATCCGCGTGTTACACGGAACAGAAACACCACGGCCAAACGCGTGACGATAATTTCCTGTGCATACCGCCGCTTTACCATACGGGCGCCAAGATGCACTGGTTCGGCAGCCTCCTGGCGGGAAGCAAGGCCGTGCTGCTTCGCGGGATCAAGCCTGAATGGATACTCAGGATAGTATCGGAAGAGAAAATAACCATTGTCTGGCTGTTGGTTCCCTGGGCGCAGGACATCCTGGACGCAATTGAAAGAGGGGATGTCAGGCTTGAGGATTATGATTTGTCCAGCTGGAGGCTGATGCATATAGGGGCGCAGCCCGTTCCTCCCAGCCTGATCCGCCGCTGGAAGGAATATTTCCCCAACCACCTTTATGATACAAACTATGGCCTCAGCGAATCCTCCGGCCCCGGATGCGTACACCTGGGTGTTGAAAATATTCACAAGGTCGGAGCCATCGGCATACCCGGCTATGGCTGGGAAGCCAGGATTGTCGGCGATGACGGGCGCGAGGTGGAGCCGGGAGAGGTTGGCGAGTTGGCTGTCAAAGGCCCCGGCATTATGAAATGCTATTACAAGGACCCGGAGGCGACCGCGGCGGTACTCAAGGACGGCTGGCTTCTGACCGGCGATATGGCCAGGACGGATGAAGACGGGTTCATTTACTTGGTTGACCGGAAAAAAGATGTTATAATAAGTGGGGGCGAGAATATATACCCGGTGCAGATCGAAGATTACCTGCGCACCCACGAAGCAATAAAGGACGCCGCCGTCATCGGGCTGCCCGACGACCGGCTGGGCGAGATTGCGGCCGCTATAATAGAGCTTAAACCGGGATTCCGGTTGAGCGAGGAAGATATAAAGGCTTTTTGCATCCAACTGCCGCGTTATAAGCGCCCGAGGAAAATCATTTTCGATCACGTGCCGCGTAATCCCACCGGTAAAATAGAAAAACCACGTTTACGGGAGAAATACGGCGTATTGGGCCTGGTTGCCGCGCAGACTGAGAGATGAACGGCGCGCAAAACGGTGATGAATTATGATCGGGGATATAATTGAAAGCATGCGGAAAAACCCTGTAATCGCCGCGGTAAGGAAAGAGAAGGACATCGAGGAGGCCTTGCATGGCAAGGCTTTCAACATTTTCATTTTGAGCTGTGATATCTTTAATATCAAGAGAATTGTAGACAGCGTAAAGGAAAGCGGGAAGAACGTTTTCATTCATATCGACCTTCTCGAAGGCTTGGGCAGGGACAACAGGGCGATCGATTATATAGCCGAAGAAATAAAGCCCAGCGGGATAATCAGCACAAGGAGCCAGAGCATAAAATACGCGATGGGCAAAGGTATTTTTACCATACAGCGGTTTTTCCTTATTGACAGCCTTTCGTACGATACCACTGTCAAAACCGCGCGCACGATTCAGCCGGATATAGTGGAACTGATGCCGGCTGTTATGCCTTCAGTAATGGAGAGAATCTGCAAGGAATTGTCAATGCCTGCGATAGCGGGCGGACTGGTTGAAACCCTCGAGGATATAAAAGCGATTCTAAATTCAGGTCCGATTGCCGTTTCCACGGGAAAAAAAGCGTTATGGAAATAGCGGCATGTCTTCGCTGCCAGGTTATATGAACTTTCACGCCTTACGCCTCATATCATGTTAAGGGTAATAATCCTGTTGCAAAAATGCACACCGCAAGCGAATAGCCGTTCGGAAAAATCAATGTAAGTGCGTCCGGGCTATAATTGCGGAAATTGCATGATGGGGGATTTTGCATGTTCAGGAACACTGCCGTCGGAAACCGCCTGGTGCGGCTTACCAAGGCCTTTGACAGGGATGGCTGCGAGGTTGTGAAGGTAGTTACATATAAGGGCAGGACGGGTATCACCGCCGAAAGCATAACAGCTGTCAATTATGATACAAAAGAGCCTAAAAAGGTATATTACCTGGAAGGGAACCCGTACGAGACGGGTTATCTCATGGGCAGCATGGCGGAAAAGGAAATCTCGCGGATGATGGATTATACCGACAGGGTTGTTTTTTCATTCATAGGCAGCAAGACGCTGGAGAAAATCAAGCTGGCTCAGGATATACTGGTCAAGGTTGTATATGAATTGTCAAAATCGGTCTATAAACAGCTGCCGTGGGAAATCCGCGAGGAGATCAGGGGAATCCTTGACGGCTGCAAAAATGCAAACCCGAAGACGCGTGTCGATATGGAGCACCTGGTTGTGCTTAATACGGGAATAGACATTATCTGCTCAATGGTGTATACGGGCAATTTTTTCAAACGTGCCATACCGGAGCTTGAACCGGAGGATTTTAACGTGCCCATGATGTGCAATGCGTTTACCGTGGGCGGCAAAAGCGCGGGAGGAGGCTTCTATTTCGGCAGGGACTTTACCTTCCCGTCCTCGGATGTTTTCCAGGATACTGCGGCTCCAATTATTTACAACCCCATTGTCAGCCCGGCGGACCATACCGGAGTAAATACCCAAACCGAAGCTGTCTTAACGGATACCGGCGTTTCAACGGGCGACGGCGCGGGCGGGGCTTACGGCAGCGGCATTTCTGCATCAAATGTTATTGGAAATCGAAAGCCCATACCGTTCGTAAACATAGCCGCCCCGGGAATGGTCGGAAGCGTCGCCGCCATGAACCTGGAAGGCGTCGCGGTTGGCGTGAACATGTCTCCCGGCTTTAATTGCGACCCGAAAAACATTGGCATCAATTCGCTTTTAATGACCAGGATGTGCGTCCAGTACTGCAGCAGTGCCGAGTCGGCGGCCAGGCTGGTGGCTGAGCTTCCAAAGGGCGTATCCTGGCTGTACGTCATAGCCGACGGCAGGAATTCGCGGTCCTGCATCGCCGAAGCCGGGGCTTCGGGGCCCCTGCCGGACCTGGTCCGGATACCCGCCGAAGAATACAGGCCGTTTCTGCCCGGCATGGATTTTATCCGAGAGCACAGCACCGTTCCGTACCAAAACGGCGCAATGTTCCGGTGGAACGACTATAAGTATCCTCTTGAATACCTTGCTTTCAACCACCAGCTCCTGAGACGTTACAATGAAAGGAACAATACAAGCAAGATCATACATACCGGGGCTTTTGATGAAAAGGGTTACATTAATAACAAGTACGAGCAAAACTGCCCGTCCACGTTTTATTTCGCACCCCAGCGGGAAGAAAGCGACGATATCCTGGTAGCTTCAAACCATTACATCATACCTGAAATGCGTTATTTTGCCATGCATTCGTGGACAGAGCGCATTATCGGCAAGAGGGCCGACGATATCCAATGGCGCTACGACGAACTGAACCGGCTGATACAAGACGAACTGGACGCGCGCGGGAGCATAGGATTTGAAGAGGCAAAAAGACTAATCAGCTTTCTTGGACCTTACGGAAGAAACAAGGAATATCATGCCGACAATCCCAGGAGCAGGGACGGGAAGGAAATCAGGATCGAGGGCTGCATCTCGTTATTCGATTTGAAAAACCTGGCCGTTGAAAGCCACTACGGTTATTACTGCGACAAGTGGGTAAGGCTGTCCCTGCCGAATTATTTCGCGGGGCATTCAAATTAGAAAATCGCGGATTGGGATGGCTCGGGTTTTGTTTTTTTCATATACAGCTCCTTTATTACGTTTTCAATCGGCGGTTCGCTTACCGTAAGGTCGCTGATGACGTATTTTTCGTTTATGATGTGGATGAAGCGGTTCAAATCCGTCATTTCCATGTCAAGCTCGAACTCGCAGATATAAGGGGAAGTTTTGGCGGTCAACTGAACCCCGGGTATGCCTGTCATGCCGGGTATTTCTCTTTTTGCGGCCAGGCTTACCTTTTTCTTCGCCCCGGAAAGCTTGCGAAGCGCATCCAGCGTGTCGTCAAAAACAATTTCCCCGTGATTTACAACGACGACCCTGTTAGCCAGCTGTTCCACGTCGCCAAGATCATGCGTGGTCAATACGAAGGTGACGCCTTTTTTGTTTTGTTCCCGGATAAAATCACGGATTTTTTCCTTTGCTATCACATCGAGGCCAATGGTAGGCTCATCGAGAAATACGATGCTTGGGTTGTGCAGCATGGCCATTATAAACTCGCACTTCATCCTTTCCCCGAGCGACAGCTGTCTTGTGGGCTTGCGGATGATATTCCCGAGGTCGAGCATATCCACCATTTCATTAAGCCTGGGTTTGAATTCCGACGAGGGAATTCCATAGATTGCCCTGTTCATTTCAAACGAATCCATTGGGGGAATGTCCCAGATCAACTGCGATTTTTGCCCGAAAACCGCGCCGATATGGGATACGTAAGCTTTACGCTGGCGCCATGGAGTAAAACCCATGATATCGACCTCGCCCGAAGTGGGATACAATACGCCGGTCAGTATTTTGAGGGTTGTGGATTTGCCTGCGCCGTTCGGACCCAGGAAGCCAAGTAATTCCCCTTTTTTAACATTCAGCGTGATTCCCTTCAGGGCTTCGATCTTTATGCTTTTCCGTGCGAAAAGGCTTTTTACCGCGTCCAGGAAGGTACTTCCACGCTCGTAGGTAATATAGGTCTTTTTCAATTCCTTGATTTTTATTATATCCATCCGTATCACCCTCCCGCGCTTGTATACTTTGACAACATAAACCGCCAGAATAAAATGCTCAGTACCAGGAACAGCGCCAGGACCAACGCGGCCGGCAATATCCCGGAAATATCCTTGCCGAGCAGGGCCGAGGCCGGGTAAAAAGCAATCATGGCGACGGGTATGACATAGCTTATGACGGTTTGAAAGGACTTGCTGAAGATCGTTCTCGGGTAATTGCCAAATGACGTGATGCTGTCAAAAATCTCGTAAACCCTGCTGTTTCCGACCCATTTGAACACGCTTGCGGCCATCAGCACGGCAAATGAAAACATGGCCATGACGGAAAAAAGAAAAACAGATATGAAACGAAGCCACTGAACCGTATCAGGCTGCGGCAATTGCAGCAGCGAGAAGCATGATATAAGAAGGCCGCCAGCTACGGAGCCGATGCTGTCAGGTTCAAAACCGGTCGCGATTGAAATGAACAGCACCGAAACCGGTTTGATCAACAACAGGTCGTATGTCCCTTCCCTGACGCGAACTAACGTATTGTAAACGATGCCGAAGAACAGCAGGTCCGCGATACCCTTTGACAGCATGAAAACTCCCTGCAGCAGCATTATTTCATGCATGCTCCAGCCGGGGAACGAGGCGCCCGAAGCGTAAATGAGCAGCGTAATGAACGGGAAAAGCATCTCGGATACGAAAATCATTATGCAGCAGAATACGAAATCCGCCCGGTACGCCATCCTGGCAGCAAAGCTGTTTTTCATCGACGTAAAGTAAATATCAAGGGCCCGCATCATGTTCCCACCCCCGTGAACTTGCGAATTCCGAGTTTAAAGAATCCTACTGTTAAAAGAGACATAACCATGACCGCAATTGCCTGGATCCCGACAATCCGGGGTATTTGCACGGTTATTCCCCCCAGTTCGTAAGACCCGATGCAAACCCTTGCCGGGACATAGGCAATAAATTGAAACGGCAGGAAAAATAGCACCTTCTGAACCGGCATCGGGTAGAATACAAGGGGAAGAAACACGCCGGAACATATATTCCTCAAGACCAGGAACATCCTTCTTACGCCTGAGGTTCTCGTAAGCCAGAAGGCAGTGATCCCGATGCAATAGTCCACCAGGAACATCATCAAGAAGCCCAGTATTATGGAAATTGCGGCGTATACCGGGCTTGCCGGGATGAGGCTGATCCTGAATATAAGGAAAAAAATCAGGTATACCGGAATGAACTCGATTGCAAATCCAAGCAGCCTGTGGCCAACCTTCTGGGACAATGCAAAATAAACATGGGACATGGGCCTTAACATGTAAGTAAGGAATTTGCCCGTATGCACCAGCATTTGCAGGTTCCAATCGGCAAAATCCATGATCAGGTAATTCATCAGCACGGAAACGCCGAAATACGTAATCATCTGCTCAAGGGTCAGGCCGTTCACGGTTCCGCGGGCCGCATACACAGCTTTCCAGATAAAAACCTGGACAAGAAAGTAGACCGGTCCGACGAAAAGCGAAACCAGTACATGTGAACGGTATGCGGCCCATTCCTTATATGTCGCAAGGGCAACCGCCCTCATAATATTTGCGTTTTTTATGAAAGTATTTATTATTTTTTTCGGCATGTCAGATACTACCGCCTGTATAGGGTTAACCGGCAAAATGCCCCGGATTGCCTTGAAACTGCCGTATGTTTAGACAATTCCCGCCCACACGATATTGCGGAGATTGACCACGGGTTCGGGCAGCCATACTATACCTTCGCAGAGGGGGCAAATATACGCGAGGACCATGTTCTCGACCGGGTCCATGTAAAGGCCGCACAGCCCGGCGCCTTCGTGCGAGAATGAACCGGGTGATAAAAATGTGTTGTTGGAGTACACGTTCATTCCGAGACCATATTCCATTTCGGTTCCCCCGGCTCCCCAACAGTAATTCTTTACACCTTTCGTATGGTTCCTTGTCATGGCTTCAACGGTCTTCCTGGAAAGTATGCGGACATTGCCGAGAGTGCCTTTATTGATTAACATCTGTCCCATTTTCTGCATATCTCCCAACGTGGAGAACAACCCTCCGCCGCCCCTGGGAGGCGCCCATTCGGGCCTTTTCTTTGATTCGTGGAACCACTTTTCCTCGTATTTGTTGGTGAAGCAAACCCTGCCGGACAGTTCATCCGGCACGTCAAAGAAAGTGTCGTTCATGCCGAGCGGGCGGGCGATATTGTCAATGACGTATTTTTCGAAATGTACGCCTGAAACCCTTGACACAATTTCTGCAAGAATAGTGAATCCGGCGGATGAATAACGCCATTCCTTGCCCGGTTCGACGGCAAGGCTCCCGGTCAGCATCGCCTTGATCCAGTTTTTAGTGCCATAGGCTTTCCAACCTAACGGGTAAGGCTCGAAAAAAACGCCGGGATCGGGCATGACGCCGGATGTATGCGTCAGCAGGTGGGTTATGTTGATTTTCTCATACATCGGGTTTTTAAACTCTTTTAAGATTTCCGACACCGACTGGTCAAGCCTTAGTTTTCCCTTTTCGATCAGCTGCAATATGGAAGTTGCCACAAATATCTTTGTGACGGATGCGATCCTCCTGATCGTGTCGGGCAGGAATGGCCTGCTGTCGTTGTAACGCAGGTATCCTATGGCTTTATGGGCTATTATGCGCCCTTTCAGGGATATGAGGTATGCCCCTGCCTGGATCATTTTTCTTTCAATCATCCAGCGTATGTGATTGTCGAGCACATCCAGCTGTGACATGTTGTACCCGGCTTCGTCCGCCGCCATTACGGCGATTGTCTCTGCAGGCATTTTTGTAAGGATTTCGTTCTCTTTCATATTGACCCCCCTTGTTAAATAAACCTTGGCTGAAATTGACTTTTCTATTGCGGAAAGATTCCGTTGCCTTGGCGCGTTCCAACGAGGCCGCCTGCTGCCTGCCTATGCATCCCGGGCTTCCATGATATGCGACTTCCTGAAACCAATTAGTACTCGTCACTTGCGAAGATATGTGATGTTTGTACAGCCTCGTCGTAAATGATAGTAAATATTGTAATTTTATCATTGCATCTATTTTCGGTCAATATATAAAAACGAAAAAAACAGATTTGTAATATTTGCCCATGTAAAGTATAATAAAAAAGCTACTTGCCGAGGAGCCGGCGAAAGAGGCCGGGTAAAGCAGCCGAGGAAGCAGCTGGGAAAAGAAGCCGAGGAAAAAAGCCGAAAGGCATGCAGGCTGAAAATGCAGTTTATGAAAGGGAGATGCCGATAATCGATATGAATGGCGAAGCATATACGGTACATATGGGACCCGCCCCGTGCGCCGTCGACCTGGGAGACGGCAGCGAACGCGGCGAATACGTCTGCCAGGATTACATCCTCAATCAATTGGGGAGGCCTCACAGGAGCATCAACTTGATGTATTGCTATTATCCGCTGGACGAAGGCTGGCCAACCAGGGCAAGCCTGCTCGGCAACAACCAGGGCGTGTCTTTTGCATGGGATTACCCTTATGACGACTACTTCCCTTATGAAGGCGGCATCGGGGGGAATACCGGGGGCGAGCCTTTCAACAGCATGAAGGATGTGCGGCGCCACGGGCAGGATGTCACGCTGACGCTGACGGTAGACTGCGCCGTGCCGGATGAGCACCTGGTCCGTATTGCCCAGGAATTAAGGCCTTACGGGAGGATGATGCTGCGTATAAACCACGAGGCTACCGGAGATTGGTTTGCATTTAACAAGCGGTACAGTTACCAGGAAGTTGCGGATTTTTTTGTGCGCTTCCACAACATAATAAAGAGCGAGGCGCCGAATATCCGTACCATACTGTGCATCGGAGAGGAACCTGAAAAAGAAACCGGGAAGATGAAATATGAAGACGAGTTCAGCGAAGCAATCAGGGTTGCGGATATATGGTCGGGCGATTACTACCTGGCGCTGAACTGGGGTTGGCCTTTCACCGTGGCGGAACGCGGCGGAAAGACGCATAAGCGCTCGCACGCAAGAGATATTTATAATGCAAACCGCGGTTCGTATGAGAGGTTTTGCATTGTTAACGGCGGAAGCTCCAAGCCTCTTGTCATTTCCGAATTGAATGCGGACGGCGATGTGACCGGACCCTATGAACAGGCGCAGATGATGAAGGACTTCTACTGCATGGTGCGGGATGAAAAAGCCGCATGGCTTACGGGCATCACGTGTTACCAGTTCAGGGACAGGGGACGGCTCGGATTGGAGCTGGAAGATCCGAACTGTCCGACTGTTGGGATTCGTCAGCCTTTGTTTGACGTTTACAAGGAAATCATAAAGGATCCTTATTTCCAGCCGTCCATGAAGTACGGCGGGCAGCTGCGCTGTCCCGCCAGGCTGAGATGGGGCGGTTCCGAGGACGCCGACGGACTGGCCATGCCGCTGCGGTTTGATAAAAACCCGGTGTTTTGCGAAGTGATGTTTGACGATGAAAACCTCAATGCCATGATTGAACTGAACGGGAAATGGTTCTACAAGAAGCCGGGCGCTAAAACCATCGACCTGATGCCGGCGTTTTACGAAAATCCGCTAAGAGGCCCGTGCGAGCTTATGTTCAAACTGTTCGCCCCTCCCGGCGAGGGCGTCAACGATCCTTCACAGGGAGCCGATTGGGCTGAAAACTATTATACCGTTATCAACAATCTGCCGAAGTTCCGCATCAGGTACGAACCAATTGAATTAAGCCGTTATACGCCCTAATGCCTGGCCTTCGGCGGACAGCGGCGGACAGCCGGCATCCACGGAGTAAAATAATCGTAGGAAAAAAGTAAAAGAGACCAATCTTCTTTGGTAAAATAAAGTTGACACAACCCAAAACCAAGGAAGGAGAGGTCTCTTTGAATAACATTATACAGCAAGT
>JBLNDI010000150.1:0-29037 GCA_050261495.1 Bacillota bacterium
GTTGTAAACAGGGCGGAAAGCAGCAAGGAAGCAAATGACGTTTTGAACAAACTGGTGCTTGTCGCCGAGAAGTTCCTGGGCATGACGCTGGAACCTGCCGGGTTCATATTAAACGATGATGCGGTAATAAAAGCCGTAAAGCAGCAAAAACCGTTTATATTAAGCTTCCCGAAGAGCAATGCCGCAAAGGGCATTATAGATATATCGATGAAGCTTGCGAACAGGGATGTAACGGAAGAAACCATACAGAACCAGGGCATCAGGGGATTTTTCAACAAGCTGGTTGAATACCTGAGGGCTTAAAAAATTCAATTATCCAGGTGAACTTATGGAATTATCAGGACTAAGAACGGGGACAAAGCTTGAAATTGAAATTTTCGACCAATTCGGCGACAAGGCGGAGCCAACGCTTGTAAGCCAGGTTGAGTGGATTGAAGGGGATAATACGGCGGTTATTGCAGCCCCGATTGTGCGCGGAAACGTAATATCCATCCCGGCCGACACCGTGATTAATGTATATTTTGTCGGAATGGAGCGTGGAACATATAATTTATACAAGTTCAATGCAGAAGTCAGGGGAATGGATATTTCGAACAACCTATATGTCCTGAGGATTGAAACGAGAAGCATGATAGAGAGGGTCCAGAGACGGCGTTACTTCCGCCTGGATTGTTATGTCGAGGTTCGGTACAAGCTTGTCGAATCCCTGGATGATAATTCGGACTACAAGAAAACGATTGCGAAGAATCTAAGCGGCGGCGGAATATGCATGAAAATCAATGAAAAAATTAAGCCGGGAAGTATTCTTGCATGCGAGATGTCATTCGAAAGCAATAAAGAGGTCCGGTTTTACGGAAAGGTAGTGCGTTTCGAGGAAACCGGCAATGAGTCGAGATACAGGTACGAGGCAGGCGTTGCGTATATAGATATCGATGAAAGGGACAGGGAGGCTATAATACGTTATATTTTCAACGAACAGCGCAAATTGCTTAGCAAAGGGTTGGTTTACTGATGATAAAGGTACTTGTTGTTGATGATTCGGCTCTTATGCGAAAGTTAATCAGCGATATGCTTGAGAGCGTGCCGGATATAGAAGTGGCCGGCACGGCGGGAAACGGGCTGGAAGCGCTGGAAAAAGTCAAGGTTTACAAGCCGGATGTCATTACTCTTGACATTGAAATGCCGGTTATGGATGGAATAAGCTGCCTGAAGGAGATTCTGAAAATAACGGATGCTCCTGTAATAATGCTCAGCGCGCATACCAAGAGCGGTGAAAAAGCCACGATTCAAGCCCTGGATGCAGGGGCCGTGGATTTTGTAACAAAGCCGGAAGGTATTTCGGCAGTATTAAGCGAGGAGAAAAAGAAAGAGATAATTGAAAAGATAACAATAGCCGGGAATATCAGCAGAAGATACCGTTTCTTCAGGCAAAAGGGTTTGGCGGAACCGGTCAGCCCTATTGAATACAAGGGCGCCGGAAATCATGAGCTAAAGACGCTGATCGCGATCGGCACTTCAACGGGCGGACCAAGAGCTTTGCAGGAGATTGTGCCGTATATGCCCGCCAATATTCCGGCAGCATTGCTGATAGTGCAGCATATGCCTTCAGGTTTTACAAAATCGCTGGCAGAGAGGCTGAATTCGTTAAGCCACCTTACCGTAAAAGAGGGGGAGGATGGCGAAACCATAAAACCTGGACACGCTTACATCGCTCCGGGAGATTTTCATATGGAGGTAATCGGGGAAAAGGGCTGCGAATTGAAAATAAAGCTGACAAAAGACGTTCCCGTCGGGGGGCACAGGCCTTCTGTCGATGTGATGATGAATTCGATAGCAAAGACAGGGTTTTCAAGCGTCATCGGCGTAATACTGACCGGTATGGGGAATGACGGGAAAGAAGGCATAGTGAATTTAAAACGTATGAATAACGGTACTATCATATCCCAGGACGAGCAGACCTGTGTTGTATACGGAATGCCGAAATCAGCCGTGAGTACGGGAGTTGTGGATGTGGTGGCGCCTTTGCATAAAATAGCCGGTATCATAGTTAAATATATGGGGGTGGACCAATAATGGACATGAACCAATACTTGGAAATATTTATCGAGGAGACCAGGGAGCACCTGCAGGTACTAAATCAAAGCCTGCTGCAGCTTGAAAAAAATCCCGGGGATAAATTAATGCTGAACGAGATTTTCAGGGTGGCTCACACCTTAAAGGGCATGTCGGGAACGATGGGCTTCAGCAGGATGGCCAGGCTGACACATGATATGGAAGATGTCCTGTCTGCGCTCAGAAATGATGAAATACAAGTAACATCCGGCCTGGTGGATTTACTGTTCAGATGCCTCGACGCGCTGGAAAGCTACCTGGCCAGGATAATTGAGACAAGTACGGAAGGTAATGAAGATAATAATAATATCATAAAAGAGCTTTCGGCAGTTATAAAAGAATGGAAAAGCAAAGACATGCCCGTTGCTGCTTCAAAAGCGCTTCATTTCCCGCAGGACGGGCAGGAGCCGGAAACCGGCGCTACCGATATAGAGCTGAACGAGTATGACATAAATGTTATAAACAGGGCTGCCGAACTGGGCAACAATACATACCAGATAACCGTGATGCTTAATAAAGGCTGCGTGTTAAAGTCCGCAAGAGCGTTTATTGTTTTCAAAACGCTCGAGAAATACGCGGAAATAATCAAATCCGTACCGGCTGTCCAGGATATTGAAGACGAGAAGTTTGATTTTGAATTTACCGTAATTGCCGTCTCAAAAGAGAATGAGTCGGTTTTTGTGAAAGAGCTTAATTCAATTGCTGAAATCGAAAATGTCATTGTAAAGCTAATAAAATCCAAAAAGGAAACATCACAGGAAATCGGCGGCGAGTCGCCGGCGATACCGTTCCCGGCAGGTACGGCCGACGGCAAGCCAAGTCCCGACGCCGAGCAGGCGAAGAATGATTTGCCGGGGAAAAAAGCCAAGACCGGGAAAACAGTAAGGGTTGATATCGAAAGGCTTGACGTGCTTTTGAACCTGGTTAGTGAGCTCATCATACAAAAAACAAGGCTGGAAGGGCTCGAAGGTATAGAAAGGACCCAATCGTTTGTTGAAACGCTTGAATATCTCGAAAGGATCACCACAAACCTTCACGACGCGGTCATGAAAGTCAGGATGGTGCCGGTTGAAACCGTTTTTAACCGTTTTCCGAGGATGATAAGGGATATATCCAGGGATCTGGGCAAGGAAGTTGAGCTTTTCATGTCAGGTGAAGAAACAGAACTGGACAGAACCGTCATAGATGAAATAGGAGAACCCCTTATCCATCTGCTCAGGAATTCCTGCGATCATGGCATTGAACCGGCTGAAAAAAGGAGGAGTCTCGGCAAGCCTGAAGTGGGCAGAATAGAGTTGAAAGCTTACCAGGACGGAAATAACGTAGTTATTGAAGTCAGCGACGACGGACAGGGCATCAACGTTGAAAAAATCAAGAAAAAAGCGGTGGAACGCGGTTTAGTAAGCAAAGATGCGGCTGATAGCCTGACGAAAGAAGATTTGATTGACTTCCTGTTCAGACCGAATTTCAGCACGGCTGAATCCGTAACCGGTATTTCCGGAAGAGGTGTCGGCCTTGATGTCGTGAAAAACAGGATCGAAATGCTTGGAGGCAGCGTCGAGGTTGAAACCGAGAGCGGAAAAGGAAGCAGGTTCATTATAAGGCTGCCGCTTACGCTGGCTATCATCCAGGCGCTGCTGGTAATGGTCGGAGAAGAAAAATATGCCATACAATTAAGTTCTATTCAGAGAATAATCAAGGTTAAAGCCGAAGAAGTCAAACTGGTTCAAAACCAGGAAGTTATAATGTACAGAGACGTAATAGTTCCCATATTAAGGCTTGACAAGGTCCTGGATGTTCAGAAGGACGAAGCGGAAGAACCTAATAATTTAACAGTAGTAATCGTAAAAAGGGGCGAGAGGCTGACCGGACTTGTTGTGGACAAAATTCTCGGACAGCAGGAAATCGTGCAAAAGTCGCTTGGCAAGTACCTGGCAGGCATCAAGATAATTACAAGCGCTACCATACTCGGCGACGGAAATGTGGCATTGATACTGGATGTAAACGATCTTGCAAGTTAAGACGGGACGCAATGAAACAATAAATTAAACGGGGGTCGATCATGATGGCGATTCAGAAAAACGTTGATACAAAAAGGTTCCTGGTCTTTAAAATCGACAATGAAGAATACGGGATAGATATACATAGTATTACGACCATTATTGAAAAGGACATGGATATAGCCAGGGTACCTAAGCTGCCTGCTTTTATAAAGGGCATCATCAACCTGAGAGGAGAGATCATACCTGTAATAAGTCTCCGGATCAGGTTCGGGCTGTCTCCCGATGTCTTTAACCAGGACACCAGGATTATTATAGTAAAGTTCAACGATATATCGGTAGGCCTGATAGTAGATTCTGTCTCAGAGGTTGTTGAACTGGGGGATGAAGCTATTGAAAGCATGACCAATATTGCCGGCGGGCTGTCGAAGGATTTTGTCACCGGTGTCGGCAAAGCTAACGGCAGAATGGTTACTTTGCTTAACGTGGAAAAGCTGGTTTTATTCACTGAAAATGACTGACGTGCAAAATCAGTTTGTGTTGTGCGGGAGAGCATGCCATGATAACGGGTATTGATGATTTGGACAATTTGCAGTTGGATGTGTTGAGGGAAGTCGGCAATATCGGGTCGGGAAATGCCGTCACTGCCCTTGCCAAGCTATTGAACAGGAAGATCAACATGGAAGTTCCCAGGACAAGGGTCCTTGAGTTCAAGGAAATCAGCGACACCCTTGGAGGAGCGGAGCTTCCCGTGGTTGGAATAATGCTGAAGGTAAGCGGCGACCTTACCGGCAATATAATGTTCATACTTAAAAAGGAAGCGGCTTCAATGCTGGTAAGCATGCTAATGGGAGAACAGCCGGATGAAACGAGGGAATTCTCGGAAATTGATATTTCCGCCTTGAAGGAAATTGGCAATATTCTTGCCGGATCCTACCTTTCCGCATTATCGACCTTGACAAACCTGAAAATAATGCCATCGGTTCCGGAGCTGGCAATCGATATGGCAGGAGCGATAATAAGCGTACCCGCCATAGAGTTCGGCAAGGTTGGTGATACGGTATTGTATATTGAGACGGAATTTTCAGACGGCAACAACAGGGTGGTAGGTGATTTTTACCTGGTACCTGATTACGATACTTATGATGTGTTATTGAAAGCTTTAGGAGTCATTGGATGATTAACATAATTAAGGTCGGTATGGCTGATTTACAGGTGGGCAGGCACCCATGCATACTAACAACGCTTGGACTTGGTTCTTGTGTAGGAATCGCACTTTATGATCCAACAAAGAAAATTGTGGGACTGGCGCATGTCATGCTGCCGTCAAGCACACAAGCACGCAATAAAACCAACCTTGCGAAGTTTGCTGACACTGCCGTTGCCAAGCTGGTAAATGACATGGTCGATATTGGAGCTACGAGGTCAGGCATCGTGGCAAAACTTGCAGGCGGAGCGCAGATGTTTGCTTTCAACGATACGCCGGAAATGCTGCGCATTGGTTTGAGAAACGTCATGTCAGCCAAGGAAGTGCTGAACATGCTTAATATACCGCTAATTGCGGAAGATACTGGAGGAGATTACGGAAGAACCATCGAGCTTAACTCGGAAAACGGAAAGCTTTTGATCAAAACCATAGGACACGGGATAAAGGAGATCTGATACATGGAACGCATCATGAGACTGCCCCTTCTGTTGAGCTTTCTCGCGGCTGTCATAACAGGAGCCGCAAGCCATGCCGCAGGTGTTGGCAACCAGAGGACTTATCTGCGGATGGCAGTGATGATGTTGGTATTTTATCTCCTTGGCGCATTTATAAGGAATACGGTGTTATCGCTGAAAAAAGAAGTACAATTCAGGATGAAAGAACAGAAAAAGCAGGAGGAGCAAAATCAAAAAGATCACAAGGAAGAGATAAAGGCTCACGAATACGCCGCTAAACCACACCAGGGAAATGACGCTGAAAGCCTGGAAGCGGCCCAGCTGATAGATTTATTCAACGCAAAACGGCATGCGGCGCCGGCGGATTCGGATGACTTTGAGCCTCTGGCATTAAGCAAGGCGATAAGAACAAAAGTAAAAGAGTAGGGCAAATAACGGAGGAAGCAGATGCAAGAAAACGTCAACAGGCGAAAGGAGCTTTGGAAGCAATATCAAAAAACCGGAGATCCTGCTATCCGGGAAGCTTTGATACTGGAGTATTCGCATCTGATCAAGTATATAGCAGGCAGGCTGAACATTTATTTCGGCTCAAACGTGGAATACGATGACCTTGTTAGTTTTGGCGTTTTCGGCCTGATTGACGCTATTGACAAGTTTGATCCGGACAAGGGAGTCAAGTTTGAGACTTATGCGTCGCTGAGGATAAGGGGCGCTATTATTGACAGCATCAGGGAAATGGACTGGGTACCCAGGTCCGTTAGGCAGAAAAACAAGGAATTGGAAAAGGCTTATTGGGATGTGGAGAATGAACTTGGTCATTCCGCCACGGACAAGGATATTGCTGATAAGCTTAATATTTCACTGGATGAGTTTTACAAGCTTCTGAACGAAGTAAATATGACGTCGATGGTTTCGCTTGAGGAATTTATTGAGCAGAATTATGAAGTCGACCTGGATATGTCGGCCGCTAACAAGTACAAGCCTGAACGCGAGGCGGAACTAAACGAACTGAAGGATATACTTGGCAAATCGATTGAAAAGCTCCCGGAAAAAGAAAAAATGGTCATAACGCTCTATTATTTCGAAGAATTGACTTTGAAAGAAATAAGTGCGATAATGAAAGTGTCAGAATCCAGAATTTCGCAGCTGCATACAAAAGCGATCATGCGATTGCGCGGAAAGCTTGCCCGACAAAAATCTTTGCTTGATGATTGATTTTAATTAGGAGTAAAAAACAGTAGCAAAAGCCGATACTGGAGGTTGCGGACGATGGCTAGCAGAGAAGACGGCCTCAATGTTAATGATGGTTTTTATCAAATATTGTACCTAAACGACGGCGTCTATCTTTCGGTGTATCCACCCGAGGGAATCGGCAAACGCGTGGATTTGCAAACCGTATTGGATCGCCTTGAGCGCAAAAAGGTAAAAAATTATGATAAAGATATCGTAAATATTGTAGTCAAAAAAGCTGATAAGGTGCCTGTTAAAATAGCCGGGCGCCAGGAGGAGGAAAGCCTGAACGCCACGGCGAATTTATCGGTAACCCCGGACAAAATGAAGGCATATATCTCATTTATTCCCCCTGAAAACGGCAGGATGATGACAAAGGAAGAAATTCTCGATTTCCTTAATGAGAACGGAATTATTTATGGAATTAATAAAACCAATCTTGATACAGTAGTCCAGTATCCGATATATAACGAAACAATCGTGATCGCAGAAGGAACGCCTCCTGTGCCGGGACAAAACGGCAAGCTGGAGTTTCATTTTGACACCCACAGGGAGACGAAGCCGACAATTCTTGAAGATGGAAGGGTTGACTTCAGGGAACTCAACCTTATACAAAACGCTGTAAAAGGGCAGGTTTTATGCACGCTCATTCCTCCTTCTCCAGGAACGCCCGGAAAAACGGTTTATGGAACGGACATCCCGGCAGTGGACGGAAAGCCTGTTGCGCTTCCAAAAGGACGTAATGTAAGTGTTTCGGAAGACGGTATGCAACTGGTTTCCAATATAGACGGGCAAATTTTATATATTGACGGGAAGGTAAGCGTTTTCTCAACACATGAAGTCCAGGCGGATGTTGACAACTCCACCGGGAACATAAATTTTGTAGGAAACGTGCATATCAGGGGAAACGTACTCTCCGGTTTTATAGTGGAAGCCGGCGGGAATGTAGAAGTTATGGGCGTAGTAGAGGGCGCCATCATAAAAGCCGGAGGAGATATAATCCTGCGAAGAGGCATGCAGGGCATGGGTAAAGGCATACTTGTGAGCGGCGGGGACATAGTTGCCAGGTATATTGAAAACAGCAATGTACAGGCAAAGAATAATATAAAAGCCGAGGCCATAATGCACAGCAACATAAAGTGCGGAAACAAGCTTGAATTGTCCGGAAAAAAAGGACTATTGGTCGGCGGCAGCTGCAAGGTCGGTAAAGAAATCATTGCCAAGGTGATAGGTTCACATCTTGCTACGTCCACCGACATCGAGGTGGGAGTGGATCCCACGATAAGGGAACGTTACAAGGCTTTGAAAGATGAACTCGCATCTTCGGAAAACGATTACAGGAAAGCGGATCAAGCCGTGGTGATTCTCAAAAAGCTTGAGATGACGGGAACGCTGACACCCGAGAAGCAGGAGCTTCTGTCCAAGAGCGTCAGGACCAAGGCTTTCCTGATGAACCGCATAACGGAAATAAAAGAAGAGCTTATTCAAATTGAAGGCAGGTTGCAGCAAGAAGCTTATGGGAAGATCAGGTGCTACAATGTTATTTACCCGGGAACGAAAGTATCTATCGGGTCCTGCATGATGTATGTGAAAGAAAACCTGCATTATTGCACACTGTACAGGGACGGCGCAGATATCAGGGTAGGACCGATAGACAAGTAGGATGTGGTTCGCGGCAATAATACCGTGGAGGCGGTGGGTTGTCATATGGCTGATTCGTCATATGGCTGTTTAAAGGAAGTGATAGCATGGCAATTAAACCTGTTGATTTCCAGGTTGTAATTCCAAGAACAGTGGAGGCTTCTAAAATAAATAATAATGAAACGCAGCGCAGCCAAACGCTACAGTATCAGTTGGCCGCCGCTGGACAGCAAAAGACGGAGGTCTCGTTAAAGCAGGTTGTTTCGAAACAGCAGGCACAGGATGTAAGAATTGCAGAAAAACAAAATAACAGGCGGCAAAACGGGGAGAAAAAGAAAAAGCAGGGTCAAAATGCCCCGGAAGATAATAAAAGGAAAGAAAGGTTGATTAAAGAAACAGGAAGTAGTATAATAGATATCAAAATTTGACTTGAGAACTAAAGAAAAAACATGCTGCCGGTTATTAACACATGCGGGTTTTTATAAAGAGTGGCGCAAGACATGGGAAACCCCTGAAAGACGGATATTGTGGATAGTTACCGGCAGTGATGCGAGGTGGATTGTTTGAACGGATTTTATGTCAGCATGATATTCCTTGGGATTCTTTTCGTTATCACTTCAATGGTCTTTTTACTTTTTGACAAGAGAAAGGCTTTCGAATTTTCCAAAAGCTTTGATGAAAAAAAGCAGGAACTGGCGGAGATTATTAGTGACGCAGAGCAGATGATTGAGGAACTTAATAAGTTCTCCGACTATATCGTGAACCAGGTGGATATCAAAAGCGAGCAACTAGACAAGAACCTAAAGGACGCCGAGACAAGGATACATGAATTGAGCGAAAAGGCAGCGGCCATAAGCGCAAGTGTTGCTGCCGCCGTAAATGCAGAAAAAAGTCCTGCTGCTGTTGCTGCCAGGAAAATGGATATTCAGCCGGTTATTCCGCCGGTAATTCAAGAAAGAAGAATCAATGGCGGATTGGGAGTACCTGACGCATATGCCGCGGCAGCCGAAAAAAATGAAAAGGTTATTCCATTTCGCAACAAGTACTCGGAAGTTCTCAGGCTTTCCCGGGAAGGAATGGGAAACCTTGATATTGCAAAGAGCCTGAATATCGGGAAAGGTGAAGTAGAGCTGATAGTCGGCCTGAGAAAATAATCGGGAGGTCGGCCGGGAGGTTATTTATGAGCCGGTTTCAGTTAAGAAGCGTTTTGCTTGGCATAGGCATAGGTATAATAATTACTTCCATAGCAAGTTTGATCTACATGGCAGGCAGGAATCCCATGAAAGACATCACAAGGGAGCAGATTATCAGGGAAGCTGAAAAATACGGCATGGTCAGGGCGACGACTTTGCCGGATGAGGAAGCTGATTACATTAACAGAAACAATTAGAGCGATTATATACAATGAGGGAAGAATAATGCCATTAAAAGTTAATAGGTTGAGTGATGTAAAAAAAGCAAATAAGCTTTTGCTATATAAGTGCATACGTGAACAAAACCAGGTATCGATAACGGAACTTGAACACATTACTAAATTAAGCCGTCCGACCATTGTAGGACTAATCAATGAAATGGAAATGGAAGGAAAAGTGATGAAAATAGGCCGAGGTGCATCAAGTGGCGGACGGACCCCAACGCTTTACAGCATAAATGCAAAGGCAGCTTTTGCTATGGGGATTGATATAGAGTTTCCGGCGATACGTATGACCATAAGTGACTTGAATGCTGAACCGGTTTGTTCCACAATTCGACAATGCTCTTTAAATTCAGATAAGGATGAAGTTTTATCACTGCTGCTTCGTCAGATCGATGATATATTGATTGAATCAGGAATTAAGAAAGAGAAGCTGCTAGGCATCGGCATGGGTATTCCGGGTATTATAGACCGGAATAATAATTTCGCAGTAATTCTAGAGCGTATACCCGGATGGGTGGATGTACCTATTGGTGAAATAGTTGAAAAACATGTCGGACGTCCTGTACTTATCAGTAATGATGTAGATTTGCTTTCTAGAGCAGAACGGAAATTCTCTTCATTAGAGACATTGCCTAATATGTTGTATATAATGATACGCTTTGGTGTTGGAATGTCCATCTGGATGGATGGGAAATTGCTGCAGGGGGAATGGGGCAATGCAGGCCGGGTGGGACATATGCTTGTTAATACCGAAGGACCTGCTTGCTTGTGCGGCAGCCGGGGTTGTCTAGGCCTTTATGTGGGAGAACGGGGAATGCGTAGGATGTACCGTGAATTTTCAGGGAAAGATGTCACGAGTACCATTGATTTGCTGACGCTGGCAGATCAAGGGGATGTAAATGCAGTAAAAACGCTGGAAACCGCAGGACACTATTTGGGAATTGGGATAGTCAATGTTGCTAATTTATTCGATATTTCAAATGTGGTAGTGTCTGCTTCTTTTGATATAACAAGATTGCTTGAATTAGTGGAACCGGCTGTAAAGGCAAGAGAGCGGCATATGCACAGAAAAATCAATGTTATAAGGGGAAAATTGAAAGAGTCACAATATGCGCTAGGTGGATGCATGATGATATTGGAACACGTAAATGCGGTTTCTTATAGTAATTTACAGGAGATGTTTTAATAAAAAAGTAAATACCTTTTATAAATGCTAAGGAAGAAACAGGGTAATTTAGATTATAGTGTTTTATAATGTAAAGCCAAAAAAATGATGCCAGTAAAACAATATGGTGTCATTTTTGTTTGGGGAATTATAATTTTAAAATTATAATATAAATTATTTTTAGTAAATAATTTTATAAAAGTAATTGACATAAGAATGTATATATAGTAATATCAAAGTATAAATCACTAAATAATATGTTTTTGCTGTATTATCACATTTTATCATTAAAAGGAGCAAATATGAAAATAACAGATCTATTGGTAAAAGCATACTCTGCACCATATGAAAAACCCATTTCTAATGGAAAATACACTTATTCCGCTACTGAAATTGTCGTCTGCGAGGTTCTGACTGATGAAGGGATAACTGGCATTGGTTGGGCACATGGCAGCAAACTGGTGATTGACACTATGTTAAGTTTGCGTGAACGTGTATTGGGACAGGACCCATTCAATGTGGAGCGCATATGGAGTATGATGTACCTTCCGAAGGTGTATGGACGCAAAGGTTTAGAAATGCGTGCTATCAGTGCTGTGGATATTGCACTGTGGGACATAAAGGGAAAGGTTGCAGGGCGTTCGATACGTCAGTTGCTGGGGGGATATCGTGACACTATCCCTGCTTATATTACCGGGGGATATTATGAACCGGGTAAAGGTTACGATGAACTCCATGAAGAAGTTCTCAGCAATCTTGCCTCGGGTGCAAAGGCCATTAAAATAAAGATTGGCGCGCTTTCGATCAAAGAAGATTTGGAGCGTGTGGATATAGTTCGCGATTTTATCGGTCCGGACATAAAGTTGTTGGTTGATGCCAACAACGCATATAACCGGATCGATGCACTCAAAATGGGGCGTGAGCTGGATAAGCGTAATATTTTCTGGTTTGAAGAGCCGTTAAATCCGGAAGATCTGGAAGGATATGCTGAGCTTTGTCTCAGATTGGATACCCCGATCGCTATGGGAGAAAATGAATATACCTTATGGGGATTTAAACAAATAATAGATTATCATGCGGCACAGGTGCTCAATGCCGATGCTCAAGTGCTTGGTGGAATTAGCGAATGGAAAAAGGTTGCGGATCTAGCTATGGCTTCGCATATACTTATCGCACCCCACGGAGATCAGGAAATCCATTCACACTTGGTATCGGCTGTACCGAACGGATTGATTGCCGAATATTACGATAATAATACCAACGCACTGCTCAAAGAAATGTTCTTAAACCATATAAAACTAGATGCGTGCGGACATATACAAGCTCCGGATAAACCAGGCCTTGGGGTTGAAATCAGTTTCGATCGGATCAAAAAGTATCTTGTTTTTTCATCTGAAAAATAAATGAGGCAAGATACTTAATTAATACCAGTATAAAATGAAATGGAGGAGAAGGAGCATGAAGAAACAAAACATTAAAAAACAAATTCTTATGGTATTTCTGGTTGCGGCTCTATTCCTAACAATTTTCGCGGGGTGTGCTTCCAAAGCGTCAGATGTCTCGACATCAGGCTCGGAACCAACCGATACCATGACTTCTGGCAGCGAATCAACTGTGGATCAAACGAACCAATCGGATCAACCTTCCAACACTGAAGAACAACCTACAAGTACAATTACATTCTGGTCCATGCTTACACAGAAGGAACGTGCCGATCAATTGCAGAAACTGGCAGATACATACATGCAAGAGCATCCGGGAACAAAGATAGACATAACGGTCATGCCTTGGTCGGGTGCAATGGACAAGATTGTTGCCTCAATTATGGCAGGGAATGCTCCTGATTTGATGACTACCGGCACAGGATACCCGCAGTCACTGGGTGCTACCGGAGGATTGCTTGAGCTTTCCGACCTTGTACAAGAAGTTGGAGGCAAAGATGCTTTTTTAAGTACATCATTGTCAGTTCAAGGTGCGTATGAGGACGGCCTATATTCAATCCCACTTTATATTACACCTTATATTGCATACTATCGACAGAGCTGGCTGGACAAAGCAGGCATCACCAAGCTGCCTGAGACTTGGGAAGAGTATTATGAAATGTGTAAAGCTGTGACTAATCCTGCAGGAAATAAATATGGTTTTGGAATTCCACTGGGAGATCTGCACGGTTGGAAAACCATCTGGAGCTTTCTGCAATCTAACGGAGTGGATCTTATAAATGTTGATCAAAATGATAAATGGTACGTGGATCTGAATAGTGAAGACCGTGCAGCTATGATAGAAACGTATAATTACCTGTACAAGCTCGTCAAGGATACTGCACCTGAAGGTACTATCAGCTATACGCAGACCAATGTCCGTGAGATGGTAGCGGGCGGAACGATAATGAGCCGTATCGATACGCCGGAAATATATTATACTGTGCAACAGATCGATCCGGACAGTGAAAAAGATGTGAAATATTTCCCGATCCCTGGCAGAAAAAAGACCGGTTCAGGTCAGGGATGGGTTGGCTTGAGCATTTCCAAGGACGGAAATGTAGCGCTGGCTAAAGACTTTGTTAAGTATCTTTTTACCGGTGATACATTGGTGGATTTCTTCCTCAGTTATCCATATGCGATGTTCCCGGCAAAAGCTGAACTCTTTCACAACAAAGAGTATTATGAAGGTTTACCGGATATACTGAAGGATATGGTTCCTGACATGGCCTTAAATATACTTGCCACGTCGACCAGCCTTGGAATGGTAAATGGTCCGTTTCCGGGCGCAGGTGAATTTGAGGCACGTTGTATCTTGGGCAATGGACTTGTAAAAATGTTATCCGAGAATTATACAGCAGAACAGGCTGTGGAATATATAATCGATGAGCTGGAAAAATTAATGTAGCTTTGATACTAAACAATTAATGCAACATATTGGATAACCGGTGTCGTTTACCTTTAATAAGCGACACCGGTTAGTATAATAAAAGGCAGGTTATCGGGATGCAAAAAACACGCTTGGCTCGTTATGAAAGAAGCATGAGCAGGGAAGGAATACTACTTTATATGCCTGCAGTTTTAATTATTGTAGGCGTAATTCTTTATCCTATCGTTTATGCTTTTCTCATGAGTTTTACCAGTTACACCATACGCCACCCGGTTATGGAATTTATTGGACTTAAAAATTATATAAATATTTTGAAGGATGTATCGTTCTGGAAAGCTGTAGTAAGATCGCTGCTTTTTACTGTAGGATCTCTGATACCTCAAATAGTGATTGGCCTTGCGATAGCATCGTTATTGAACCATCCGCGCTTGCGTTGTAAGATGCTATTCAGGGGTCTTGTTATTATTCCATGGCTGATTCCGACAGTTTCGGTCGCACTGATTTTCCGATGGATGTTTCATGACATGTATGGAATAATGAACTACTTAATGATGGATCTGCATCTGATCAGCCAGCCAAAGGCATGGATATCGGAAAAGACATTTGCAATGTGCATTTTGATCCTGGCCAATATCTGGCGTGGAACGCCCATGTTGATCGTAATGTTTTTAGCGGGTATGCAGAGCATACCTTCGGATATTTACGAAGCTGGCCATATAGATGGAGCAAATGCATGGATGCGGTTTTATAAATTAACATTGCCGCTTTTGATGCCGGTAGTTATGATATCTGGAGTACTGAGGTTTATCTGGGCTTTTAATTTCTTTGACTTGCCATGGGTAATGACTGGAGGTGGCCCGGCGGAAGCCACGCAAACCACGCCGATTTATGCATACCGGCGGGCATTCAGCAGTTATCGGATGGGTGAAGGTTCAGCTATTACTATCATATTATTTATAATATTAATCATGTTTACTATTGTGTACTTCAGTTTGAAACGGTATCAAGATAAATTGTATAAATAAGGAGATGTCAAATGAAAAAGATATGGAAGAATACGGCAAAGGATATTGCTATTCATGTGCTTGCGGTTTTAACCATGATACCATTGTTGTTCCCGGTATACTGGTTGATTGTATCGGCATTACAAAGCCCGAAATTTGTTACACAAATACCGCCAAGTTTTATTCCGCAAAGTTTTTCTCTACATTTTATTAAAAAAGTTTTTTCAGAATTCGGAATCGGACGATACTTGTTTAACAGCGTATTTCTTTCAGTAACGGCAACATTTTTGACACTCTTTGTTGCATGTCTTGCAGCTTTCAGCTACAAAGCATACAAATACAAAACAAAAGAGCTATTCAGTAAGATGATCCTGTTTGTATACATGTTTCCTCAAATACTGATCATTATCCCGATTTATCTACTGATGTCAAATCTGAGGTTAATAAACAGTTATTCAGGACTAATCTTCACCTATATCGCATTCGAGCTTCCCATATGTGTTTGGACTATGCAATCGTATTTTGACACCATCCCGATTGATTTGATTGAAGCTTCGCAAATCGACGGACTTCCGAGAATTAAAACGCTATGGTATATTTTCCTTCCCGTTGCATTGCCGGGACTTGCTGCTAGTGGGATAATGACATTTATTGGCATATGGAATAATTTTCTACTGGCTAACACACTTCTTATCGATGAAGCTAAGAAAACTCTTCCGGTTATTATTGCAGATTTCAGTTCGCGTGATAGTATGCTGCAGGGAGATGTACTTGCATCTTCCCTGGTCGTATGTATTCCATCATTTTTCTTTGCGTTGTTCGCACAGAAATATCTCGTAGGCGGACTTACCAGCGGATCTGTAAAAGGTTAAATGAAAAATTGGAGAGGATGGAATATGAAAATTACTGATATAAAAACAAGATTTATAAATCAATTCATGTTTGTACAAGTATATACTGACGCCGGGCTGGTCGGACTTGGCGAATCTGGCGCATGGGCTTTTTTGGAAGCCTCGGCTTCCGCAGTTGAAACGTTTAAACGTTATCTAATAGGCCAGGATCCCCTGCGTATCGAACATCATTGGCAGTATATGTACCGCTGTTACCATTTCCGCGGTGCAGCGATTATGGGCGCGTTATCTGCTATTGACATAGCACTGTGGGACATTGCTGGGAAATATTATGGAGTACCTTGCTATAAGCTGATGGGAGGACCGACTCGTGAAAAAGCCCGCGTATATTACCATGTATTTGGTAATACCCGCGAAAAGCTTATTGAAGGCTGTATTGATGCAAAACTAAAGGGCTTTACCGCAGTAGGACACTTAACACCGTTCACGGATTCAAAGCGCGAGGAGAGATGGAAAAATCGCAGCTTTGCGGCTAAAATAGAAGACGCAATTGAAAGTGTATTCAAATACCGTGAAGCCGTTGGCAATGAAGTCGATCTGTGTATTGAGATCCACCGGCAATTCTCCGTGCCGGAAGCGATTACGCTGGGAAGAGGGATAGAGCCATGTCATCCAATGTTTTATGAAGACCCGGTTCGTCCCGATAATTTCGATGAGATGGCTAAAGTTGCAAGTGCAATTGGCATTCCTATTGCGACTGGTGAACGCATTCATACATTGCAGGAATTTGGGATGTTGCTTTCGCGTAATGCATGCTGTTATATCCGTCCTGATGTATGTATGTGTGGAGGGTTGACACATGCAAAGAAAATAGCTGCTATTGCTGAAGCATATGGGGTATTGGTTGTGCCTCACAATCCGTTAAGCCCGGTGAGTACCGCAGCTTGTATGCAGCTTGCAGCGAGCATACCAAATTTTGCTATCTTGGAATACCCTATTGGTGAAGACAAACCACCGAAGAGCAAGATTGTAAAATCTACATTACAGCTTGAAAATGGATTTCTGATCGTTCCGAACACGCCAGGCATAGGCATTGAACTGGAGGAAGATGCAGAAGAACGCTATCCGTATGTTCCGCGTGAGTATGTCACAAAATTACACGAAGACGGATCCGTAATGGACCAATAAGAGAGGTGGTTACCGGTGAAATTGCCGAAAACATATAATGAAGCCAGGAGCAAAGTGCTTGGCGAAGAAGGTGAGAAATACCCCGGGCGCGCTTTAGTGGAAATGGAACTCGAGCCTAGATATGAGCGCACAAAGACGAAATTATTGAAACATATTCGAGCTATAAATGAAGCACATCTTATAATGCTGACGGAGCAGGGCATCATTACTGCCGGAGACGCCAAAATCATTATGAAGGCTTTGTTACAGATCGACTATAATGTTTACCGGAGCAGTTGCTACAACGGAAGATTTGAAGATCTATATTTCCGATTAGAAGATGAAATCATCCGAAAGACTGACGGCATAGGAGGTAATCTTCATCTGGCACGCAGCCGTAATGACATGTGTCTTACATGGTCCAGAATGGTAGTACGGGAAGACTTACTCTCTATTATTAAACATTTAATCGAACTTCATAACACGGTTGCTTTATTTGCGAAGGAACATCAAGATACATTATATGTTATCCATACGCATACCCAGCATGCCCAGCCAGGTTTATTGGGACACTATTTTCTCGGAGTTGCGGATATGCTGGACCGTAATATTGATAGACTCAAACATGCATATGAAACGGTCAACAGATCCCCGATGGGAGCTGCTGCAATCACAACCACGGGTTTTCCAATTTCCAGACAGAGAGTATCTGAATTGGCAGGTTTTGAGGATGTGATCGAAAACTCATACGATGCTATTGGAAATTGTGATTACTTTACAGAGACTGCCGGTGCAATTTCACTCTGTGCACTTGATTTGGGCAGAATTATTACCGATATGTTGCTGTGGGTCACAGAGGAATTGAAGATGTTTCGCGTGGCGGATGGATATATTTCAACAAGTTCAATCATGCCGCAAAAACGAAACCCTATCGCGCTTGAACATTTACGTGCGTCGCTTTCAGTCGTGAAAGGTCTTGCTAGTACGGTTCAATCGGTTTTTTTCAAAACTCCCTATGGCGATATTTCGGACTATGAAGACATTGAAGACATAATGTCCAATGCTATGGAGTTGCTCAAAAAGAACCTTGTATTGTTTAATGCTGTTATCGCTACGATGGACGTCGACAAAGAGCTGCTGGCAGAGCGGGCATATGAAAGCTTTTCCGTTGCAACTGAAATTGCGGATCAAATGTACCGTTCATATAGTATTCCATTCCGTCAGGCACATCATTTTGTTGCTTATCTTGTTAAGAAAGCTGGTGATTTGAACTACAACCTGAAAAAGATTACTCATGAATTTTTTGCACAAGCTTACCAGGAATTTTTTGGCGAGCCATTTACGCATGATTTCTTGCCGATTCTTAAAAGTATTGACCCTTGGCATTTTGTAAGAATCCGGAATGTATACGGGGGCACAGGACCTGAAGCAATGAAACAAATGCTTTCAACAGCGGAACAAAAAGTTGCCCGCAATGTTAAATGGTATAAATCAAAGATTGAAGCTCTGCAGGTAGCGCAGAGAAAGCGCGAGAATGAGATTAAAAAGATTATAAGGTGATGCAATTTCTAGTCTATTTTTCTTTTATTGACATTTGATGAAGCAATGCGCTCGGACTTGTTTGTCAGGATAGAATCGGAGCGGGCACTGGCCGAAAAGTACGGCATAAGCAAAATAAGCATGCCGGCGGCAATAAAAAACCTCATCAATGAAGGGCTGCTGATCCAGTTGCAGGTAAAGGGCACTTACATAACGCTAAGGGTTGGGACCGATACCCTGCATGTTGCTCTTTCTCCGGATATTAAAGGCAATGACCCTTTCTACAACAACCTGCTTGCGGAAATAACAAACATAGCCGAAAGAAAATCCATTAGGCAGGTGCTCGGCGCCAATGATGAGAGAAGACGAAAAGAAAGCATGTAAAGTTCTGAAAGAAAGGAAAAGGCTCTCAAACCGTATACCGTTTTGAGAGCTATAATAGCCTTTGGTGCCGAAGGCCGGACTTGAACCGGCATGGGAAGTACCCAACGGTTTTTGAGACCGCCGCGTCTGCCAATTCCGCCACTTCGGCAAAAACCTTTTCCATCATTGCGGCATTCAACCGACGCGCAAAATGAATTATACAATAGCGAAAGTTCCTTGTCAAGAACAGTTTGGCGTCGAAACTCTTCAGTTTTGTTTATGTCCGGTTTTCAAGGGTATATTTATGTAAAGCAACTGTCATATGACTTTTAGCATGACCGGCATGAAAGAAAAAAGAAATTACCGGGAGGTATAACAGTGTATTTTGAGTGGAAAGACGAATATAACATGGGAATAAAAGGGATTGACAATCAACACAGGCATTTGTTCGAAATCGGTGCAAGAATATATGACCTGGCGAAAGCAAATGACGCCTACGACCGTTATGACGAGATTGTGGCAGTCCTAAACGAGCTTAAAGATTATACCGTGTATCATTTCGGGCATGAGGAGAACCTTATGGAGAAGTACGGATACGAAAATTTCGAAAATCATAGATTCCAGCATTATTTTGTAATTAAGAAGATCAAGAAGTTTAAAGAGGAAAACATTGACGAAAAGCAAAGTGAAATCATACTGAAGCTTGTTGCCTTTATTTCGGACTGGATTACCAACCATATACTGAAAGAGGACATGAAATACAAGGATTTCTTCAAAAGCAAAGGTATCCGGTAATTATACTGTTTACGTGTTCTACAGCTGTCCATAATGTATTTGGAGGCCTTATGCAAGGCCTTTTTTATTATTGTTCTGAAATTGTCATGTACAAGTCAAATGCTATATTTAATTGATATGGAACAATATGTAATCTTTTGCGTCTATATTAATTACGGAAAAATGTATAGACAAATGCTGCGTTTTAATGCGTAAATAAAGTTTGGGCAATATGGGAGATGTAATGTATGAAGGTAGAACCTGTAAAAACTTACATGACGCCGGGATATCCTGAAAAAAGCTTTGTATTGAGAAATCCCGCCATATTGAAATCGCTGCCGCAAAGGTGGAAAAACAATGTAAAAATCGGGTTTGCCTTATCCTCGACGATTATGATGCTCCTTTCGGCATGCGGAAGCAAAATGGACGGCGGAGGCGAAACACATACAGGGAATACTGAGATTGCGGTAGGAACAAATGAAAGCGGTCCGGACATGAAAAAAGATAATTCATTGGGGCGTAAAACCGGACTGGCCATAGTCGCGCCGATATTCAGTCATGGCGACGGAAGAGGGAGTTTCGGCTGCGTATCCGTGGCGCCGCCGGTATTCTTATCCGAGGCAGAAGCCTTCGAAGTTATCAGTGAAGAAGCAAAGCTTGAAGGTATAGAATTCATTGATGAGCCCGTTGAACTGGATGGAGTAAGAATACCGGTAACCGACCTGTACCCGCATCCGGAAGACGAAAAGCCCGAAATGAGTATGCAAAAGGGTACACTAGCCCTGGACGGATACGATAAAGAAAGGAAAATTGCCTTTGAATTCGTATCACGGGATGATGTGGTGGAATGGCAGCAGAAAAATCCCGGAATGATGGCTTCTGTTGAAACTTACGATGCACTGGGCGCTGCGGAGAAATTGAGGGAAGGCCTTGAAAACAAGACGGGAGGCAATACCTTGGCGCTCTTCTATGATCCCATGGGTTTTGACAGGGAAATTCATGACAAGTACATGGAAGAGTATAGAAAGCTGGCGGATCAAAAAGGTTTGTCCTACGATGAAAAGAATATAAAACGGTCCGAAATAGAGAAAAGATATGAGCTTGAGATAAAGGAAAAAAGAAGCATGATGCTCAGGGAACAGGTTAAGGATTTCCTTGGATGGCTTAAAGCGCAAGGTATTATATAATGGACGCGCAAAGGAGGCAAAAATGCATTATACGCTGCATCTTACCAATAATTGCAACATGGCGTGCGACTACTGCTATGTCAACAACAGCGAAATATGCACGATAAGTTTTGATACGGCAAAAAAAGCGGTAGATTTGATATGTATGAAAAATGAAGAAAACGCCGGTTCTTCAGGGATTATTTTCTTCGGCGGAGAACCGCTTATCGAGAAGGACCTTATACATGACACCGTAGACTATTGCCGCAGGAAGGGAAAAGAGACAGGACGGCTTTTTCATTTTAAAATAACCACAAACGGTTTGCTGCTTGACGAGCAATTCATGAAATACGCCAATGATAACGGCATACTGGTAGCCCTTAGCCATGACGGCATAAGGGAGGCGCATAATATGCACAGAAAAGATAAAAGCGGGGAGGGGACATTTGATTCACTGTCCGCGAAAATTGACATGGTTCTTTCATACCAGCCGTATGCTCCCGTACTCATGGTTGTCAATCCCGATACCGTTGAGTTTTACGCGGAATCGGTAATGTACCTGTATGAAAAGGGTTTTAAATATATCATTTGTTCTTTGAACTATGCCGGCAAATGGAACGAAGAAACGCTAGGAATACTTGAAAAGCAGTATCAGGAGCTTGCGGAGTTTTATTATGAAAAGACGCTTCTTGAGGACAAATTCTATTTAAGTCCTTTTGAAGTAAAGATCAGTTCGCATATAAACAGGGAGAGCTACTGCAGGGAACGGTGCGAATTGGGTAAAAAGCAGGTTTCTGTCGGACCTGACGGCAAATTGTATCCATGCGTCCAGTTTGTAGGGGATGAGAATTATTCAATAGGAAATGTCGACGATGGACTGGATGAAAACCGGAGAAACATGATTTACAGGATGAATGAAAAAGAGAAGGCCGAATGCGCGGATTGCGCGGTAAAAGACCGCTGCAACCATCACTGCGGCTGCCTGAACAAGCAGGCTACGGGATATATTAACAGGGTTTCTCCCGTTCTGTGCGCCCATGAAAGGATATTGCTGCCTATTGCGGATTCGCTGGCCGAAAGGCTGTTTAAAAAGAGGAGCGCATTGTTTATTCAGAAGCATTATAACGACATGTATCCGCTTGTTTCGCTTATTGAAGACAAATTGAAATTATAAAATAATGATATTTTTCAAAATATAATCATATATATCCCGTTTTATTTTAAGTATACTGTTGATTAGAAAAAAAGACTAAATTATAATGTATTATAAAATTTAAATACTTCGAAATGACAGAGTAGGTTATTGCGCGTTAAGTGCCAGTCGGACGGGAAGTTGCCGCTGGACGAAAAATCCGTAGGATTTGCGGTGCAATAGCCGCATTCCGCTGTCACACAAGGGCGCTTCCTTCCTTCTGTGACGACGTGTCGTTGAGAAGGGGTCTCTGCATACCATGTGGTCTTGTGGCATGCAGGGTTACTGAGGGAAAGGAGGTGCTTGCAAATGAAGAAAACCAGGATTCTTGTATACATGAGCTTGCTTGTTTCGCTATACGTTCTGTTGAACCATGTTATCCCGGTTATACAGGTGGAAACAATAAGAATAAGCTTTGGCTTTATGCCTCAGGCCTTTGCTTCGATGCTGTTTGGCCCGATTATAGGCGGTATCGGTTCCGCGGTTGGAGATATACTGGGCATGATCATAGCTCCGAAAGGGCCGTATTTTCCCGGACTTACGTTCAGCGCGATGCTTACCGGCCTGATATACGGCTTGTTCCTATACAAAAAGCCTAAAAATATCTGGCGTATAATTATGGCTGTATTGTGCATAACGATATTTGTTGATATTGTGATGAACACGTACTGGCTGACGATTCTTTACGGGCGCGCCTTCCTGGCCATATTGCCGGGGCGGATTATCAAATGCCTGGTTATGATCCCGATCCAGACGGTAATAATTTCACTGATGTGGAATTATGTCGGCAGCCATATTGAAAGAGTGTATATAAAGACGGCGGTTTGATGAATTATTTTAAAAAAGTAATTGCAATAATATAATTTGAGTTTTATAATAATTTTGTAATAGTTATATAAAGCTTGGTATTTTTATTGCAAATAGCTTTAACGTATATAAGTGATGTGCGGAGATTTGGAGTCACATTAAATTAAAGCTTTAGCTTTGATTTTACGTGGCTCTTTTATTTTGCCATGAACCCGGAGGAGGTTGTGAGCGGTTGTATGACGTTGTAATAGCAGGCGCAGGCGTGATTGGAGCTTTTATCGCAAGAGAGCTTTCGCGGTATGATTTGAAGGTATGCATTGCAGAAAAAGAGAATGATGTGGCGATGGGCGCCAGCAAGGCCAATACGGGCATAGTGCACGCGGGATATGATTGCGTGCCGGGAAGTCTCAAGGCATTCTTGAATGTGCGGGGCGCGGGGATGATGGAAGGTATAGCGCGTGAACTTTATGTGCCTTACATGAAGACGGGGTCGCTTGTGGCCGGCTTTGGCGAAAAGGATGAAAAGGTGCTTCGTAAACTGCTTGACAAGGGTATTGCCAACGGCGTGGAGGGCTTGAGGATTATTGACAGGGAAACCATAAAAAAGATGGAACCACGGATTTCGGACGAAATCACCCAGGCATTATATGCGCCTTCGGCCGGAATTATATGTCCGTATGAACTTACTGTTGCAGCCGTTGAAAATGCCGTTGTGAATGGCGTGGAACTGCGAAGGAATTTTGAAGTAAGGGATATTGCCTTCGAGGACGGTTGTTTTGTTGTGAATCCCGGGAAAGAATCCGTAAAATGCAGGTATTTTATAAATGCTGCCGGCGTGTTTGCCGGAAAACTGGCAAGCCTCATAGGGGACAACAGCATCAGCATTACGCCGAGGAGAGGGGAATACCTGCTATTGGACAAGTCCGTCGGCAGGATTGTCAACAGTGTTATATTCCAATGCCCAACGCCCATGGGGAAAGGCGTTGTTGTGACATCTACCGTCGACGGCAATACATTGATCGGTCCCGACGCGTTGGATATAGACGATGCGGTTGACACATCCACCACGAGGCACGGGCAGGAGTTTGTAAAGAGCAGTGCCTTGAAAGCCGTGCCTTCCCTTGATTTCAGCCGCGTGATAGCGTCATTTTCAGGGATAAGGGCAAAGCCCTTAACAGACGATTTTATAATCGGGCCATCAAAAGTAAACCCAAATTTTATAAACGTGGCAGGCATCGAATCACCCGGCTTGTCGTGCGCGCCTGCGGTTGGCGAGTATGTCTGCGGCATTTTAAAGGACCGGGGACTCAAAATGACGCCTAAAAAGGGCTTCAAACGCACCAGGGACAAGGTGGTAAGGTTCAGGGATCTTGATTATGACGAACTCGAGAAGCTTATCAAGAAAGAGCCTTCCTACGGCAGGCTGGTCTGCCGGTGCGAAAATGTTACGGAGGGTGAAGTGCTGGATTGCATCAGGAGACCTGCGGGAGCCCTTGACGTTGACGCGGTAAAAAGGAGAACGCGCGCAGGGATGGGGCGGTGCCAGGGAGGCTTTTGCACGCCGAGAATCGTGGAACTGCTGTCAAGGGAACTTAATATACCTTACGATAAAGTGACAAAAAAGGGCGGCAATTCATGGATGCTGGCAGGAAAGACAAAGTAAAGCAAAACAAAGCAAAGAAAAGCAAAGGAGTCTAGCCTTAGGGGAATAAATAAATGGAAACGGAGGCCATGAACTTGATTGAAGTGCAAATTGCGGTGATAGGCGGCGGACCTGCCGGGATGGCGGCGGCAGTAAAGGCCAGGCAACAAGGCGTAAAGGATATTTTGATCCTTGAAAGGGAAGACAGCCTGGGCGGGATATTGCAGCAGTGCATACATACCGGGTTTGGCCTTCAGGTGTTTAAGGAGGAACTGACCGGTCCTGAGTATGCCGCCAGGTATATAGACATGGTTAACGAACTCGGCATTCCATACCTTACCGGTACTACGGCGCTGGCGATAAAGCCGGGAATAGTGGTTGAAGCCATAAGTGAGAAGAAGGGATTCATCAAAATAAAAGCGAAGGCAGTCATACTCGCCATGGGCTGCAGGGAAAGAACCAGAGGGGCGCTGAATATTCCGGGCACAAGGCCGGCTGGCATCTATACGGCGGGAACGGCTCAGAAATTTGTGAATATTAGCGGGTATCTTCCGGGGAAAAAGATCGTGATCCTGGGGTCGGGCGACATAGGCCTCATCATGGCACGAAGGCTGACGCTTGAAGGCGCCGAAATAAAAATGGTATGCGAGATCATGCCGAAACCGGGCGGGCTTACCAGGAATGTCGTGCAATGCCTGCATGATTTCAACATACCCTTGAAGTTAAGCCATACGGTAGTGGAAATCCATGGCAGGGAAAGGGTGGAAGGCGTTACGATTGCTGCGGTAGATGAGAATTTGAAACCGATCGGCGGAACGGAAGAACTCGTGGAATGCGATACGCTGCTCCTGTCGGTAGGCTTGATCCCGGAAAATGAAATCACGGCCGAGGCAGGCATAGAGATTGATCCTGTCACGGCAGGACCGGTCGTGGATGAGCATATGGAGACGTCAATGCCCGGTGTGTTCGCCTGCGGAAATGTTGTCCACGTGCATGACCTGGTGGACAATGTTACGCTTGAGGCTGAGATTGCAGGCAGGTCGGCAGCTTTAAGATGCCTGGCTTGAAGAGATGACTGAAACAAGCGGAGGTTGTGTAATGGAGAAGGAAATGATTTGCATAGTATGTCCGAAAGGTTGTATACTCAGGGTGAATGCACCGGCAGGAGCTGCGGTGACCCATGCAGACGTTTTGGGAAATAAATGCAAAAGGGGAGCGGTATATGCTGTAAATGAATGTACCAACCCGGTGAGAGTGTTGACAACAACGGTTAAAATAGACGGGGGGAGGCTGCCAATGGCGCCGGTTAAATCATCCAGGCCGCTTCCGAAAGGATTGCTTTTCGATTGCATGAAAGTGATAAACGCCTGTACAGCCGCAGCGCCGTTGAAAGTCGGTGATATTGTTATTAAAGATATTTTAGGCACAGGCATAGATATCATTTCCACGTCAAACATTCCGAAAACATAAATAATTACGAGGGGAGGATGGCGTATGGATAAACGGTATATAATCGCAATTGATCAAGGCACGTCAAGTTCAAGAACAGTGGTGTATGACAGGGCGGATAACAAAATAACGGCAATAAGGAGCAAACAATTGAAACAGCATTATCCAAAGCTGGGCTGGGTGGAACATGACCCGGCCGAGATATGGAGTGCGCAGCTTGCTACAATGAAGGAAGCGGTCGCCGTCGCAAATGTATCGTTGCAGGATATAGCGTGCATCGGTATTACGAACCAGCGGGAAACAGTGGTTGTTTGGGATCGGAAAACCGGGAAGCCGGTTTATAACGCAATCGTGTGGCAATGCCGCAGGACCGCGGATATCTGCAACGGTCTGAAAGCATCCGGGTATGGCGACATTATACGGAAAAAGACGGGACTTATAATTGATGCATACTTTACCGGGACAAAAATCAAGTGGATCCTTGATAACGTGCAAGGAGCCAGGGAAAAGGCCGAAGCCGGCGAACTGCTTGCCGGGACCATAGATGCGTGGCTAATATGGAACCTGACCGGGGGCAGGGTTCACGCGACGGACTATACCAATGCTTCGAGGACAATGCTTCTTAATATTAATACGCTTGAATGGGATGACGAGCTTCTTGGGGCGCTGGAGATACCAAAATGCATGCTGCCGTCGCTGGCGCCGTCTTCCGGGTTTATTGCATATACCGCCAGGGAAATATTAGGCGAGGAGATACCGATCAGCGGAGCCGCAGGCGACCAGCAGTCCGCTCTTTTCGGCCAGGTTTGCTATAGCGAGGGCTCGGCAAAAAACACGTATGGCACCGGATGTTTCATTTTAATGAACACCGGCGGCAAACCGGTAGCATCCGCCAACGGATTATTGAGCACAATAGCCTGGGTTATTGACGGAAAGGCTGAATATGCGCTGGAAGGAAGCGTTTTTAATGCCGGTTCGACAATCCAATGGATCAGGGACGAAATGAAACTTGTCGAAAGCGCTCCGCAGGCCGATATTGAGGCCGAAACAGTACCCGATACCGGCGGCGTATACGTAGTGCCGGCATTTACAGGGCTTGGCGCTCCATATTGGGATATGTACGCCAGGGGTATTATTGCCGGTATCACTAGGGGAACAAAAAGAGAGCATGTAATACGCGCCGTCCTGGAGTCAATAGCTTATCAAAGCCGTGACATATTCGAGGCGATGACGGCCGATTCGGGCATCCGGCTGAGTGAGCTCAAGGTAGACGGCGGGGCCAGTGTAAGCAATTTTCTTATGCAATTCCAAGCCGATATTTTAAACGTAACGGTGAAACGCCCAGAGATTACGGAAACAACGGCTCTGGGCGCGATATACCTGGCCGGGCTGGGTATTGGTCTGTGGAAAAACAAGAAAGAAATAGAAGCTTGCTGGAAGCTTGGCAAAGTGTACGAACCCATGATGCCCGGGAGCGCCAGGGAGAGTCTTTACAAGGGATGGAAAAAAGCCGTTGAAAGATCGATGAAATGGGAAATGGTATAGGTGGTGAATCGGAACTGATTATTTCATGATAATAAATAAATTAAATACGGCGGCCATTTTACGGCAGGCCGTATTTTTTTTGCATATCGGCAAAAATTAATAAGGCATCATATTTATCATCATTGGAATAATTGAAGGTGAAACGGATGAAAGCTGTTATCATGGCAGGCGGTGAGGGTACAAGACTGAGGCCGCTTACCTGCGGCAGACCCAAACCGATGGTGCCGGTGGCAAACAAGCCGGTGATGGAACATATCCTTGATTTGCTTAAAAAGCATGGAATAACGGATGTGGCGGCAACGCTGCAGTACATGCCGGATATGATCCGCGAACATTTTGAAGACGGCAGCAGGCTCGGGATGAGGCTGAAATATTACGTTGAAGATAAACCGCTGGGTACGGCCGGCAGCGTGAAAAACGCCGAGGATTTCCTGGATGGCACGTTTCTTGTAATAAGCGGGGATGCGCTGACTGATATTGATTTAGAAAGCGCAATCAGGTTTCACACGGAAAGGAATGCGACGGCGACTCTTGTTCTAAAAAGGGTCGATGTACCTCTTGAATACGGCGTTGTAGTAACCGACAGAGACGGAAGGATAATCCGGTTTCTTGAAAAACCGGGATGGGGAGAGGTATTCAGCGATACTGTCAATACGGGTATTTATATATTGTCGCCGGAAATATTCGGGTATATCAAACCGGGTACGGCGTTTGATTTCAGCAAGGACCTGTTCCCGATGCTTATGAAGGATAATAAGCGGTTATACGGCTATATCACGGAAGACTATTGGTGTGACATCGGCGACGCGGCGGCCTATATGCAGGCTAACAATGATGTTTTGAACGGTATTGTAAAGGTAGACATACCAGGTATGGAAAAAGAACCCGGTATCAGAATCGGGGAAGGAACGGAGATAGACGAAGGGGCATTGCTGAGGGCGCCCTGCATCATAGGTTCCGGGTGCAGGATAAGGGAGAGCGCGGAAATAGGCAGTTTTTCAATAATAGGCGACAACAGCATAGTGTCAAAACGGTGCGGGATTAAAAGAAGCATCATATGGAAGAATTGCTTCCTGGACGAAAACGTACAACTCAGGGGAAGCATAATATGCGGAAACGTGCATATGAGAAATGACGCAACCGCGTTCGAGCAATCAATTGTAGGCGAGCATTCGTTGATAGATGAACGAGCAATTATAAGACCTTCCGTGAAAATATGGCCTGACAAGCATATCGGGCAGGGAGCGGATATACGCACCAACATGGTATGGGGCTCCAAGGCAGGCAGGCAGATATTCGGATTAAGGGGAGTGGGTGGACAGGTTAATGCAGATATTACGCCGGAGTTTGCAGCCAGGCTGGGCGCTGCGTTTGGCGCCGCAATCGGCAAAAAAGGAAATATCGGCGTGAGTTTTGACGGATCGAACGGTGCATTGATGA
>JBLNDI010000151.1:0-23583 GCA_050261495.1 Bacillota bacterium
GCCGGTGTGAGCGGCGCGGCAATAGCGTTGCAAAAGGGCATAAGCGGTATAAATTTCGACGAATGGGTAAAAGTTATTTACGGTTTGGGGCTGTCGTTGTTTTTAGGTCTTATATCAGGATGGCTGGTCGTTAAGACCACGGAGAAAATTTTCAGAAGAATTGACCGGAGTAAAGCAAATACAGCATTCGGGTATGCACAGATTGCAAGTGCAGCCGGAATGGCTTTCATGCACGGCGCACAGGATGGCCAGAAATTCATGGCGGTGTTCATGCTCGGCATGTTTCTTGCGCAGGGACAAGTCGGCGCCGGAGGATTTGTAATCCCCATCTGGCTGATAGTCCTCTGTTCCGTGGTAATGGCGCTGGGCACATCGATCGGCGGCATGCGCATAATCAAATCCGTGGGGATGGACATGGTAAAGCTGGAAAAATACCAGGGTTTTTCCGCCGACCTGGCGGGCGTCTTGTGCCTGTTTACGGCTTCAGTGCTGGGACTTCCGGTTAGTACAACACATACAAAGACAACGGCGATAATGGGCGTCGGGGCCGCAAAGCGCATATCATCGGTAAACTGGAGCGTAGTGAAGGAAATGCTGCTTGCATGGGTTTTGACATTTCCGGGGTGCGGGGTGATCGGTTTTTTAATGGCGTTGTTATTTATTAGAATATTCTGATATTGAAAAAATATAATGGATAGGGAAGGAACGAACATGTTTAGTAAAAAAGATGTTAATTATTTTGATACTTTTGTAGAATTGGCAAGTTATTCATGTAAGGCGGCAGACTTGCTGAAGAATATTATGAATAGCTACGATGCAGAGCAGTTGCGCAATAAAATGAAGGAAATGCATGATATTGAACACAGCGGGGATGTAGCCAGGCACAAGATGATAAGAAGGCTTGCAAAGGAATTCATTACCCCTATAGAACGCGAAGACATCATGGCAATGGCGGATTCGATAGACACTGTTACAGATACGATCGAAGACGTGTTGATGCGGATGTACATGTATAATATAAAAAGTGTAACTGAATATGCCCGAAAAATGACTGACATTATAGTGCAGTGCTGCAATTCTCTGAAAATCGCGCTGGATGAATTTAAGAATTTCCGCAAGTCGCATAAACTGCATGAACTGATAGTCGAGGTCAACAGGCTGGAAGAAGAAGGGGATGATCTATATACCGAGGCCACCAGGCACTTGTATGTAAATTGCACTGATTTCAAGGAACTGGTCGCGTGGGATACGACGTATCATTACCTGGAAAAATGCTGTGATATGTGCGAAGATGTCGCGGATGTCATAGAAAATGTCATAATGAAGAATTCTTAATTTGCTCAATGCGTGCATTCCGGAATCCGGCGGGATATGATGCGGCATCTCTGCGCAAATGAGGTGAGGGAAGAATGAAAGCTATCGTTTTGACCGGCGGCGGCTCTTCCGGGCATGTAACGCCGAATATAGCTTTATTACCCGGTTTGAAACGGGCCGGTTATACAATACATTACATAGGGTCGCATTCCGGGATTGAGAAGCAACTGATAGAAAAGGAAGGCATACCATACCACTCAATCAGTACCGGAAAGCTTCGCAGGTATTTCGACCTGAAAAATTTTACCGATGTTTTCAGGGTTGTTGCCGGAATTGGGCAAGCATATGCGCTGCTGGGGAAAATAAAACCTGTTGCAGTATTCAGCAAGGGCGGCTTTGTGTCATGTCCCGTCGTCTGGGCTGCCTGGCTTAGAGGGATTCCTTCGGTTATCCATGAATCCGACATGACTCCGGGGCTTACAAACAGGTTATCCATGCCTTTTGCAAAAAAAGTATGCTATACGTTTCCCGAAACGGAGCCTCATATCCCGGCAAGAAAAGGAATCAGGACAGGGATGCCCATAAGGGAAAGCCTTTTGACGGGGAGCCGCACGACGGGCAGAAGAATTTGCGGTTTCAGCAATGCAAAACCGGTTGTCCTGGTAATCGGAGGCAGCCTTGGGTCCGAGAAGATCAACGGTATTGTGCGGAATACGCTTGATACCCTGTTAAAAGATTTCAACATCTGCCATATATGCGGAAAAGGCAATTTAAACAGGGAATTGGAGAATAGGGAAGGATACAGGCAATTCGAGTATGTTGATGAAGAGCAGCCCCATTTATATGCGCTGGCTGACTTGGTGGTATCAAGAGCCGGAGCGACGGTAATATGCGAAATACTGGCAATTGGAAAGCCAAGCCTTCTCATTCCGTTATCAAGAGCGGCGAGCAGGGGAGACCAGATACTGAACGCCGCATCATTCGAGAAAAATAATTACGGCATGGTTCTGCTTGAAGAAAATCTTAACGAGAAGTCCTTTGTAAAAGCAATATATGAGCTTAAGGCCGCAGCATCCAGGTTTACCGAAGCAATGAAAAAGAACATACAGACAAACGGGACTGCAGCAGTCCTTGAGACCCTGGAAAGAGTAATAAACGGATAATTATTGATGTTTACATGAACACCGTTTGAGTATTATTCTCTTCAAGCAATAAATTGCATTTGCGAATTATCTCATTCGCTTCCCGCCTTTTTGCTTCGGAAGTGATACTGTCGATATTATTTGATAAAAAGCTTATTTTTAACTCGGTAAAGCTTAAGAATTCTTCATAAGTTATCCTCTGTTTCCTATACATCTCATGGATGACCTTCAGCATTAGTACGGCGCATTCAGTTAACTCGGATAACATAACACAACCTCTTCATTTTTTATGCACATAAAAATATCATTATTTAAGATAATTGTCAATTAATATGAATATTTCCTGGTATTATTACCCGAGGGATATATGTCGAAAGCTGAAAGTTTTGCTTGAATCGCAATACGAAAAAAATTATGTTTTTTATCGAAAACAAGAAACCCTTCATTTGATAAAAATAAACACTACTTCGATAAAAAAAGTAAATTTTGCCCAATCAAATAGTAGAATCATATTAGGCAGGTGTTGACATTGTTCAGCAGAATAAGCAATTATATGACAGACATGATTTACGAGACATTACCCGGAATCGAGCCGGAAAGACGCGAGATAATAGAATACGGAGTATATATGACGGTCTCCGAGTTAGTCAAAATTACGGTAATGATAATTTTATCCGCTGTTATCGGCGTCCTTCCGTATGTGCTGTGCGTTATAGTCGTATTTGGTATGCAGAGGATGCTGCTTGGAGGAGTCCATGCCAAATCGCAATGGGGCTGCATGATTTCGTATTCTATCATTGTATTCTGTATAATAGCTTTATCATATGTGTCACAGGTGGACAGGTTGTATCTTATGATACCAATTGTGCCTTTTTCGTATATCACTGCGTACAAGTATGCGCCTGCGGACCTGCCGCAGAAGCCTGTCAAATCGAAAAGGCAGAGGAAACAGCTCAGGGTCGGGGGATACATTCTGCTGGCCGTTTTGTTCACGGCGGCGTATTTCCTGGATAGGATATGGTCAAATATCATACTCTTTACGTGCTTTGTCGTATCGGCTTTAATGACACCCTTGGTGTACAGAATAACAAAAAACAAGTATGGAAGAGAGGAGGCGCCGGTATGAAGAAGAATTACCTGAAGTTCCTCATTTGTTCCGCAGCTATGATCGGAGTATTTTTGGCATCCGCAGTCTCGGCACATGGATGCTGGTTCTGGTTAATACACCAGAGAGAGTGTCCAAAGGCATTAATAAAGGAAGATTGAAAAAGGGGTTCAAAACCCCTTTTCGCATGCTATTTCCAGTGTCTGTGTAAATACATTTTCCTGAAAACCTGTTGAGTGAAGAATATTGTCATACTTGCCTATGATTTTCTTGGCAATTGCCAGTCCCATGCCCCTGTTCTCGCCTTTTGTCGAGTAACCCTCCTTGTATATGGCTTTGATGTCCGGCGTGTCCAGGCAGCCGTTTGAAATCGTTATTTCCGTGCTCTTTTCGCCTTTGCGTATTAAAATGTCTACTTGTTTGGAAGCCTTCTCGGCCTCTTCGATGGCATTGTCCAGGAAAATTCCGACGATTTCACACAACTCCGAGATTTTTACACCGGGTATGCTTTCGACTTCTCCGATTACGCTCAGTTCCACGTTTACGCCCTTCTCGGACGCCTGGTTAATTTTAGAAGAGATTATTCCGAAAAGGCCGGCGTTTTTGATGTTGTAAATTTCCATGCTGGTGCCGTACTCGGAGTTATGTGCGATCAACTCGGAGACGTATTGCTTAAGCTCATTTATTTTATCCATTTTCAGCATCGAATAAATAACGGTGAGAGTGTTGCTCCAGTCATGCTTGATTCTTCTAAGGTCGAACAGCGTGCTTCGGAGCGATTCGTTGTAGAATTTCTGCTGTGCCAGTTCTTCCTCATTGATAGCTTTTCTGAAGGTGATGAACCATACCAATATGATGAATAAGCAATATAATATGGTTATAACTGAGATGATAGCATATGCAGTAAAATTGAATACATCCATGTAATGGTGCAGCGCAAAGAATGCGGCAACCACCAAAACTGTGAATGCTGTCAAAAGATAAAGGAATTTGTTGCGGTTTACAGCCACGACATAGTTTTTAAATGGTTTTATGATGAGAAACAGTAATAATGCAATAATATTTGCAGATAAGTTTCCTATAAGCGGTAAAATTTTACTCGTATGAATTGAATTTACAATTAAGTCGTTTGTAATGTAGCTTGCTGCCACTGCAACCAATGCATCGCTTATTGCCATGCCGATTGTATATATTGCAAATGAGATGAACGATTGAAGCAATGACGCCTTAAACAAAACCTTAATAATAATTACGTCTATAATAAATAATGCAATAGGTCTAACTGGCGAGGAGGCTAAATATATGGAAACAAACCCGCTTGTCAGGCTGAAAACTGCTATAAATATCAGTCTTCTTTTAGTACTTATGGTAAAGCCGAATATCGAATAAAAGAAGTATGTAATCAGTAATGCGCCGATAAGCGATGAAAAAATGTTGATTAAAAAAAACTCATAACCCATATGAACTGCTTCTCCTTTCACTATTAAAGAAATCGGGTCCGAATTTAATGCCAAGCTTGCATTTGAATCCATTGGTTAAAACTATACTTTTGTCTTTTTTATCGACATAATCTATATAATCTTTATTGATAACTATAGACCTGCGGCATTTGACAAACCTGGGATCGTTCAGCCTCATGAGCAGTGAATCAAGGCTGTCGTATACTTCCAACACCCGGTTCGACGTGTGAATGATTGTTTTCGTGCCTTCCCTCTGCATATGGATTATGGTATCTATCGGAACGTAATAAATGCGTGATCCGGAATTTATTTCGATTATCCTCTTTCCGCTCTCACGCATTTCGATTTCCTTATACAGCTTTAAAAGGCATTTTTCAAGGTTGCGGCCGAACGGCTTGGTAATGAAATGGTACGCATTGACGTCAAAAGCCTGGTGCATGTACTCGAGCAACCCGGTGCAGAAAATTATCTCGACGTTCATATTTTCCTTGCGCAGGCATTTGGCAATATAAAGTCCGTTGACTTCCGAACGGAGGTTAATGTCAATTATGCAGACGTTAACCGACTGCTTCCGGACTTCCTTAATAAACTCCTTGTATTCTGTCGTGGCAATTACGATCTTCCCCTTGATATTATTCTTTTTGAACCATGCAGGAATAATCTGCTCGTACTCCTCAAGAAGCTTAATATTGTCATCAAGAATGGCAATAGACAGCAAGCATCTCACTCCTTCAAAATCCAAAAATATAATATACCAACATAGTTTTGGCTGAACCAGCGTTTTTCTCCTGTGTGACTTCTTAAATAATTAGGAGAAGAAAAATGTAATAAAAAAAATCATTTAGTAATTAAGTATAGTATACTATTGCAATTTGTTCTTGAAAAGGGAGATTTTTTTTGATTTTAGTATACTTTTCTTAGAAAAGGAAATATCTGGACGCATAACAAGGAACGGCGCCCTTTTTATTCTGTTGTACGACCTTATGCAAAGCTTGGATAATGCCAGCAACGCGGTTCTTAATCGAATTCTAGCCGTGACAGCATCCGCCGCAGACGTTTATGTTCGGACATTCGTTCCTGGCAGTTTTCCGAGAATGTATGATGTTTACGTTTGAAAAAACGGTTTCCAATTCATTGCTTCCGCATTTGGGACACTTAATCCGCTTGTTTTCCCTGTCACTCATGGAAGCCATAATATTGAATACTTCGCCGCACTTGCATTTTAAATCGTAAAAAGGCATATTGACCTCCTCTGGCTGAATTGCATGTATATTGTAGCATTTTGAAAGTTCCGTTTCAACATGTGAACACGAGAATAGACGAATAATAAGGCAAGCTCGCGTAAAACAACAAAGCCGCCTGTTCAGGCGGCTTTCAAGTAGTTTTTAGCCTGGTGCGCCATCAGGGACTCGAACCCGGGACACCCTGATTAAGAGTCAGGTGCTCTACCAACTGAGCTAATGGCGCGTATCGGCACTATCATATTATAATGGCTACCTGCCGCACTTGTCAACACCATTTTCTCAGTTAACCCGCCCCGCCCGCAAGCAAGGGAGCGGGGCGGTAAACTCGTCATTCCAATTTGCTTATCCTGTTTAATGCGCATATGATGGCCTGCAACGATGCCGTTGTTGTATTCCGGTCCTTGCCGACGCCAAAAATGCTTTTTCCTCCGCCGTTTTCCAGTTGAATGTACGCCACGGCCTCGGCGTCGGCGCCGCTGGACAGGGCGTGCTCTTCATATGACTCGAAGCGGTACTTTGAAATCTTCGTGTTTTTCAAAGCATTAAAGAACGCTGATATTGGACCGTTCCCGCAGCCTGTCAGTTTTTCAGTCTTATTGTCCATAACGAGATCCACGCAAATTGTTACATTATTTCCCTTGCTTTCTACGTGGTAATCAAGCAGCCGGTAAGGACCTTCCACGTCAAGATAAGTTTCTCTGAATACATCCATTATTTCATCGGGAGAGAGCTCCTTGCCGGCAGCATCCGATTTTTGCTTTATTATCCTGCCAAATTCAGGGTGCATCGGCTTAGGCAGGTGATACCCGAATTCGTGTTCCATGATAAATGCCACGCCGCCTTTGCCTGACTGGCTGTTGATCCTGATAATGGCTTCATATTGCCTTCCGATATCGGCAGGGTCGATTGGAAGGTAAGGCACATCCCAGTATTCCGGTTTTTTCTCCTTGGCATAATGAAACCCCTTGTTGATCGCATCCTGGTGGGAGCCGGAAAATGCCGTGAAAACCAACTGCCCCGCATATGGGTGTCTTTCGTGGACCCTGAGATCGGTGCACTCTTCATATATCCTTATTACTTTATCCATATCCGTAATGTATATGCCTGGATCTATACCCTGTGAATACAAGTTCATGGCAAGAGTAACAATGTCCACGTTGCCGGTGCGTTCCCCGTTGCCGAAGAGAGTTCCCTCAACACGGTCGGCGCCGGCCAAAATGGCCAGTTCTGTTGCTGCTACGGCGGTTCCGCGGTCATTATGCGCATGAACGCTGAGGATTATGCTGTTCCTGCAACTGATGTGATTGCTGAACCACTCGATTTGATCCGCATAAACGTTTGGAGTTGACATTTCAACAGTTGCCGGGAGGTTTATTATTACTTTCTTTTCAGGAGTAGGCTGCCATACGTTCAAAACTTCTTCGCAAATTTCAATGGCAAAATCCATCTCGGTGCCCGTGAAACTTTCAGGGGAGTACTCCAGCCTGATATCGGTGTCAGTATCTTTGCTCAATTGCTGGATCAGGCGGGCGCCGTCCAATGCTATCCGGATGATTTCATCTTTGTCCTTGTTGAAAACGATCCGGCGCTGCTGCTCCGAGGTTGAGTTGTAAAGGTGTACGATTGCCTGTTTCGCCCCGTGCAGAGATTCCATTGTTTTATGAATCAAGTGCTCGCGTGACTGCGTAAGTACCTGTATTACCGTATCCTCGTCCAAGTGCCCGTTTTCAATTATATTGCGGACAAAACGGAAATCCGTATCGGAGGCGGAAGGAAAAGCAACCTCAATTTCCTTAAACCCAAGGGTTTTCAAAAGCCTGAACATTTTCAGTTTCTTTTCAACGCTCATGGGAACAGGAAGCGCCTGGTTGCCGTCCCTCAAATCCACGCTGCACCATATCGGCGCCCTTTCTATAGTATTGTCGGGCCATTTCCTGCTTGCAAGCTTCAATGGCTGATATTTTCTGTACTTTTTCCAATTCATTAAAGACCCTCCTTATTTATATGCGGTACACAGAATGCTGTTTGTTATTAGTTGGCATCCGTGTGGATTATTCAACTTTTTCAGCCCGCGGTTCATACTAAAAAACCCCTTCATCTCTTTAGTTAAGAGACGAAAGGGTTCTTCCGCGGTACCACTCTTATTTATTCCATAAGGAATACAACTATGCCGAATACCAGCATGACATTCCGGATTATTTAAATAAAACCCTTCGCCAAAAGAGACGAAGGGTTAATGACCACTCTTTTGCCCCGGATACGGGTATGCCATACCGATATCCTGCCCTGTTAACGGTGGGCTTCCGTCCGATCCTACTTCAATTTCAGAGGGAAACTCCGAGGCCAGTTCAATACCGATCCCCTGCCGCTTCACACCTGCCAGCAGCTCTCTGGAAGGTTCCTGGTACCTACTATTCCTCTTCATTGTCTTTCAAAATATTTAATTCATATTAGCATAGAATCCATTTGGTGTCAAACATATTTTAATAAAAATTTAACCTGATAATTGGTACAGGACAGACGGCCATAGCGCAAATCTGACAACAAGTTCCGTCATGGGCAGGTTGGGCGTATCAAGGATCCGACTTGTCAAGAGGCTGGGAGTTTGACATACTACAAGCGGCGGTTCTGTATGTCGAATCCCCGTCCCCTCGAACAGCCCCTCGACAACGTCTCTAATTTGCGCTATGACCGCGTGCCTTATGGCCCCAGGTACGTGGAAAGTCCCCTCCGAAAAAACATGGGAAGATAACAAAGGATTTACAAAATAAATGTAGAATAAATAATATGCGGAATAATTGAACGGAATGTAGAAATATGTAGATGAAGAATCGCAGGTGAATGAGTTGGCCAATTATAAAATCAATATAGCCCAGCTTGATAAAATCATTAAAAAAACCATCGAGGCAATTAATAGCAGCAAAGCGGAAATTTACGACATTGCCGAGAGTGCGCGCAGGGAATGCAAGAGGCTTGATGAAGAGCTGAATGCGCTGAAACAGCAGGTGGCCCAGCTAATCAGCGAAGTCGAGGTGCTGGAGGTTGAACTCAAGAAAAGCAAGCGCAGACTGATGATGATAAACAAGAACTTTGCAAACCATACGCAGGAAGAACTTAAGGAAGCATATGAAAAAGCCGATAGTATAAGAGTAGAGCTTGCAGTGAAGAGAGAGCTCGAACAGTTTTTGATCAGGCGCAGAAATGAGCTGGAGGTTCGCATAAAGGACGCGGTAAAAACCGTGCAGAAAGCGGACAATCTTATTGCAAAGGTTGGCGTGGCCCTTGATTACCTGTCGGGAGACCTGCAGGAAGTGAGCCTGAAGCTTGAGGATCTTCAGCACAGGCAGCTGCTCGGGTTGAAAATCATAAAGGCGCAGGAAGAGGAGCGTCAGCGTGTGGCGAGGGAGATCCACGATGGTCCTGCGCAACTTATGTCAAACGTGGTTCTGAAAGCGGAAATATGCGAGAAATTGATAGATGTTGATCTTGAAAAGGCGCGTGAAGAACTGAGAAGCCTTAAAAAGACCGTGAGGGACAGCCTGCAGGATGTCAGGAAAATCATTTACAACTTGAGGCCGATGTCTCTTGACGACCTGGGATTGGTCCCGACCTTGCAAAGGTATGTGCTGACTTTCCAGGAAGAACACGGGCTTGCTGTATCGTTTACGACCAAGGGTGTTCAGCCCGAACTGAAATCGGTAATTTCGCTTACCGTTTTCAGGATAGTACAGGAAGCTTTGAGCAACGTAGCGAAGCATGCGAAAGCTAACAGCATTTCAATACACCTGGAGTTTTTAGAAACGGAACTGAAGCTTTACGTGATTGACGACGGGGTAGGTTTTGATATAGCCAGGCTAAAAGAAAAAGACGATGATTTGTCAAGAGGTTTTGGCCTGATAAGCATGAGGGAAAGGGTGGAGTTGCTAAGCGGAGAAATGAATATACATTCAGAGCCGGGGAAAGGCACCCGGTTGAATATAATGATACCTTTCGCACAAGAAGAGGGGGATTCCGATGAAAAACAGGATTAGCGTTCTTATTGCCGACGACCATTCGTTGATCAGGCAGGGTTTGAAGCAAATACTTGAACTCGAAGAGGATATTCATGTTGTTTCACAGGCTTCCAACGGGGACGAAGCAATTAAGTGCGCCATCGAGCACAAACCCGACGTTATTCTTATGGACATTAACATGCCGGGCACAAACGGATTGCAGGCAATAGGCGAAATAAAGAAGCAAAAGATAGCGAGCAAGATCATAGTCCTAACCATTCACGAAGACCGCGAATATCTTTTCAAGACCCTCCAAATGGGAGTGGACGGGTATGTGCTGAAAGACGCAGAGCCTTTGGTGCTGGTAGAGGCGATACGGACTGTTTATTCAGGGCAATCCTACATACAGCAGAACATGACCACCGAACTTATCAAGGAATTCAACCGCGTTACAATGCGCGAAAAAGAAAAGCACGAAAGCAACAACCTGACGCCAAGAGAGATAGAAGTGTTGCAGCTTATCGCGGAAGGCATGATCAACAAGGAGATAGCCAGGCAATTGTACATAAGCGAGAAAACCGTCAAGAACCATGTCTCCAACATATTCAGGAAGCTGGATGTTTCGGACAGGACCCAGGCGGCAATATACGCATTCAAGCACAATATCAAGAGCTGACGGCTGAATATTTGCCATTTTCCTACTGATAAGATAGTACCTGTTACAGGATATAAGTCCCAGGCATGATAAGCCCATCGGATGCATACATCCGTGGGCTTTTTTTAGGTCCATTTTATTATGCAAAATAAGGAAACATGGCGGATATGAATAATTTCCGGGCTGCCATATAATAAAAGCGAAAGTAATACTTGGACATAATTCACAGTTTAAATCTATATGAAATTTATGAAAGGTGGTTCAAAAATGTTAGCATTGGTTAATTATTTAAAATGCAGGTTTGCAAGCAAGAAGGGGCAGGGCCTCGTGGAATACGGCATGATTATAGGGCTCATCGCGGTAATCATAGTTGCCGCATTTCTGGCCTTCAGGCAGCCGTTGCTTGACTTCTTTGGAAGAATCGGGGCTTTCTTCAACGCTCAGACTCTTTAATCCTCCTGCCGGTTCGTAATGTAATGTTTCTGTTCCGGAGAAATTGCCCTATCTGTTTTCAGGTAGGGCAATTTTTTAGAAACTGAAGAACAATACGGACGCCGGGGTTTACAGCAGGGAAACCATGGGAAGAGGCCCGTCAAATATTATCATGCGAGGTGAATTGCGGTGAAAAACAACAGGCCTAACAGAATAAAGGGACAGTCGTTGGTGGAGACGGCGCTGGTGCTGCCGGTTCTTCTGCTGATTCTTACCGCCATAATCGATTTCAGCCTTTTGTTCAACAATTACCTCGTGATTGGTAATGCTTCCAGGGAAGGAGCGCGGAAAGCAGCGATCGGGGGCGCCGATACCGAGGTCATATCCACGATCTACAATGTCACTGCAACATTGGATCCTGCGAAACTTACAATATCCATATCGCCCGGCGAGGCGGGCAGAGATCCCGGGGATGCGGTAACCGTCAGGGTAGCGTACGAGTATGACATGATTACGCCTTTCATGGCGGCTGTCCTTCCCGGTCCGTTTCAGCTTGAAGCCGGGACGACCATGCGGTGTGAATAGAACCGGAGGTATATGAGGTATATATGGAAAAGACAAACAAGAAAATCATAATAATAGCGTTAATCATGTCGCTGATTACCGCAGCGCTGGTATATATTTACGTTTCGAACAATACTTCCGCAAAAGAGGCGCCGGTAATCGAATATGCGGAAGTTTATGTCGCCGCCCGCACGATACCGGCCGGGACTGAAATAACAAAGGAAGACGTAAAGCAGGTAAAAGTGGCGAAAGAACTTGCGAATGCGAATGCTGCGGCGGATATGGCTGATATTGCAGGGAAAAGGGCAAAGGAAAGCATTATTGAAGGTGAACAGTTTATGATAGAGAGATTGTCGGACGGGAAAGACATGTCCATGTCATTTTCCATTCCGGATGGAATGAGAGCCGTAAGCATGAATGTGAATGAGCAGATAGGCGCGGCATACCTCTTAAGGCCGGGCGATTATGTGGATATAGTTGCAAGCTTTGAACAAGAAGAGGAATCACAAGCCGATGCGGATAAACATTACCCGAGGATTACAAGAGTAATTTTGCAAAACGTGCAGGTGCTTGCGATAGGCCAGGATACCGATGTTCCGCCCGGGAAGCTCACAGAATTGCCGGCAACGGTGACGTTGGCAGTGAAAAAAGAGGATGTCGAGAAATTCGTGTACGCTTCCGAGTACGGAATACTAAGGATTGCGCTAAGGCCTGCTGACGATAAATCCGTTATAAGTTCACAAGGAGTTATGAGGGCTGATGTGACGGGTGATAAAGGTGTGTATATTGAACAACATGATAATGACGGCGGCAGCGGAAATTGACAAAATGAAGCATGCAGCGAAAACGCCGAAGGAAAAAGATAAGTTAGTATAAGGAGAATGGCCATGGAAAGGATAAAAGTTGTTATTGTAGATGATTCGTTTGATACCAGGAACAACATAAGGCAATTGCTTTCGTTCAACAGGAAAATCAAGGTGGTTGGCGAAGCAAAGGACGGCGCGGAAGCAATTTCCGTTGTCGGGGAACTCAGGCCGGATATCGTGCTGATGGATATAAACATGCCTGTAATGGACGGCATAAAGGCCACTGAGGAGATTACGCTCAACATACCTGAATCGACGGTGATCGTCATGTCGGTGCAGGGTGAATCCGAGTATGTCAGGCAAGCGATGGCGGCCGGCGCGCGCGGTTTCCTGTGCAAACCTTTCGACGGCGACGAACTGTCGGATATGATTATCAAAACGCATGAAAACGAGTGCAGGCGCAGGAAAAAGGCGGCGGATTCCGGTTACCATGAAGAACTGATTTCAAATGTAATCACGGTATTCAGCACAAAAGGCGGCGTCGGAAAGACGACAATAGCGTCAAACCTTGCGGTTTCAATGGCAAGAACTCTTAAAAAGCGTATTGTCTTGATGGACCTGGATCTCCAGTTCGGAGATGTTGCAATAATGCTTAACGTATCTTCAAAGAATACGATCAGCGACCTTGTAAAAGAGTACGGTCAACTGGACGCGAACCTGGTGGAGGAATACCTGGTTACACATATTTCAGGTGTAAAAGTGCTACCCGCGCCTGTAAAACCGGAATATGCCGAGTATATCACCGGAAATCACGTGGAAAAATTAATCAATATCCTGAGAGAATCCTATCATTATATTATTGTGGATACCTCTGCAAACTTTCATGAAGCCGTGCTGACAGCGCTTGACATGTCCGACAGGATACTCATGGTTTCAACGCTTGATTTGCCCACGATAAAGAATATAAAATCCGGGCTTGACGTCATGGAAACGCTCCGCTATCCCGCGGAGAAAATACATGTGGTTCTGAACAAGGCGTCGGAACAGTTCGGGATTAAGTACAAGGATTTCGAGAACACGCTGCGCCAGCCTATCTGGTCCTATATACCGGAAGATAGCCAGACGGTGGTTACGTCCGCGAACAAGGGTTTTCCGTTTGTCATGACAAGAACCGAAACTAAAGTAGCCAGGGCAATTATTGATATGGGGCGAGAACTTGCCAGAGAGCTCGATGGGGATGCAAGCAGCATGCCGGCGGTTGGAAAGCTGTTCGGATGAAAATGAAGGAGGCGGGTAAACAAGCATGTCTTTGCTCGAACGAATGCAAAAGGAGCAAAAAAACGAAATAACAGACCCGGGCGGCCAGCAGAAATTCCGAAAACCCGTCCTGCAAAAGAGCGATCCTTTTGAAAGCCTGAAAGCCAGGATACATGAGAGGATAATCGAGGAAGTAAATGCCGGCTCAATGAAGGACACTGCCGGCGAGGGACAGGATGAAAACCTGGAAAAGGCAGTTTCCGAAATTATTGAGAAGTTTTTCGAGGAAGAGGGCACGTTTATCACAAAGCTGGAAAAACAAAAGCTGATAAGCGAAATTATTGACGAAACGACCGGTTTCGGGCCTATCAACCAGTTTATACATGACCAGTCCGTTTCGGAGATCATGGTTAACGGGCCGGGCAGCGTATACCTTGAAAAGAACGGCCGGCTCGTGCTGAGCGATGTAACTTTCAAGGATGACCAGCATGTGATGAAAGTAATCGAGAAAATAGTAGCCCCGCTCGGGAGGCGCATTGATGAAAGCTCGCCCATGGTGGATGCCAGGCTGCCGAACGGTTCGCGCGTAAATGTCATAATCCCGCCGCTTGCACTTAATGGGCCGACTATTACCATCAGGAAATTTTCCGAGAACCCTTATACGGTAAACGACCTGATAAGGTTCGGCACGTTGACCGCCGAGGTGGCAATGTTTTTAAAAGCCTGTGTTGAAGCCAGGCTGAACATAATCGTTTCGGGTGGTACTGGAAGCGGCAAGACAACCACGCTTAACGTACTTTCGTCATTTATACCCGAAGATGAAAGAATCGTGACGATAGAAGATGCGGCTGAGCTGCAGCTGGCGCAAGAACATGTAGTCAGGCTGGAGACCCGGCCTCCGAACATTGAAGGTAAAGGCGTCGTTTCAGTGCGGGATCTTGTCAGGAATTCGCTTCGAATGAGGCCCGACAGGATTGTTGTCGGCGAGGTTCGAAGCGGTGAAGCACTGGACATGCTGCAGGCCATGAATACGGGACATGACGGTTCTCTCACCACGGGTCATGCCAATTCACCGAGGGATATGCTGTCAAGGCTGGAAACTATGGTGCTTATGGCCGGCATGGAACTACCGGTGAGAGCTATAAGGGAACAGATCGCGTCCGCGATAGACCTGATAATACAGCAGTCCAGGATGAAGGACGGCAGCCGCAAAATAACGCATATAACAGAGATAACGGGAATGGAAGGCGACATTATCACGCTGCAGGATATATTCGTGTTCAGGCAGCAGGGAAGGGATGAAAAAGGACGCATACTTGGCTCGCTGGTTCCCACCGGTATAATGCCGAAATTTATTGAAAACTTTGAAAACTACGGCATTTCATTGCCGACCGATATATTTATGAAAAATTAAGGACCGGCGGACATCCCCGGGTTTACCCCCGTTTTATTTGCCCGGAAGGTTTGAGGGAGGACTTTTTGTGAAGGTTTTTCTGACACTTTTAAGCTTTGCTTCGGCATTCATACTTGCCTACAATTTTCTGAAGGCGGTATTTTTAAAGCATGATTATATATCACGCCTGAAAAGGTACATAAATGTCGAGGAAGCATGGGAAGAAAAAAAAGAATATAAAAAGAAGGATAACGCGGCCGTCTTCAGGGAAATTGTCTCGAAGGGGATAGGTAAAATAAAGTTTCTTGACGGATACAAGCAAAGGATCAGGACAAACCTGGCACGGGCCCATATACTGCTGAAGGCGGAGGAATTCATAACTTTCAGCCTTTTGACTTTTTGCCTGACTTTTTTACTGGCATTGCTGGTTATGGGCTCCAGAGCCTGGCCGGCAGCGCTGGCTGTCGGTCTGGCAGGCTGGTTTTTGCCTTCCTGGGCTGTCAAAAGCAAGATAAGGAAGAGAGTCAGGCTTATAAATGAACAGTTAAGCGACGCCATCACCATATTGTCAAGCTCGCTGAAAGCCGGGCACAGTTTTTTTCAGGCAGTGGATATGGCAGCGGAGGAAATGTCCGGTCCTATATCGGAGGAATTTTTAATATTGAAAAAAGAAATAAGCCTTGGCCTTGATACGGAAAAAGCGCTGGAAAACATGGCTGCCAGGATTTCGAGCGACGATATGGACATACTTGTTACGGCAGTCATCATCCAGAGGCAATCGGGAGGCAACCTGGCGGAATTGCTTGACAGCATTGCCGCTACTATCAGGGACAGGGTAAAAATAAAAAGGGATTTAAAAACCATAACCGCGCAGGGAAGGATTTCAGGCCTGATCATTTCAATACTGCCGTTCGTACTATGCGGTATTATATACTTGATGAACCCTTCACAGATGAGCCTGCTTTTTACAACGCCGTTGGGACAAGTCATGTCGGTGGTTGCCCTGGCGATGGAAATCACTGGAATCATGCTGATACGCAAAATTGTCAGGATAGAAATATAGGAGGTATTAGGGATGCTGGCGGCAATTGTCTTAATGGTGTTCATATCCTGCTTTTTATTAATTTATGCCTTGCTGTCCTGCTTAAAGAGCGACAAGCTTTCGATATTGCGCCGGCTTGAGAACATAAAGCAATCCAAAAGCGGGACGGAACCCGAGGAGTTCAGCCAGCCGCTTTTTTCAAGGGTGCTTCGTCCGATGCTGGACAGCATGGGAAAGGCAATGATGAAAGTTACGCCCGGCGAGCTTGTCTCCTCCCTCGAGATAAAAATCGCCATAGCCGGAAACCCGGGAAACCTGGATGTTAAAGGCTGGATAAACATACAGGCAATGCTGTCCGCAGGATTGCCGCTTATTACGCTGTTATTATCCATAAAATCCGGTATCCCGGCAGGCTTGCTGGTGATTGTTATCCTGGCCGAAGTGGGGATGGGATTCGTGCTGCCGGGTTTCATCCTTGGAAAAATGGTTTCTGCAAGGCAAAAATCCATAATAAACTCGCTGCCTGATTTTATTGATCTCCTTACAATCAGTGTTGAAGCAGGCCTGGGATTTGACGCGGCATTGCTCAAGGTAGTGGAGAAGAAACCGGGTCCGCTGGCGTCGGAATTTGAAAAGGTATTGCAGGAAATCAAGGTCGGGAAGCAAAAGAAAGACGCATTGAAAGATATGGCCAGAAGACTGGATATCCAGGATTTGACCACATTCATAAACGCGACGATCCAGGCGGAACAGTTTGGGATCGGGATTGCGAACGTGCTGAGAATCCAGTCGAGACAGATGAGGATGAAGAGAAAGCAAAGGGCACAGGAACGCGCCATGAAAGTGCCGGTAAAGATGATGATACCGATGGTTGTATTTATATTTCCCACCTTGTTCATAGTTTTGCTTGGTCCCGTTGTTATTAAACTGATTGAGCAGTTTGCAAATTATTAGCAATTATAAAAGCATTGTTTATCAAGAGCATCGTTTCATTTGCTTAATTCATGCTTGCGGTCATTTATGGCGATGTAGTCCTGCATTAAAGAAAATCCGTTAATATGATTGAAGTTGAATGAAGATGGAAGTATAATGAAGTATAATATAAGGATACAACCGGTATCTGAACGGAGGCTTCCATATGAATGATTTTCTTAAGGAAATAGAAAAACGTATACTTGTGCATGACGGCTCGAAAGGATACATGCTGCAGCAAATGGGCCTGAAAGGCGGCGAATGCGGGGAAGCGTGGAACATTACCAACCAGGACGCCGTCAGGGCGATTTACCGTTCTTACCTCGAGGCAGGCTCGGATGTCATCCAGACAAACACGTTTTCCGGCAGCAGGTTGAATTTGCAGAAATACGGGTTGGGAGACAAAACCTATGAGATTAATTACCAGGGTGTGAAGCTTGCGAAGGAAATAGCGGGAGGAAAGGCTTTTGTCTGCGCATCGGCAGGTCCGACAGGCTGCTTGTTCGAGCCTTCCGGAGAACTCACATTTGAAAAGGCGCGGGAGGTGTTCCGTGAGCAGGTAAAGGCGCTCGCCGACGGCGGGGCGGATATTATCAACTTCGAATCGTTTACGGACCTGGCGGAATTAAGGGCTGCGTATTTTTCGGCAAGGGAAGTGTGCAATCTTCCGATAATCTGCTCGATGACTTTTGAGAATAATGGGCGTACCCTTATGGGAACCGATCCTTTTATAGCGGTTTTAGTGTTGAAATCATTAGGGGCCGATATGGTGGGCGCCAACTGCTCGCTCGGCCCGGAACATATGGATGGTATTGCAAAGGGCTTTTTCGAAGCGGGAGGCGGTTACCTCAGCATGAAGCCTAATGCAGGCCTCCCGAGGGTTGATGGTGATAAGGTTTTATATGATGAGACGCCTGGGCATTTCGCAGACCGGGTTTCCAATTACATACGGTACGGCGCCAGGCTGATAGGCGGCTGCTGCGGCACGACGCCGCCTTTTATCTCGGCTTTGAAATCAAGAATTGCCGGGATGGAACCGGGACCCGCCAAGAAGATTCCCTCGGGGTATATTGCATCGCCGGTGAAATATATCCATGTATCGGAAATAAACCGGCACAATACAGGTTTGCTGGATGCGTCGTCGAATGATGACCTTCTGGAGGCTATTGCCGGAAACGATTGGCCGTATGTGGAAGAAACGGCCCTTGACTTGGCGTCGGAAGGTTTTGATGCGGTCCGCATAAACGTGGACGCAGCCGGAAAGGACGCAATGATTTTAAGCCGTGTTATTGACAGGGTGCAATGGTATGTAAGGGAACCGCTGGTACTGGAGACGGAAGATCCGGCATCGCTCGAAAACGCGCTTGTTATTTACAGGGGAGTGGCTGGCGTCGTTATCAAAGGGGAGGAATCAACAAAAGCGGCTTTGAAAGAAATAGCCAATAAGTACGGCAGCGTAATCTTGGAAAGTTGATATGGTAAAAAATGAATGATAAAATTATAGGTACAATATGGTTACGCACCCGGGTGGGTGCGAAATAGGCCCAAGGCCGATAGATTTACATTTAAAAGCGTTGAAGAGCATGGGGGCGAAGGTCCAGGACGCCCAGCGAGGCTTTATTTACTGCGAAGCGGACAGGTTGAAAGGATGCGACATACAGCTTGATTATCCGAGTGTCGGAGCGACTGAAAATATAATGCTGGCTTCGGCATTCGCCGAAGGGGAGACGATAATCAGGAACGCGGCAAAAGAACCTGAAATACTGGACCTTCAAAATTACTTGACGGCAATCGGCGTAAAGGTCTCAGGAGCGGGAACCGGAGCAATCCGGATTTCCGGCGGTCCGGCAAACAAGTTGAGAAACGCGGAACATACTATTATTACGGATCGCATTGTTACAGGTACATACATGGTTGCTGCAGGAATCACCGGAGGCGAGCTGCTGCTGAAAAACGTGATTCCCGAGCACCTTGGCTCGGTAATTTCTCTTCTAAGGGAAAGCGGGTGCAGGATAACGATAAAAGATAGCACCTTGCTGGTAAATGGGCCGGCGCGGCTTAGGGCGATCGACATAATAAGAACCCTGCCTTACCCGGGATTTCCTACCGATATGCAGGCGCAGTTTGTGGCGATGCTTAGCATTGCAAGGGGTACCAGCATAATGGTGGAAACTGTTTTTGAAAACAGGTACAAGCATGTGGGCGAATTGCTCAAAATGGGCGCCAATATAAAGCTTGAGGGACGTCTTGCGGTAATAAAAGGGGTCAAGAAGCTCACCGGCGCAAATGTGTGCGCGCGCGACCTCAGGGGCGGAGCGGCTTTGGTATTGGCCGGGCTGGCGGCGGACGGCGAAACGGTGATTTCCGATATCAAGCATATTGACAGGGGCTATGAGAATATTGAGGAAAAGCTGAGACAGGCAGGTGCGTCGATACAGAGGATTAACGACTGAAGTGTTTTCGGAGGGTACCGAATGAAGATACGAAGGATGAAAGATGTACGGAAGCCTGTAATCACGAACAGCAAAAGAAAAAGTAGGCTGAAAAAGGTGTTGCGTTTTTTAAAATACATGCTGGTGACGGCCTTGTTTGCAACAACTGTTGTGTACGCAGCTATATCGCCTTTTTTTAATATAAAGAAGATTACGGCAAAGGAATCCGCGCATTACGGAACGGATGAATTAATCGGAGCATCCGGCATCCGGAAAGGAATAAACGGGTTTCGCCTTTTATTCGGAGGTCAGGGCAAAATTTTTCTTTTCAGGATAGGCATTGCCGAGAATGCAATAATTGAAAAGTGTCCATATGTAAAAAAAGCCGTGGTAAGGTATGTAATCCCGTCGACAGTGGTTATAGAAGTGGAAGAAAGACAAGCCGGCGCAATTTTGCGGATGGACGGCGTGGACCTTTTGATCGACAGGGAGGGCTACCTGCTTGAAATAGATCCTGACCTCGATAAAACGGATCTTCCGGTTATAAAGGGAGTCGAACCTGAATCCCTGATCCCGGGAAAAAAGTTGAATATAAATAAGGAAATCCTCTTATCAGCATTTAAAGTGTTTGATACAATAAGAGAAGTTGACGAATTGGATGCGGACAAGCTGCTGCCGGACGTAGATTATATAAACGTTGCGGATTTGCAGAATGTCAGTTTTTCATTGCAGTCACGCGTTATTGTAAACCTTGGCAAGCTGGAAGACCTGCATTACAAGATTAGTGCGGCGAAAACCATATTTGCCAGGAATATAAAAAAATCTGAGAGGGGCAAATTGGATTTTTCAACTGGTTCAAATCCTGTTTTTTCCCCGGAAAATGGAGGGTAAACGCATGTTTCCGATTTTGGGAATAATCATAGGAATATTAATAGGAGTCTTTTTCATCCCGGTGAATATTCCGCAGCAGTATTCGATCTACATGGCTGTTGCCATACTGGCGGCATTGGATTCGGTATTCGGCGGAATCGCTACAAACCTGCAAGGCAAGTTTGACATGAAAATCTTCGTTTCCGGTTTTTTCGGAAATGCAATCCTGGCGGCTATACTTGCGTATATCGGCGACCAGCTGGGGCTGCAGTTGTACCTGGCGGCGATCTTCGCGTTTGGCAACAGGATATTCTTAAATTTCGCAATTATTCGAAGATACATGTTGAATAAGTCCGGTAAAAAAGATAATATATAGTTTGTAGGGGGTAATTCCGTGGGTGAGTATATTGTAAGTATTGACATCGGTACTTCCAAAGTATGCGCTTTGATCGGAAAAGTGAATAAACACTCGCAGCTTGATATTATCGGGAGGGGTATGGCTCCCTGCAGCGGACTAAAAAAAGGTGTGATTGTAGATATAGATAGTACGGCTGCAAGTATCAGAGATGCGATAGAAGAAGCAGAAATGTCGGCAAATATGAGGGTAGGTTCCGCATATGTCAATATCCACGGTATGCATGTAAACGTAATAAACAACAGGAGTTTAATCAATATAAACGGAAGAGAAATAACCCGGCAAGATGTAGAAAATATTCTGAACCTGGCAAGGGATGTTGAGATTTCCGAGGACAAGCAGTTGATCGATGTAATTCCCAGGCAATATATTATAGATGACTATGATGAGATAGTCGATCCTATCGGCATGGTGGGCACCAGGCTGGAAGTCGATGCGGATATTATTGTAGGGAAAATAATATCCGTGCAGAACATCATCAAGAGCCTGGAGAGGGCGGGCATACAAATAGACGGCATAGTGGCGGAAGCTTTTGCGACGGCCGAATTATGCCTGACAGCGGATGAGAAGGACATTGGGGCTGTGCTTCTGGATGTGGGCGGCAGTGTTACTGATATCTCCGTCTACTGTGGAAAGCGTATGGTTTTTTATGATACAATACCTGTTGGAGGGGACCACATAACAAACGATATTGCCATTGGACTCAGGATATCCAATGGGGAGGCGGAAAAAATAAAAAGGCAGTTTGAACTGGCTTTGACCTCGCTAATCAAGAACGACCAGGAAATAACCGTGCTTGATATCAATGAAAACAAGAAAAAGAATGTCAAGGTATCGGAAGTTGTTGATATCATAGAGGCAAGGGTTTTTGAAATATTTTCGATCTGCAGGAGATTGGTGGAAAAGTCGGGAATCGTACTGCCGCCGGGGTGCAATGTCGTAATGACCGGAGCGGGCATATCTTACGTGGACGGCTGCAAGCAGCTGGCCCAGGAGGTATTTGACATGCCGGTCAGGGTGGTGCAGGCCGGCCAGCTGCAGGGAGTTTTAAAACCGGAATTTATCGTTTCCGCAGGTTTGATAAGGTACATCGCGAATGTCAAAAAGGGAGGCAGCCTGGCAAGCGAGCTTAAACTGAAAAAAACAACAAGCGCCAGGACGAAGGAGTCTTTTCTGGGCAAATTTGTAAATGCGCTGAAGGAATTATTTTGAGCGAATGGCAATATACGTTAATAACTTACAAAACTATTTCTTGCTTTAATTATTGGAATAAGATATTATTTAAGTAATGCCAAACCAAGGACGAAGGGGGATTCAATTTGCTGGAGTTTGATATCGATATGGAACAATTTGCCCAGATAAAGGTAATAGGCGTCGGTGGTGGAGGCAATAACGCCGTGAACAGGATGATATCCGCAGGTCTTCGCGGTGTTGAGTTCATAGCTATAAATACGGATAAGCAGGCCCTGTTTCTTTCCAAAGCAAATATGAAAATTCAAATAGGGGAGAAACTGACAAAAGGACTTGGCGCGGGAGCGAACCCTGAAATTGGTGAAAAGGCGGCAACTGAGAGCAAAGATGAAATCGCTCAGGCTGTCAGGGGCGCAGACATGGTATTTGTCACCGCCGGGATGGGAGGAGGCACAGGTACCGGCGCAACGCCCATTATTGCGCAGATAGCGAGGGAAATGGGCATCCTTACGGTCGGCGTGGTTACCAAGCCGTTCATGTTTGAGGGACGAAAGAGGATGCAATATGCCGAGCAAGGGATTGAGAACCTTAAAGGCGTCGTCGACACGCTGGTAACGATACCAAACGACAGGCTGCTGCAGGTGGCTGAAAAGAAAACTTCCATTATAGATGCTTTCAGAATGGCGGACGATGTGCTTCGCCAGGGAGTACAGGGCATATCCGACCTGATTGCCGTACCCGGGTTGATAAACCTTGACTTTGCCGATGTGAAAACAATCATGCTCAATACCGGTATCGCACACATGGGTATCGGCAGGGCTTCGGGCGACGGCAGGGCTGAAGAGGCGGCCAAGCAAGCTATCCATTCCCCCCTTCTTGAAACATCAATCGACGGCGCCAGGGGCGTGCTTCTCAATATTACGGGTGGCGCAGACCTGGGCCTTTTTGAAGTCAATACGGCTGCCGAGCTTATTCAAAAGTCGGCTGATCCTGATGCCAACATAATTGTGGGCGCCGTCATTGACGAAAATCTGAAGGATGAAATTTTAATCACGGTGATAGCTACCGGTTTTGAAAAATCTCCTATCCTCAAGAAGATAGATAAAATTGATAAAATCGTGGAAAAATCGCAGCTTAAGGCAGAACCGCCCGCAGCAAGGCGGCATGTAAGCGGCGAGGTATCTGAGGACGAACTTGAGATACCCACGTTTTTAAGGAAAAACAGGTTTAAATAAACGCATGAATGTTGTATAAATGATTAAAACCCGGCGCATAAAGGCGCCGGGTTTTTTTGTCG
>JBLNDI010000152.1:0-7704 GCA_050261495.1 Bacillota bacterium
AGTAAATATAAACGGCAGGGAACCGGAGTGCGTGATAGTACCGCGCACTCCGGTTTTAACAGTATAAGCATTGTTTTTAACAAACGAATAATAAAGACGGTGGATTTAATGACATATATAAAGAAATTATTAAGAAACGATAATGTCGGGTATATTTTTGTGTTCTTTGCGCTTGCTTATATGGCGGTGTTCGTCGGATATCCGATTTTAAGCAACATAGTTTTAAGTCTGCAGGATGTGACCGTGAGGACCATTAATTCTCCCGTAAAGCCGTTTGTCGGACTAAAAAATTACATTGAGCTTTTCCGGGACGACGTGCTGAGAACTTCAGTTATTAACACATTTACATTTACCGTTTTATGTCTTGTTTTTCAGTTTACAATTGGTTTTGCACTGGCGCTGGTTTTCAACAGGAAATTTTCTTTTGCAAAACCCGTCAGAGGGTTGCTGATGATGCCGTGGATTATCCCTGTCACGGTTACGGCGTTAATGTTCAAGTTCATGTTTAGTTCAAACGTAGGAATCATAAATTTTATACTAAAAAGCCTGCATATTATCCAACAGCCCGTTGATTGGCTTACGCAGCCCGGTACGGCCATGGCTGCCCTGATTATAGCCAATGTCTGGATAGGAATACCGTTCAACATGATCCTGATTTCCACCGGGCTGACGACAATTCCGGACGATATATATGAGAGTGCATCAATTGACGGGGCGAACAAGATACAGACATTTTTCAAAATAACTGTGCCAATGCTCAGGCTAACGATCGAATCGGTGCTGATCCTTGGATTTATCTATACGTTTAAGGTTTTTGACCTGGTTTATGTTATGACTAACGGTGGACCCGTCAATTCCACACAGACCCTGTCCACCTATTCTTACAAGATGTCTTTTGACTTGTTCAGGTATAGCCATGGCGCGACGGTGGCTAATATCCTGTTTGCCATTTTGTTCATCGTAAGCTTGCTTTACCTAAAAATCTTTTATGCGGAGGAGGGAACCAAATGAGCGCCAATAAAGAATTAAGCAAGATGAAAAATATATTTTATTGCATGCTGTCGGTTGTTTTATTGGCTGTAATGTTCTTTCCTCTTTACTGGACAGTTGTTACGTCCTTTAAATTTGAGAAGGAAATTTTCCAGGCGCCGCCGACATTCTTTCCAAGCAGGATCAATACGGCTTCATACGCAGCCCAGCTCGAAAGCGGTGATTTCAACATGTTTCGGGCTTTCGGGAACAGTACGCTTATATCAGTTGGCAGCATGCTTATTGCGGTACTGCTGTCGGTCCCGGCATCTTACGGTATCGCTAGATTTAACTTTAAGGGGAGAAAGCTTTGCGTTCTAATCTTTTTAATTACCCAGATGCTCCCTGTTTCCGTGATATTGACTCCCATGTTTATCATTTTCAGAAATATGGGTTTGCTGAACAGCCGTTTTTCACCCATGCTTGCGGACGCCACTATTGGAATTCCATTCTCCGTACTGATATTAAAGGATTATTTTGCGTCTGTTCCAAAAGAACTGGACGACGCATCACGTATAGACGGGTGCAATTATTTCAATTCATTTATCCGTATTTTCATACCTATAGCTTTTCCGGGCGTAATCGTGTGCGCGGTCTTTTCTTTTCTGTATGCCTGGGGGGATCTCGCCTTCGGGATGACATTCATTCAAAAGCAGCCGATGCGCCCGATTACTGCAGGTATTTTCAATTTCATGGGACAGTATGGGACAAAGTGGAGCTACCTTACGGCTTTCGCCGTGGTGACAATCATCCCTGCGGCCTTGATTTTTGTTTTTATGCAGAAGTACATTATCAGCGGCCTTACAAGCGGAGCCGTAAAAGGATAAGGGAAATGAAGGTTTAATGGGGGTTTGCTTAATGAGAAGTTTCGAAGAAAGATTCCTGCAGAAAGACAAAAGCTGGATCATAAATGAAGATTCCGGCAATGTTAATAAGAGAAGGCTCTTTGAGGCGCTATTCACCCTATCGAACGGTTATATCGGAATGCGGGGCATAAATGAAGACATGCCGCATAATTCCCGCCCGGGTACGTTTATTGCCGGAGCTTTCGATAAATCCGAATGCATGTGCGCAGAAATGGTAAATTTCCCTAATACTATTCCGCTGTATCTGGTGATAGACGGCAGGAAGATCGACCTTGACAGCGCCGGGATACTCGGGCATAAACGCCTGTTGGATCTGCAATACGGCGCAATATACAGGGAAACGGTCTATAAAACCGGCGATAAGGAGATTGCTTTTAAAAGCGTGCGTTTCGTATGCAGGCATGACAGGAATTCAGCTGTTATGATATGCGAGATAACGCCGCTTAACTGGTCCGGGGAACTCAAGATCGTGTCGGAACTCGACGGCACGGTTCATAATGCTTTTGCAAATTACTTCCCCGATGAATGGATCAGGCATTTTTCCCTTGAATACATAAACGACAATTATGACCCTGACACAATAATGATAGTCAAAACCAGGGATGTAGGAACAAAGTATTGCTTTGCGACTTACCTTGCAATAAACAGGCATTTTAGCGACGTGCGAAGGTTTAAAAAAATATATGGGGAAAAGGTGGTTGAGGAAGCCGTTGTGCAGGTTGCTTCCGGTCAGCCGCTGAACGTAACGAAATATATTGCCGTTGAGGATACCAGGCATGTGCAGGAAGAAGAGCTGGTAAGGGCTGCGACAAATATTCTCAACAGGAACAAGATTATAGATGTGGATGCAATATGGGAAAAAAACAAAAAAGCATGGACGGAGAAGTGGGATATAGCCGGTATCAGCGTTGATGCCGGGAAAGACCTGGACAGCCTGAATGCCAGGATCCGTTTTAACATATACCAGCTCTTGTTGAACGGCTCCGATGTTGACTACAGGCATGGCATAGGCATCAAGGGCTTCACCGGGGAGATGTACAGGGGACATTATTTCTGGGATACGGAAATGTACATGTTTCCCTTTTACCTGTACACCAATCCATGGATAGCAAGAAATTTGCTGGTGTTCAGGCACAGGATTCTTAATGCCGCCAGGATGAATGCGCTTTCAAGAGGTTTCACGGGCGCCCTTTACTGCTGGGAGGACGATGAAAGAGGCAAAGAAGGCATCAACCATGAAATAATTCGTGAAACGGGAGAACTCAGGACGAGGGAGACCATAGACCAGTATCATAAGAATCTTGCCGTAATGTATGCCATATTTAGTTATTACAGGGCAACGCAGGATATCGAGTTCATGATTAACTACGGAGCCGATATGCTTATAGAAAACATGCGGTTCTGGAAAAGCTACCTCACCTGGAACAAGGAGAAAGACTGTTATGACTCCGTCAGGGTTATGGGTCCGGATGAATACCATGCCAATATAAACAACAACTATTATACAAACTATCTTTTTAAGGCAATCGGCAGGATGACGCTGGCTTTCCTCGAGGAATGCCGCACTGTTTATAAGAATGCTTTCTACAAGATAACCAGGCGTTTGAATGTGACCGAAAATGAAATGAAAACCTGGAGCAGGCTTGTCGAAAAGATATTCCTCCCGGAGCCTAAAGACGGGGTGCTGGAACAGTTTGATGGATATTTCGGCCTGGAAGACTATACGTTCACAAAGCGTAATGAATTCGGCATACCTGTCGTTGTTGAACTGGATGACCTGAAAAACCCGTCAAATCCCAAATACACGCCGGACCTGGTTGCTTACCATGAAGAGCTTGTGCGCATGTGCAAGAGGATGCGGATTATAAAGCAGGCAGATACCGTGCTGCTTTTTAATATACTGCCTTTTGATTTTACCGAGGAGGTTAAAAGAAATACTTTGCTTTTCTACGAGGCAAGAACGCTGCATTACTCGTCCCTTTCACCCGGCGTCTATGCGTTGTGCGCCGCCCGTTTGGGAGAAATGGAACTTGCCGGGAGGTACTTTGATTTGTCGCTGGATATGGATTTGAAGGATATAAAGAATGAGTCGGAGAATGGGCTTCATACGCCGACATCAGGCGAGGTCTATACGATTATTACACAGGGGTATGCCGGCCTTTTTCCCGATGGAGACGTGCTGGAACTAAACCCTCATATGCCGAAGGAATGGGAGAGCCTGCAATTCAAGTACATATGGAGGGGTAACGTGCTGGCTTTTAAGATAGGCAGGCATAAGGCCGAGATATCTTCAAAGGGCCAAAACAATACCCTTCTTAGAGTTAAGGATAAGGTCATTGAAATCATGCCGGGCAGCACCTTGCAGGTGGAATATTAGGCATTGTTTATATAGGGACGGGTTTATTACATAGATGGTTTTATTATGCAGGGAATGTTGCCGCAGGGTTGCAATCGGGAGCAGGGAGATATTAAGCATGAATTTATACGACATAACTTTCGTAGGACATATGTGTTATGATGAAATCACGCCTTTCCGGGGGGAAACAAAAATTTCCCCGGGAAGCGCGGTTCTGTGCGGCGCCATGGTCGCCGCGAGAATCGGGAAAAAGGTTGCGGCCGTTGTAAAGATGTCGCCGCAGGATGAAGATATAAATGCCATTATGAAAGAAAACGGGATAGATGTTTATCTTATTCCGAGCAAGGAGACTACCTATTCAAAAGTCATACACCCTACAAATGATGTTGATGACAGAAGGCTGATCCTTGAGAAGAGCGCGGGGATGATAAGCATTGACGAAATGCCGGAAATCCGGACCAGGTTTATGCACTTGGCAGGAATCTCGGATACTGAATTTGATATGGATCTTATACTGGAACTAAAAACGAAAGGTTATAATCTTTCGGCGGATATGCAGAGCTTCGTAAGGAAGGTAAATCCGGTCACAAAAGAAATATCCTTTGGCGATGTTCCTGAAAAAAAAGAAATAGCAAGGCTGCTCGATAAAGCAAAGATGGATGTGGTGGAGGCAAGAGTGCTGACAGGCACCGATGACCTTGAGAAAGCCGCAATCATATTTGAGAGCTGGGGGTGTCCCGAGGTTGTAATCACCTGGGCGGAAGGAGTCCTGGCAAGGGCAGACGGGATTACATATTATGAAAAGTTTTCAAACAGCAGCGTTGTGGGAAGAACAGGGAGAGGAGATACAACCTTTGCCGCATATCTCTCAAGAAGGATGGATCATGATGTCGGGGAATCGCTTAAATTTGCCGCCGCCTTGGCGTCTATAAAAATGGAATCGCCGGGCCCTTTCAGCGGGACCTTGGAGGATGTGCTGCAAAGGATGAAAGAAAGGCATTGACACGGCTTAATGGCATAATGCTGAAGTTTCCCGGGTTTCGGGAATGCGGAAAACGGTTTTAAATCGTCATGGAAAGTGATAAAAACGTCAGGCATAGATATTGACAAACTGGCTCCATTTCAATAAAATATTATTAGCACTCGGCGGAAACGAGTGCTAATAAGCGTAGTCAATAAAGCGTTTTATAATACCTTTTGACTTATTGTATTTATGAATAACGAGCATTCGTTATTAAATACCATGGTGAGGTCGAAAGGATTTTAATGCGCTTTTTTGAATTGGCGAAAAGAATTACGATAATCCAAAATAGCGAAAGGAGAGTTGGTTGATCTATGAAAATCAAGCCAATGGGAGCAAGGGTGCTTCTGAAGGAAATCGAACATGAAGAGACGACAAAGGGCGGCATCGTGCTTCCGTCCAGCGCAAAGGAAAAAACATATATGGCCGAGGTCGTGGAGATTGGCCCTGGTGAGACGAGAGACGGCAAGGAAATCAAGATGGTCGTAAAGAAGGGTGACCGCGTTCTCTACAGCAAGTACGCGGGAACAGAGGTCAAACTGGATGACGAAAAGTACCTTTTGGTAAAACAGGATGATATCCTGGCAATACTTGAGTAAAGGAGGCAATATTATGGCTGCTAAAATTCTGGCATATGATGAGAAAGCGAGAAAAGCTATAGAAGCAGGCGTGAACAAGCTTGCGGATACGGTCAAGGTTACCTTGGGTCCCAAGGGCAGAAACGTAGTGCTTGAAAAGAAGTACGGTTCGCCTAATGTAACAAACGACGGCGTTACCATAGCAAAGGAAATCGAGCTTGAAGACCCGTACGAAAACATGGGCGCGCAGCTTGTAAAAGAGGTTGCCAGCAAGACGAACGATGTTGCCGGCGACGGTACAACGACGGCAATCCTGCTTGCGCAGTCGATTGTAAGGGAAGGTTTGAAGAACGTGGCGTCCGGCGCCAACCCGATGATCCTGAAAAAAGGCATGGAAAAGGCTGTTGATAAGGCTATCGAAACTATTTCGAAGAACAGCCAGAAGATTAAGGGCAAGGACGACATGGCATTTGTAGCCACCATTTCCTCCGGCGACGAGAAGATAGGCCAACTGATTGCCGATGCCATGGAAAAGGTAACGGCCGAAGGCGTTATCACGATCGAGGAAAACAAGGCAGCCGATACAATTATCGAAGTAGTGGAAGGAATGCAGTTTGACAGGGGATACATATCTCCATACATGGTAACGGACAATGAGAAGATGGAAGCGGTGCTGGAGGACCCGTACATCCTCATTACGGATAAAAAGATAAGCAATGTGCAGGAATTGTTGCCGGCGCTTGAACTGGTAGCCAAGAACGGCGGCAGGCTGCTGTTGATTGCCGAGGACGTGGAAGGAGACGCGCTGGCTACGCTTGTCGTCAACAAGCTCCGCGGCACGCTGACCTGTGTGGCTGTTAAGGCCCCCGGCTTTGGAGACAGGAGAAAGGAAATGCTTCGCGATATTGCCATACTGACCGGCGGAGAAGTTATTTCGGATGAAGTCGGGCTGGCATTAAAGGATATGAAGTTCTCATGGTTCGGCAGGGCGAAGTCAGTCAAGGTGCAGAAGGAAAACACCATTATTGTGAACGGCGCCGGAGATCCCAAGGCTATAAAGGATCGTGCCGAGTCGATTAAAAAGCAGATTGAAATAACGACATCAGAGTATGACAAGGAAAAACTTAATGAAAGGCTGGCGAAACTGGCCGGCGGAGTGGCTGTCATCAAGGTGGGAGCGGCTACGGAAACCGAGATGAAAGAGAAAAAGTACAGGGTGGAAGACGCGCTGAACGCGACGAAAGCCGCCGTTGAGGAAGGAATTGTGCCCGGCGGAGGAACGGCTTATATAAACGTGCTGCCGGAGATAAAGAAACTGGTGGACACCCTGGAAGGCGATGAAAAAACCGGCGCAGCCGTCATACTGAGGGCTCTCGAGGAACCGGTCAGGCAGATAGCGGCAAATGCCGGCGTCGACGGGTCGGTAGTGGTTGAGAAGGTTAAAAACAGCGAGAAAAACATTGGATTTGACGCTGTAAAGGAAGAATTCGTGGATATGTACAAAGCCGGCATCGTAGACCCTGCCAAGGTGACAAAAGCTGCGCTGCAGAACGCCGCTTCAATTGCGGGCATGATACTTACCACCGAGAGCGTGGTCGCCGAAAAACCGGAGAAGAAGAATCCGGCTCCCATGCCGCCCGGCGATATGGATTATTAAAAGCGTCGGACATTGCCAGGAGAATATGGAAATAAGGGCAATAAGGGGACGGGGTTTCAAAACCCGTCCCCTTTGTTATGGTGCGCGCGGCATGCGTGCGACCTTGACGGTGAAAGTCCGTTACGGGGGTTGATAGCACCAACCGTTAGCCAAGGGCAAGGGTGTCCATCGCGAGGTGGAATCTGAAGGAAGCCGGA
>JBLNDI010000153.1:0-5465 GCA_050261495.1 Bacillota bacterium
CAAAAGTTACTTTTAACGAAGAACGCTGCAAGGGCTGCACGCTTTGTGTTTCTGTTTGCCCCAGGAAAATAGTTGTAATGGATACTGAAAAATTTAACATTAAAGGCTTTCATCCTGCGACGGTGAAAGAAATGGACAAGTGTATAGGGTGCGCTTTCTGTGCGATTATCTGCCCGGATTGCGTGATAGAAGTAGAGAAGTGATTGGGGGAGCAATTAATGGGTGAAAAGGTATTGATGAAAGGAAACGAAGTAATCGCCGAGGCCGCTCTCAGGGCGGGCTGCAGGTGTTATTTCGGTTATCCCATAACGCCCCAGACCGAGGTGGCGCATTACTTCGCAAAAAAAATGCCCCAGTACGGAGGCACTTTTATACAAGCGGAAAGCGAAATTGCCGCCATGAACATGGTTTACGGCGCGGCAAGCGCGGGGGCGAGAGTCATGACATCGTCGTCCAGCCCTGGAATCAGCTTGAAGCAGGAGGCTATATCATATTGCGCCTGTGCCGAATTACCGGCCGTAATAGTCAATATCGTCAGGGCAGGACCGGGACTTGGAGGAATACTGGCATCGCAGTGCGACTACTTCCAGGCCGTAAAAGGCGGCGGACACGGCGATTACAGGATGGTTGTCCTAGCGCCGTGCAGCGTCCAGGAACTGTATGAACTGACCGTGGAAGCGTTCAACATAGCCGACAAGTACAGGACGCTCTGCATGATCATGGGCGACGGGATGCTCGGGCAGATGATGGAACCTGTCGAATTCAGGGACAGCGAGGAAATCTTCCAGGCGGACAAGAGCTGGGCCGTTACGGGCACCGGAATGAAGAGGGAGCACAATATCATCACTTCCATTTACATTGAGCCCGAGGTGTTGGAAAACCACAATCTCAAGCTGCAGGCCAAGTACAGGAAGATAGCCGAAAACGAAACCAGGACGGAGGTCGTGAATTGTGACGGGGCGGATGTCATAGTAGCTGCTTATGGAACCGTTGCCAGGATTATAAAGAACGTAATAAAAATAGCCGAAACAGAGGGGATAAAGGTCGGGCTGATCAGGCCCGTAACACTCTGGCCCTTCCCATCGGCTGTATTTGATAAATATGCCGAGGTCCCGAAAGCCTTCCTTTCGGTAGAGATGAGCGCCGGCCAGATGGTGGAGGATGTCAGGCTTGCGGTGAACGGCAGAAAGCCGGTATATTTCCACGGCAGAATGGGCGGAATGATTCCCACCCAAAAGGAAATACTGGACAAGATCAAGTCGATTTTATAATCAAGGGAGATTGACAATGGCTAAAGTATTTCAAAAACCACACGCGCTGAGGGATGTGCAAATGCACTATTGCCCGGGTTGCACCCACGGCATCATCCACCGGCTGATAGCCGAGGTCATCGATGAATTGGGCATAGAAGGCAGCACCGTAGGTGTTTCTCCGGTTGGCTGCTCATATAATAACTACCTGTACTTCAATTGCGATATGGTACAAGCGGCCCACGGCAGGGCGCCGGCTGTCGCAACCGGGATTAAGAGAGTGAACCCCGGAAATGTAGTTTTCACTTACCAGGGGGACGGGGATCTGGCCGCCATAGGAACGGCGGAAATAGTCCATGCCGCCAACCGCGGTGAAAAGATAACTACGATATTTATTAATAATGCCATATACGGCATGACGTCCGGCCAGATGGCTCCTACGACGCTGGTCGGGCAGGTTACCACGACGTCTCCTTTCGGAAGGAAGCCCGAAATCGAGGGATACCCGATAAATGTTTGCGAAATGCTTTCCACTTTAAAAGGGGCTGCCTTCGTGGAACGCGTCTCAACTCATAACATCAAGAATATAAATAATGCTAAAAAAGCTATAATGAAAGCCTTCAAAGTACAGCTCCAGGGCATTGGATTTTCATTGGTCGAAGTCCTCTCCTCATGTCCTACCAATTGGGGCATGGACCCTGTCCAGGCATTAAAGTGGATAGAAGAAAAAATGACATTGCAATACCCGATTGGCAATTTCAAGGGAAAGGACCTGGAGGTGTAGGAGATATGGCTCAATTTGACATTATCATTTCGGGTTTCGGCGGACAGGGCATACAGGCTGCAGGCAAGCTGCTGGCCTATGTCGGGATGCTGGAGAATAAATATGTGTCGTTCCTGCCTTCGTACGGTCCGGAAATGAGAGGCGGTACTTCAAATTGCCATGTGATTATATCCGACGAACCTATCGGGTCGCCGATATTGAACAGCGCAACCGTCGTTATAGCGATGAACAGGCCGTCGCTGGACAAGTTTGAGAGTTTCCTTGCACCCGGGGGCATTTTGCTGGTAGACAGCTCACTGGTAAACAGGAGCGTTTCGCGCAAGGATATAAAGGCAATTGAGATACCTGCGTCACGGATTGCTTCGGACATGGGGAACCAGGCATTCGCGAATATTGTTATGCTGGGAAAGCTTATTTCCGAAACAGGCGTTGTTACACCGGAATATTTTGAAAAAGGATTGAAAAAGATACTGCCTGAAAACAAGCATTACCTGGTCCCGGAGGAAATGAAGGCCCTTCGGTTGGGAATGAACTATTCTTCTGTCGCAGCCCAAGTATAATAGCTGGCGTGCCGGGGTAAAGCCTGCGTACAACAGGACAAAAACTGTGTACAATAGCTGACATGCCCGGGCACAGAACCCGCGGTTTTATTGAACACGCATGACAGCTTGCGGTGTGGACGTGTAGGATATGTTTTCAAAAGTATATCCATCAAATCTATGCTCGTGCATGCTGTTGCTTTCCAGCAGGCCATCCATCCTGTGGATATGGCCGTTTTCCGTTTTAACGGGCATTCCTGTAGCCCCGAAGAAATAATGCGTATGATTCCTGTAGGATGAAACGCCGTAGTAAAAGTGAAAATGCAATCTTTCCACGCCCAGCATGTTCCCCGTGTAACCGTGCAATATATGATTGTGGCCGTTGCTGCTCCGGCAGTCAAACCTGTATTTATGCATATGGAATTTCATGGTTAACCTCCCGGTTATGTTCTTTGTCTTATGTTATGCATATTTAAAAAGATTATTAGCTGCATTTATATGTAAATAATATCTGTTAATTTGAACAATACTGTGGTATATAAAAAACGATATTAAATGTGATACTGGGAGGTTGTTATGAAAAGTCTCAAAGGCACTAAAACCCTTGAAAATCTTATGAAAGCATTTGCCGGAGAATCACAGGCGCGCAACAGGTATACCTTCTATGCTTCGATTGCCGCCAAGGAAGGCTACAAGCAGATTGAGGCAATTTTCCTGGAAACTGCCGACAATGAGAAAGAGCATGCAAAGAGGTTCTTTAAACTTGCGCTGGCGGGCATGGAAGGAGAGATTCCGGCCGGGGTTGATATAGCCGCTGCCTACCCGCTTGCAATGGGAAACACGCTTAATAATTTGAAATATGCCGCAATGGGTGAGAACGAGGAATGGTCCAAATTGTACCCCGATTTTGCCAAGGTGGCTGAAGAAGAAGGCTTCGATGAAGTTGCGACGGCATTTAAAATGGTAGCCAAAGTGGAAAAGCATCATGAAGAAAGGTATCAAAAGTTGTATGACAATGTGAAGAACAACAAGGTATTCCAGAAGGACGGGACCGTATCCTGGATCTGCAGGAACTGCGGGTATGTGCACGTAGGAAGCAGCGCTCCGGAAACATGCCCGTCATGCTTGCATCCCAAGGCTTATTTCGAACTGCTTAAGGAGAATTATTAAGAGTATCAACGCACAATCATACAGGTACGGTTCTTTGTTTTAAGGCCGAGAGCCAGCGGGCAGGAATAGTTCAGTGAGCAGTAATAGTTATTTGTTTTGTTAATCCGGCCATTTTCCGGACCGGATGCAGGGCGAAAGATACGAAATGAAATTTCATAGTAACTTAAACCGCAAATGAGCAACCCTATCCGAAAGATTAAAATTATCCTTATCCAATCCGGCCAAATCCGCCATTCAATGGCGGATTTGCTTTTTGGTGACACGCCGCATATTTAATGCTATTATATATCTGACAAGTTATTCTTAAAAGTATGCCAGGGAGAGAAAAATGAAACCCTTCAAAATAGTTTTGTTCGCATTAGCTTTTTTATTATTTGCTGCGGTAGCATACATGGCAATATCCGGCAAGGGCATTCAGCAACTGGCGGTAATGCTAGAAATTACTCCACCTGAAACCGCTCATTCCGAAACCGCTCAACATGGAACTGGTTCTCCCGAAACCACTTCTCCCGGGACTGCTCCATCCGAAACCCAGGACAGCGGCAGTTTCAATGAAAACGCTGATACTGCCGGAAATACGGTTCAAGGCACTTCACAGTCTGCCGGTACAGCATCGCAGGCGGTTGATTCGAACCCGTCCGGTAATGAGGAGCCGCGCAAGCCAGAGATCCGTTTCATGGCAGTCGGAGATATCATGCTTGGCAGGGGTGTGGGCATGAGGCTAAGGAGAGCTGGCGATTACCGGAAGGCGTTTGAAAAGGTTTCCTCTTATCTCAATAGCGGCGATATTGTATTTGCAAATCTTGAAACGCCGCTGACAACGAGTACCCATGGACTTGACAAGGACCGCAAAATCGTTTTGAAGGCCGAACCCGAATCAGTCGCCGCACTGACAAGCGCCGGAATTAATCTCGTAAGCCTGGCAAACAACCATATAATGGACTATTACGAAAAAGGCCTTATGGATACAATAGAACTGCTTGACCGTAATGACATTGCCCATGCGGGAGGCGGGAAAAACATCGATGAAGCGAGAAAACCCGCCATTATTGAAAAAAACGGCTTAAAGATAGGACTGTTGGCATATACCGATATGGCGGAGCTTGTATTCGCAGGCAACCCGTATCTTTCCTTTGCGGCCGGAAAGGAAAAATCAGGGGTCGCACCGAGAAAATACGAAATTGTCATGGAAGACGTGGCAAAAGCAAGGGACCGGGTGGATATTCTCGCCGTTTCATTGCATTGGGGAATTGAAGAAAGTTTTAGAATATCGCCGGAGCAGGTGGAGTTTGCCCGCAGCCTGATAGATAACGGCGTGGACCTGGTGCTCGGCCATCATCCCCACCAGTTCCAGGGCATCGAAATGTACAAGGGGAAGCCCATAATATACAGCATGGGGAATATATTGTTCGACCAGAACGATCCGGAAAACATGGAGTCTTTTATAGTCGATATGCGCTATGAAGGAAACGAGCTTAAAGAGTTTGAAGCAATTCCGGTCAGGATTCTCGAAAAATCATACGTAGAGATCCAGGAAGGCGAGGATGCGGTAAAAATGCTTGAAAGGCAAGCCGAACTATGCCGGAAGCTCGGTACGAATCCCGCTGTGGAGGACTCGAAACTTGTATTCAAATGAAACGGTGCCGGTTGACCATCAAGGATGATCAACCGGCGCCGTTTGACCGTGTCATTGCATAACAGCGGCCAGCCTTGTGAGGGCAG
>JBLNDI010000154.1:0-16578 GCA_050261495.1 Bacillota bacterium
TCATATACGGCGAACTGGTGCCTGAATCCAAAAGGCTCTACTTCGGGAGATTATCTTCGATTGCGAATGTACTGGGAATATTATGTGGTATAATAGTATCGTTATACAATTGATACGGCTGCCAATTGTAGCAATGGACATTATAAAGCAGAGGAGATACATATTTTGGAAACGGAAATTATAAGGATAGACACCAATACACCGAGCTGGCAGAATAAACTAGATTACCCGGCCCAGGTGCTAAAATCAGGGGGACTTGTGGCGTTTCCCACCGAGACGGTATATGGTCTTGGGGCAAACGCGTTTGACGAGAATGCGCTGGAGGGAATATACAAAGCGAAAGGGCGTCCTTCCGACAATCCGCTGATTGTCCATGTCGCCGATATCGGGCAAATTTCGGACCTTGTCGGGAAAATGCCTTCGATTGCGAAAAAATTGATAGAGGCATTCTGGCCTGGTCCGTTAACTTTGATTATGCCGAAGTCGGACAAGGTCCCTTCCAAAATTACGGCAGGCTTGGACACTGTAGCCGTGAGAATGCCGTCAAACGCAATCGCACTTGAATTAATCAAAAAATCCGGCGTGCCTGTCGCCGCCCCGAGCGCAAACAGTTCCGGAAAACCTAGCCCTACGATGGCCGACCATGTAATCAGAGACCTTTCAGGAAAGGTGGATATCATTATTGACGGCGGCAGCACAAATGTCGGCGTGGAATCTACCGTGCTCGACATCACCGTTGACCCGCCGGTGATTTTAAGGCCAGGCGGCGTTACGAAGGAGCAGCTTCAATGGGTTTTGGGCGAAGTTTCACAGGATGTTTCCCCTTCTTCCACGTCCGCGAAAGCCCATCCGCGCTCACCCGGCATGAAATACAGGCACTATGCCCCAAACGCGGTTTTACTGCTTGTCCAGGGTTGTCCCGAGCGTGTGGCGGAAGAAATAAGCAAGCGCGCGGAACTCTATAATAATGAAGGAAATTACGTAGGCGTGCTTACCACGGATGAGTCCGCCTCGCTGTATGAAACCGAACTTTACGCGTTTTGCAAAGTCCTTTCGCTCGGAAGCAAAAAGCACCCTGAAAGCCTTGCGGCCAATCTTTTCAAGCGCCTCAGGGAATTCGACGAAGCCGGCGTGGACGTAATCCTCGCGGAAGCGCCCGATACCAACGGCATTGGACAAGCCGTAATGAACAGGCTCGTAAAAGCCTCCAGCGGCAATATAATCAAGTTGTAAGGAGCAAATATGAAAAAAAAGATATTATTCGTATGTACAGGCAATACCTGCAGGAGCCCGATGGCGGCGGCCTTATTCAACCGCACGGCCGCGTCGGAACTGCCCGGCTCCGGATATGAAGCCGTTTCGGCCGGTATTTCGGCCATTCAAGGCAGTCCGCCAAGCCCCGAAGCAATCGCCGCCTTGAAAGATTATCCCGGCAGCAGCCTGCACGGCTTCAGTTCGCGCATGCTGGACGACGCATCCGTCCGTGACGCATTCCTTATTCTTGCAATGTCTGACAGCCACAAGCAATACATCTTTTCAAAGTTCCCGGATGCGTATCATAAAGTTTTCACTTTGAAAGAATATGTTTATGGCGTTCCCGGAAATATAAACGATCCCTTCGGGGGCACGCTGGATGACTACAGGGAATGCGCCCGTGAAATTGCGGCGGCAATTGAAGTTCTTGCAAAAAAGTTAAAAAATTAAGGATGCTTTTGACTTTATAAATTCATTAATATAGAATTGATTTGGAGGTTGTTTCATATGTTGGCAATAGCAAGCGACCATGCCGGATATGAACTAAAAAGCGAAATCATCAGGCACCTGGAACGGAAGGGAATACCGTATGAAGATTTTGGAACAAATGATTGCTCCACTTCCGTCGATTATAATGACTATGGCCTGATGGTGGCGGAAGCCGTAAGCAAGGGTACGCATGAATACGGGATAATCATCTGCGGCACCGGCATAGGAATATCCATTATGGCTAACAAGGTTCCCGGCGTCAGGGCCGCTTTATGTACGAACTGCTACATGGCAAAAATGAGCCGTGAGCATAATAACGCAAACGTATTGGCACTTGGCGGCCGCGTAATCGGGCCCGGTTTGGCCGCAGAAATCGTCGATGCGTGGCTTGGCGCTTCTTTTGCAGGCGGAAGGCACCAGAGAAGGGTGGACAAGTTTGCGGAAGCAGAGAAAAAATATATGGCAAGAAACACTTGACAGGGGGAAGGTACATGGATAACGTTTTTGTCTTTGATCATCCGCTGATACAGCACAAGATTTCATTGTTAAGGGATAAGAACACCACGACCAAGGAGTTCAGAGAATTGGTGGCCGAGATATCCATGCTGATGGGATACGAGGTAACAAGGAACATGCCGCTCAAGGAAGTTGAAATAGAGACGCCCGTCGGCATGGCAAAAACAAAGGTGATTTCCGGCAAGAAGCTCGGTATCGTGCCAATACTCAGGGCAGGCTTGGGAATGGTCGACGGAATGCTGAGGCTTTTACCGATGGCGAAGGTTGGGCACATAGGGCTATGGCGGGATCCTGAGACTCTTGAACCGGTGGAATATTATTGCAAGCTGCCGGTCGACGCCCACGAAAGGGAAATCGTCGTACTGGACCCGATGCTGGCTACAGGCGGCTCGGCGTCGGCAGCCATCAAGTTTATAAAAGACAGGAACGTTACCAGTATCAAGTTAATGTGCCTGATTGCGGCAAGAGTTGGAATAGAGAGAATCAACAGGGATCACCCCGATGTTGAGATCTATTGTGCCGCGGTAGACGAAAAACTAAACGATCACGGATACATCGTACCCGGCCTCGGCGATGCCGGGGACAGGCTGTTCGGAACTAAATAAGCGTTTACCGGCACGATTGGTGTTAAATATTTCTCCGCACGACCAATTTATATCCTGTAAAATATACCGCAAAAACCTGTAGAATGTTTTTAGGAGGTATACTATGAGACCGTCGTGGGATGAATATTTTATGGAGATCGTCGGGCTAATAAAAACAAGATCGACCTGCATCAAGCGCCAGGAGGGCGCACTGATAGTGAAAGACAGGCGGATTCTTGCCACCGGGTACAACGGTGCTCCGACGGGCTGCAGGCACTGTACCGAGATTGGTTGCCTGCGCGATGAAACTGATGCGGTTCAGAAGGAATACGGCGAGAACTGCAGGGGTATTCACGCTCCGCAGAACGCGCTGGTTCAAGCCGCTTATTCGGGGACAAGCGTTAAAGACGGCACGCTTTACGCGACTCATCAGCCCTGTATATTATGCGCGAAAATGGCAATTAATGCAGGTATAAAGAAAATAGTATTTACAGGAGAATACCCCGGCAAGCCGGTAATGGATTTGTTTAAGGAAGCCGGCGTTCGGGTGGTTAGTTATAGGCAGGTGTAGACATTTTGTCAAATATTACTGAATACATTATCACTTTTACGCTGGCATTCATTATTGCGTTTCTGGCAACACCGATTGCCAGGAAAATCGCATTCAAGTTCGGTATAATAGACATCCCGAAAGACGACCGAAGGATGCATAACAAGCCTATCGCCTTGCTGGGCGGCCTGGCTATCGTAATTGGTTTCGCTGTTTCGCTGGTTTTCGACCTGGCTACGTCATCAAATATTGTAGCGACATTCAAGGAATTCAAAGGTCTTATCGCCGGCATCGCCATTATTGTATTCATGGGTATCCTGGATGACAAGAAAAATCTCCGGCCAAGAACAAAGCTGGCGTTCCAGCTGGCGGCGGCTATTGCGGTGGTGCTGATTTCAGATACGAAGATATCCATCCTTACGAACCCGTTCGGCAAGCCGTACTATATCAGGCTCAGCCCTGTTGTTTCCTATCCCCTTACCGTATTATGGATAGTAGGCATAACAAACGCGATCAACCTTATTGACGGGCTGGACGGCCTCGCGGCGGGCGTTTCGTCCATATCCTCCCTCTCGCTGTTTTTCATTTCGATGCTGAGGGGAGACCTTGTCAGTCCGCAGATAGCGGTTTATACGGCATTGATCACGGCAGCGCTGTCCGGCGCCACGCTGGGCTTTCTTCCGTTCAACTTCAATCCGGCTAAAATATTCATGGGCGAGACCGGCGCGGCATTCCTCGGGTTTACGTTGGGCGTTATCTCAATACAAGGCGTAATGAAATCATACGCCGCGATATCCATAGCGATTCCCTTGCTGGTATTGGGCTTGCCGCTGATAGACACGCTGTTTGCCATCATCAGGAGAATTGCAAACCACAAATCGATCGCGCAGGCCGACAGAAGACATTTTCACCATAGGCTTATGGACATGGGCTTAAGCCAGCGCCAATCGGTATTGATAATGTATATAGTCAGCGGCACGCTTGGACTATGCGCCATTGTTCTCGCGGACCGCGGCGCGCTCAGCGCCATTATACTGCTCCTGTCCGTCGCGATCTTCGTCGCGGGCGGCACGAAATATATGAATAATAGCGGCAGCATGTCCGACGAATATGTAAAGGACCAGGAAAAACCGCAGAAAACAGCCCTTCCTGATAAAAATGTCAATAAACCGTCCGATGGGGTAACAAAATGAAAAAACTAAAAGTAATGCCGGTGTTCGGAACCAGGCCGGACGCCGTAAAAATGGCCCCGGTGGTGAAAGAACTTGAAGGCCGTCCGGAAATCGACTGCGTTGTATGCGTCACCGCGCAGCACAGGGAAATGCTTGACCAGGTTAACCGCATATTCGGGATCAAGCCGGCTTATGACCTGGACATAATGAAAGCCGGCCAGACGCTTGAACACATCACGACAAGCACGCTGAACGGACTTGTGGACATACTTGACGTCGCCAGGCCGGACCTTGTGCTTGTCCACGGGGATACAACCACATGCTTCGCGTCCGCGCTCGCGGCTTTTTATCGAAAAATCCCTGTCGGCCATGTAGAAGCCGGTTTGAGGACGTTTGAAAAGTATTTCCCCTACCCCGAGGAATTGAACAGGAAATTGGCAGCCTCGCTGTCTGATTTTCATTTTGCCCCAACCCGGACAAATAAATCAAACCTGCTGAAGGAAGGCATACCGCCCGAAAAAATCTATGTTACGGGAAACACCGTCATCGACGCTATGAAGTCCACAGTCAAGGAAGATTACATATTCCACGACGCCGTTTTGAGAAATATCGATATGCGCGCAAAAAGAATAATCACCGTTACCGCCCACAGGCGTGAAAACCTTGGCGAACCGCTGGAACAGATCTGCCTGGCACTGGACGACATAGCCGGAAGGTATGAGGACGTCCGCATAATATATGCCGTACATTTGAACCCGGCTGTCCGCGAAACTGCATTTAGGGTGCTGGGTTCCAACCGGCGCGTATACTTGATAGATCCGCTGGATATAGAAGACATGCACAACCTGATGTCCAGGTCATACATGGTAATGACGGATTCCGGCGGTCTTCAGGAAGAAGCCCCTTCGCTGGGCAAGCCGGTGCTCGTGCTGAGAAATGAAACCGAGCGGCCCGAGGCTGTTTTGGCAGGCACGGTTAAACTTGCCGGGACCAGCCGCGAGACCATAAAATCACTTGCAATCAATCTCCTTGAAGACCCGGCGGAGTACGACAGGATGGCCAAGGCCGTAAATCCCTATGGCGACGGTAGGGCGTCGGAACGCATAGTAAACGCAATCCTTTATGAATTCGGAGCGTCCGGCAGCAAACCTGACGAGTTCAAATAACTACATCCTTTTAATATGTTCATGCGTATACAGGTGGTCCATGCAATACTCGTAATCGCCGTCGCAATCAACGCAATACCTGAATTCAAGGTTCTTGTCGTCCCATTCGGTTCTTCCGCAGACCGTGCACCTGTGGATGACCACGATCCTCGGTTTTTTCGCTTCGAATTCCATGTGCTTGAAGTATGATTTCTGCTTCCTGGCAATGCGCATAATGATGTCTTTCCCGAAAAACAGCACGAAATTGAAAGCGGAGCCGGCAAGGGTTATCAATCCCATGAGCGGCGCAAACCTGAAAGCATATACAATGTACAGGGCATAAAATATCGAAAGATATTTTATTTTAACCGGAACAAAGAAAAACAGCATGATTTGGAAATCAGGAAACAGGTATGAAAAAGCAAATATCAGCGAATAATTCAGAAACGCCGCCGAACCCAGACCTCCTATGAACGACGCCCCGATAGTCCCAATAACGCCTACCAGGTAATAAATGTTGAACTTGAAAGAACCCCATTCATTTTCCAACGCAGACCCTATCATATAATAAAAGTACAACGAGATGGCCAGCCATAAAGGCGACGTATCCATCGGAACAAACAGGAACGTAACAAGCCTCCATACTTCGCCCTTCAAAACAAGAGACGGGATAAGCATAAGTTTCATTGCGACCCGGTAATCAAAAAGCGATACCAGGTATACTGCGCCATTTAGCGCCGTTATGTACAGCATAAGATTCCTGATCGCAAATCTGCCGTATTTCCGGCTTAAATTATCGAACCAGCTCACCAATTTCATCCTTCCTGCCAATATTTCCGTCCCAATTATTATCATCTGCGTGTTACTTACATATTATACCGGGTGTGGGATTACAGGATTTCAAAATCACCCTTGAATCTGAGCACTATGGAATCAATCTCCACCTCAAGTTTCCTGTAATTCACTTTTGCCATGTCAAACATCTTCTTTGAAGCAATGACAGCATCCGTATCCTTATACTTGTCATCCAGGTAAATGACATTCTTTATGCCTGACTGGATGATGGCCTTCGCGCACTCGTTGCAGGGAAATAATGCTACGTATATCGTGCAGTCGTCAAGGTACCTGTTCGTGCTGTTGAGGATCGCATTCAACTCGGCGTGGCAAACGTACGGGTACTTGGTATCCAGGTACTCCCCTTCCCTCTTCCAGGGCAGCAGGTTGTCGTCGCAGCCGGTCGGAAAACCGTTGTACCCGACGCCGACTATTTTCTTCCTGGAATCCACGATGCACGCTCCCACCTTCGTATTCGGGTCCTTGCTCCGGTAAGCCGAGAGAAGAGCAACCCCCATAAAATATTCATCCCAGGTTATATGCCCTCTATCCATACTAAAACCTCCGTATAAGAATAAATTTATTCTACCACAAGAACAGGCCGGATGCCATATATAAGAAATTGATTGGGCGGCTTGGGCAGCTTGCAATTTGACACCGGGTTACGTCATGGGCAGGCTGTAATGTCCTGTATCACTTCAACGCAGGCGCGCCATCCGTGGCTCAGGACAAGCGTCTTCGGCATCCATGCCGAAGTATTCCGGGTATCCTCATGGGTTCCGCGTTCAAGTTTCGCCAGTACAAACACCCTGCAGCTATTACTTGGGCTGGATATATGTCAGGTCATAGATATTGCCTGTTATATCGATATCGTCTATGGTCAGGCTGACGGAGTTTTCGCCCTTGTAAGCAGTAACTGTCATATGGTATGACGGCCTCAGCCTGTTGTCGTTCCAGTCCTTGGTGGAAGGAGCCAGCGGCAGGTAGTATTCCCAGTATACCTGGTTCCCGGTTACGGAAAATGTCGAGTCCTCCGGGAAATTCACCTCGTAGCCGAAGAAATCATGGCTGTAATCATAGGTATGGCCGTTTTTATCCGTATAGCGCATGGCTTCTAGTTCAGGACTGAATCGGATCGTGACCTTCTCGGGATCTCCGATCGTTGTAACTTTGATTTTCACACACTCCAGTGAAAGGAACCTGTGAGGCTCATTTGTCAACTGCTTGCCAAGCAAATCGATCTGTCCGCGCCAGTGATTCCAATACCCGCTCAGGTCTACACCGGTTATTGCAAGGTTCGTCAGCCTGAAAGCCACATCCCTTGATTGGGTTCTTCCATTGGGAGCAATAGCAGTAAACCTGGCTATATAATTGCCGTCCGGAATGCCATTCGGTATCGTAAGCGTGGTTTCCCACATTTTCGTTTCATTATCGCCGTCTCCCGTTTGCACCAGGCTGAATTTCCGTTCGTAAGGAGTTCCATGGAACAAAGCAACGGTAACTGTTTCCGCATATTTTGATGTGCTTGCTGCAGCAGTAATATTAGCGCCTCCAGTTAACTCATCCGGCAATGACGGGTTCAAATCAAGCGGTGTTGATACATTGACTTCGAAACTCTTTGACGCCGTCTGGCCGCTGTCGCCTATTGCCGATATCCTGAAATTGTAGACGCCGTCGGGAAGGGTGTCCGGTATTCGGTAAATGACATTTTCCCAGGTAATATCATTGTTTGTTTTTATACCCGTTTCGCTTCCGAACGCAACTTTCTTTACAGGCGCAACATTGGACGCGCCTTTGTACAAGGCCATCTCCAGCCGCACATTTCCGGGGAACCTGGTCCATAAATCATATGCTTCCAGTTCCTCGGACGCAGGTACGCTGTCCAGGCCGAACCTGGCATCAAGCGTGCGCAGTGACGCCCTAAACTGCATTCCCGGTGTGGGATTCAGCGTGAAATTCATAATAAACGGATCTGACCAGTACCCTTCGGGGTCAAGCACATAATATTTCAACTCGTAAGCGCCCGGCGCAAGATTATCGGGTATGCCGTAGTTCCACTGTCCTCCCGTTTTTCTCCACGTAATATTCCTGTCAACGATGCCCTTGTCCGGCCTGCTGAATTGATGATCGGGATCATAGCTCATATCGACCCATGTTGTCCTGTATACGCCGGCAACCGGGTCAAAGTCCCAATCCAATACAGCTTGCGCAATGGGTTTTCTTACAACGTATACTTCCAGGAAAGTCAGTCCGGAATAATATGAATATGAGTCGAAAGCCGGATCGTCGGACGGCTTGTCCTTTACCCTGCGGTATATGGTATATTTGCCCGTGTTTAAAAATTTATTTTTTATTTTGGTTGTCCATCCTGTCTTTTCGTCAAAGTGAGATACCGTTCCGGGTTCATTTCCGGTCGGGTTGTCAAAATAACCGGGATCATGCACATACTGCATTCCTGCCTCAACAATTTCGTCGTTCTCCAGGTCAAACTGCCCTACGTTCATTACAAAACTCTCGTTTTGAAGCACATAGTATTTTTCAACACTCGGGCTGTTTTCGGCTATATCGTTTAATACTTCGTCCACTACTTGTCCTATGGTTTTGCCTTCTATGTTAAAATGCTTGTCATGCGCCCTCTGTCCTTTTATAGCGTTTGTTCCAACAAGGTAAAGCTTTGCCGATTTCACAAAGCCCATTACCATATTTAAGTCTGAAAGCTCCGATATTGCGTCATTGCCGATATAGACAACATACTTGTCTGACGTCGGGGCGAACGTATCCGTATAAGGCTGCCGCACATCTTTATATATCGTGCCCGAGTAGTAGCCGGTGTAATCGTCGTACCAAACTATTTTCGGGACCCAGACCGTAACGGTCCTGGTTACGGTGCCGCTGTAGTGGCCGAGTGTCGTTATATACCGAGTGTATCTGTCCCCGGGTGTGCCGGGAGACGAAGGTGGACCGGTATCGGAAACGGTGGTAACGTGTGTTTTATAAAGCGTTCCTCTGAATCCCTGGCTGTCGCTGTACGATATCGATGGTGTATTGGTATAGCTGGAATTGGCGCAATACCATTGGCCATTAGAATCGCAAACATATACAGCATATCCGGATCCCGGACTCGTTCCTGTCGCTGTCTTGCTTTCCGTAACCGTCTGGTAACTCCCCTCGTCCCTGGAATACCTGTTGTTGGTAACGCTTGTCCTCTGCAATGTGCCGGAATACCCGTTGCTCGAATATGTTATGGTTGACGGCGGATAGCTGCTTCCGGTATGCTTGCTTGTGGTTGCGGGCTGTGAATACGTGTAAGTCCTCATATCCCATATATTGACGTTCGGAATGATATTCCTGCCCAAAAGCCAGTTGGCCATGTTTATCCTATTTTCCAGCATGTAATCCTTTATTTCGGGGTCAAGGTTTTTGTCCAGCATGAAGTAAATATCGATACTCGGCCTTTGTATGGGAACATTGATATAAAGGTCGCTTAGCGGCTGGTAGTTGTCCACCCAGAATTCCACCGAGTACGAAGAAATCTTTTTATCGGCATCCGTTACATGTTCGGGCAGCGTATCACCTGCAAAGTCCTCTTTTGCCGTTATTATGTATTTATAATACCCAAGCTTTTGCGGCACATATTCCGGGAATTGCTCCTGGTTGTTCCAGGTTTTGATCTTCCGGTCAAGCGAGCCGTCGTTATCCGAATCATACCACAATTCTATTGTTGACGAATCGATCGTGTCCCCATCCGTGCTTGCTATATCGTAGTACCATGCCTTTACAGTATCGTTCCTGGTATATATGGCGTCCGAAAGGTTGGCACCCACGGCAGGCCCTATATCCTCGATTACCTCGAAACTGACCGTATAAGGGTCCGACCACTTCCCTAACGTGTTTCTGCAGCGAAGGGTCAGCGAATATATACCTGGCTTCTTGTACAAAAGCTGTTTTGCAAAGTCTGTATCAGTTCCCTTGCGGAGCTGCGAAACATCGCCGCCGAATGTCCACTCGTACTGGACGATGGGGTATCTTTGGATGACAAGCTGTATATTGCCCTCATTGCAAGTGTTTTGTACGGTTATAAGCCTGTTTTCCTTCCATGTATTTGACGATATTTTGAAATTGGCTATGGGCTTTGTCGGATAAATATAAACAACGTCCCTTGTGACAAGCTTTCCCGCTTCACCCGGAAAATCCTTCACCTGGTATTCGCAGTCTACATAAGCAAACCTTCCATTTTCCCCAACTTCGCCTTCAAATATGAAGCTTCCGGAAAAGAAATAGCTATCATCCACTTCCACGCCGTCAACAAATACCCTTCGGGATTCCACTCTGCTCATGTCGGTATTGTCATATGCGGCAAACGGCACTCCGTCAAATGCTGTTTCGGGAATGTGGTTTTCGAGGTTGAAATTCTCAATTACGTTTACCGGAAGTGAAGGCATTTCCGTTACGCCTATTCCAAGGTCATACGCCGTATTCCCGGTCAGCCCCTGCTTACCGTCCCTGTAATTTGGCTTTGCTGAAGCCGTAAAACGCAAGTTCCATGTGGTTTTTCCGTCTATCGTCCGGCTGTGCATTTTTAAAAAGCCATATGTAGTCTTGTATTCAAATTCGCAGCTTCCCTTGTTAGTAATATTACGGGCATTTGATACCACCTGTGCCGGTTGACCCGGGCCCGTAAAAGAGATGGTCCAGTCCTTTATGTCATACCTGACATAGTAAACCGTTATTTTTACGGGGTCGGCGTGTTCTTCATCGTCCATGAGCGTGCCGGTTACCCTGAACCTGAGCGTCAGCTCCTTGTCGTCCATTTCGGTACCGACGTCGGTAATATTTTCGGGCAGTTCGGTAAGAAGTTCAATTGTGGCAGTTACAGGAAGATTTTCTTTTTCTTCTATCTGCGGTACCGCAATAGTTTGATACCATATTGTCCCGTTCCGGTCATGCCACATGCGCCCCTGCCCGATGCCGAGAAGCGTCGGGGCTGATTCCACGTAAAGATAACGGAATACTTCAGGGTCAACAATGTCCCCTATAAGCGGCACGCCGCCGTATTCCCGGAGGGACTTGTTTATCCAGTTTTGCACGCGGGGCTGTACGGTAGGATCGGCGTAATTTCGTCTGCCCGTTGCAGCGTCGTTATAAATTTTATCCCGTGGTCTTTTATTTTCCGGCAGATTATCCCACGGGTTTCTGATCCATGCCCTTTCGTTGAATTTCGTTACAACCGAGTCGGGCTCAAAGTTCAGGTTGGTAAGAGGGTTTCCATTCACGTCATACCCGTGGTAGCGGTATTCCCCGCGCTTTCCGTCCTTCGTATAATACCCTTCATTTTTAATCGCAAGCTGGCCGGGTTTTTTCGTGGAATTTTTAAAATCATTCTTCGGCACCTTGGAATAATTGCCGTAACAAAGTATTCCCTGGTCCATCCAGAGCTGGTAGTTTATATACAGCTTCGTCCCCTGTATCATCATGTACCTCGGCGGCGCGCCGCCCCCGGGAAGCGTCGGGAGCGAGTCTTTATACTGCTCATATAGCGCTTTGCCGCTTTCGGTATCATCCATAAACTCCATATATCTGCCGTCGTCATATCCAGGCGATACGGCCGCAGCCGATTTCGAAAGCGGGAAAAAAGACAATAGTACTGCCAGCGATAAAATCACCGAAATTATCCGGGTTTGTTTTATCTTCATCATATAACCTCCAGTATACAGTTGTTTTATTGACTTTTTTAATGACAATTTTTAGCGGTTATTTCTCGCCTTTTAGCTTTACATAAAATGCAAAACCTCTGGAATCACCTACAAATTCTGTATGCCTGTTATTTATTCTAAGTGTATTCCAATAATTGCTGCCGTCGGGCTTATCTGTTTCTATGTTTAAATACTTGTCATGAAGCGCAATGGCTTTCTGTGCGTCCTTTTCGTACAGCGCCTTCAATATCTCCTTTATATAGTCTGCGAAAAGCTCCCTGTATGCCTCTTTCTGTCTGACATAGAAAGTATATGCAAATGGATAATCCGGGTCATTGAATGTGTTGTTTGACTGAAAAGCTGCTATTACGTTCGTCACACAGTCCTGCTGCCATGCTTTATAACTCCTGTACATATCAACACAGACCGCACCGTCGTAAGGATTGTAGAATAAAGTTGCATATCCCTTCGCCTTCGGTAAAGCTTTTTCCATAACCTTTTCGATTTCGAAGTATTCCCTGATGGGTCCCGGGTATATTTCCATCGGGTTGCCCAGGTTGTCTATCAGTTTTATAACCTCATCCGTACCGGGAGCCGTGGGTCTCCTCTCGGTCTTGTCCAATATGCGGATTATTACTGCCGCAGCTTCCGCCCTTGTAAGCGTGTCTTTCGGGTAGTACCTGTTATTGGAGCCTTGTATCAGCCCTAGCTTATACCCGTCCAGCACGTACTGCTTTAGGCTGTCGTTTATTGATTCATAATCGGCAATCTTACCGATTATGTACGTATCGTATTTACTGCCGGGAGCTTCTTCAGCCATTAAGGCGGTGCGAACGATAATTCTCGCCATTTCTTCCCTGGAAAGAGGCTTTTTATAGTCCGCAAACTCCCCATAGCGGATAATGCCTTCCTCCATTGCCATGTCAATAAACGGTTGCGCCCAATACCCCGTATCCTGCTCTATCTTGTGCCCCATGGCCATAACCGCCATCTTTATGAACTGTTCGGCAGTAACGGGGTTATTCGGGCAAAACCTGCCATCCCCAACTCCCGCGATAATACCTAAAGCAGTGAGCTTTCCCACTACCTGTCTGGACCAGTGCCTGTCCATGTCATGAAACCTGCTGACATATGCTTCAACCGTGATCGAATCCATTGCCGCAAGTTTATCCAGCAGCGGTTTCATCCTGTAACCGGTTTCCGAAATCCCCGTGTCTAAAGCTCCGGTTTCTGTATCCACCTTTTCCGATGTCTTATATCCTACGCCCAAGTCAGTGGCGTCCCTTGATGTATCCCGGCTTTCGGCATATGCCGTCATGCCTGAAATCATAACAATCAGTACCGCTAAAGCAAAAGCCCTGTGTAATCTCTTCGGATTTATCAGGCTTGCAGGATTATTGAAAATCTTCCACTTCATAAGTTTTTTCCGATTCATGCGTTCTTTTAGACTAAAGCTTATCAATCTCATGACATCACCAGGACAAACTCGCTGTTTGCCAGCTGAAGCTTGTCGTTCTCCTTCAACTCGTATTCTTTATTGCTTTCAATACGTACATCATTTATATACGTGCCGTTCATTGAATTCAAATCCCTCACAAAGCACGCTCCATTCCTGAAAATCAGCTCCGCGTGCAGTTTGCCAACGGCATTGTTGTTAATTACATAATCGACGTGTCCCACCAGCCTGCCGATAATAAACTCATCCTTGTCAATAATGATATCCTCGTCGCCGCTTCGCCTTCCAGTGCTTTTCAAAATACGCATTCCCTTCGGGCAGTGCCGAAGCAGTTCCGTCCTGCATGAGCCCTGGATTTCCGGAACCATCGCGGCTGTGCTGTCCTTGGATGAAGCGCCTTCCCTGCTTCCTTCCGCTGCGCCATCCATCGGCTGGGCCAGGCTCTTGCCGGCTTTCTCGCAGGTAGTGTCTCCCTTGGCAACCCAGGTGCCGCTTTCCTTCACATTCCGGGTATTACCTGCCTTGGCGTTCCGGACATTGCACATTCCGGCGTCAATCTGCACATCACTGATACATGCTCCATTCCTGCCATGTTGCATCCCCGCCTTAGCCGGACTTGACGTCGCTTCCGCATATGCGGCCTTTACCGTCAACTTGCCGCCGTCAGCCTTGATTTCTTTCACACCGGTTAATTTCAAAGGGGATAATTTCTTAAATAAAAGGACGTCCACCGCCGCTACGATCATAATAACCGCAGCATATGTAACGGCCGGATTTTTGCCCGCATTATCCAGGAATCCGCGGCATAAATATACGATGCCGCCCATGGCAAGCTGCAGCAGTAATGCCAAGGCTGCAAACACCGGCGCCGTTTTGCTTCTTTCGCCCTTATCCCCGGTTTTTTCCTGAACTTTCTCTTTTTTGCCCGTTATGTGGCTTTCCTCCCATATGTCATCTTTCGGCGTATCAATAACAGGCCCTTCAATCTCCATTTTCTGCTCCCGCGAATACAACAGCTCATTCATGAGGGCTATGAAGCTCCCAAGGTTGAAGGTATCGCATTTGACCGCCGACAGTATCCGCTGGACCAGGTTGCCGCTATCAAAACCTTCAACATGTATGTGCTGCAAAAGCAAGTCGCAGATAAAATCCTGCAGCGCCCCGCACCCTTTCCCCTCGATTGCGGCCGGAACGTAAACAAGAGAGGGTTCAAGGGTCTCCGGGTTGATAAACACATATTCCGGGTTGAAAACGAAATTTGAAACATGCAATAAATAGCCTCTCGAATCATTTACAGAAGCGGCTACATCCAGGAAAAACTTCAATAATTGCTCCTTTGAAAATTTTTTTCTTTTTAAATAAAATGACAGCGGTATTCTTGAAGTGATATTGTAATAGAGCCGGTTTACTCCTTCGCTGCCGGCAGTTTCCGGAGCAATAACGTACCTGATGCGGTTTAGTTCTATCATCCTGGCCTGGTAGCCAATTATTTCGGTTTTAAATTGGACCACGAGGAAACTGGATACCTCATCGCTTTCGTATGCAAATTCAAGTTCGCTTTTCATATTCTGTACATTCGCCAATCAATCTCAAACCTTTCTTTCCTTCATGTTTGCAAAATCTGCTCTGCGTTTTCTCCAAAATCCTTTGCAGCAGGTTTCCCGATAGCATCAAGCAGCAGCTTTTCCGCAGCATCAATTGATTTGGTTTCCTTCCCTTATATTGCTGCTGTTGATATCCCTCGTTATGGAGTCGTCGGCAAAAACGCTTTTCATTATATCCGTCACAAACTTGATTATCGCATCCCTGAAAATCAGGGCTATGCCAACCAGGACAGCGATTATGATAACGATTTCCACCGTTCCCAGGCCGTCTTCCTCGGACATAAATTTTTTCAGCAGGTTTTTCACTGAATCCACCTCCGTTTTATATATTTCTCAATGCCAGTACCGCCGGCATTCCAACGATAAGCAAAATCGCAACAAACATCAGCGTTATCGGCAGGAGCATTTTGGTAGACGCCTCTTCACCCAACCTTTTTGCAGTGTTTTTTCTCAGTTCCCAGCACTCGTTCGCATAAACCCTGAGTATTGGAACAAGTTCCGAATTGCCCTTCCTGATGTTCTGGAGGATTACGGTAATAAACCGCGTTACGACAGGCACATGGCACCTTTTTGCAAATTCCTCGTACGCTTTGTGCTCCGGTACGCCTGACCTGACAGCATTGACCGCAATGCTTAATTCCTGGTACAACGGGGTATTTTTACCGCCGTCTCGGGCGATTCTTTCCCATGCTTTTGAAACAGTCATTCCCGCATTGATAAGAAGGGTCAGCTTATTGACAAAGTCAGGGAAGTTCATCTGTATGGCCAGCCTTCTCTTTTTTACCTTTTCAAACAAATCCCTGTCCGTAAACACCGCAATTCCGACAGGCAGGGATATCGCAAATACCAGGTAGCCAACGTCCGGTTTTGCAATAGTCCCTATAAAAAGGACAAATAGCAGGGATAAAAGCATCATAGCTATCTTGTTTCCCATATGGATCCTGAGCAGCGTAATTGCCTGTTTATGGCCATGGAGCTCGGTAATTGACGCAATCAGCTTCCGGTCATAACCTGTGTTGAAGCCGTACTTGAACAAATCCAGCAGGTAAAGACCAGCCGGCAGCATGAATCTGAGAGGATATGACTTTTTATCCGCGAGCTTGACGACATCGGCATACCTTCCCGACGATGCCGTCCATATGGCAACTATAACAGCAGCAAATGCCACCAACACGAGAATCATGCAAATAACCTCTCTCACCCTTATTAATCTTCTCGAAAACTCGAATGGCTTTCGAGGTCTCTATTTCAGGAGCAAGCTAATTTACTCACCCCTAAAAT